>JAVBPI010000118.1:0-30280 GCA_031549705.1 Thermoguttaceae bacterium
GTTCGTTGGTTCGAAGAAATCGCTGTCGAAGTTCGGCGGCGTCCAAAAGTTCGTGGTATCCGTTGGCGAGTTCGATCCCGTTCAAAAAAAGTTCGAACCGCTCGCTGACCGTGTTGCCGTCGGCGTCGACCCGTGTTTGAGCGAGTTGCGATTGGAACGCCGGAAAATCGTAAACAAGCGTTGCGTTGATCGTCGGTTGCACGGTTTCAGAGAAAATCAGGTCGATCCAGTTTTCGTCGTCGAAACCGTCGGGATACGGAATTTTCAGCGAGTCGGCGAATTCCCGGAACCGCCGCGGCGGCGTTCGGTGCGGGTCGAGTCCGGTCTGTTCCCGAAACAGGTCGCCGAACGAACGCTGTTGGACCGTTTTGCCCAACACGACTTCAATCAGGTCGGCGAGGAGATTTCGTCCCGATAAATAATCGTCGCCGACCCGGTACCATTCGAGCATCGTGAACTCGACGTTGTGCATGGAGCCGCGGTCTCCTTTTCGAAAGACCGGCGTGATCTGATAAATGGCGGTCAGTCCGGCGGCGAGGAGCCGTTTCATCGCGAATTCCGGCGACGTTTGCAGATAATACGTTTTCGTTCCATGAATGTTCACCGGCAATCCGGGATCGGCGACTGCAACCGGTTCGACGTATCGATCGACCACGGAATCGGCGGAGAGAATCGGCGTCCGAACCTCGACGAATCCGAGCTCGTCGAAGAACCGACGAATCGTTTGGAGCGTTGCGGCACACCGACGAATATTGTCGATCGAAGCAGTCGGCAGAAATTCCATAACGGATAATGAATCGCTTGCGTTTTGGCCGCGTAGTGCGAATGGAGTTGTTTATTTTTGCAAACTCGGCAGGTACTGCGACGGAATGCGCAACAGAATCAAATTCATCGCCGTGTCCGCGTCGGTCGAAATCGTCGATCGCCAAGCGCCGTCCGGTTGCTGCGAATCAAGGAGTTCGGTTGCGTTCCGTGTGAACCAATCCGCCCAATCGATCGGCGAGTGTTTCCCGGCGCACCAGATTGCCAGGGCGGCGTAATAACGCCCGTAAGCGGCGTACTGGAGCTTCGCCGGTCGTTCCAGGAATCGGAACGCGCGATCGGTTTCAGTTCCTTCGTAAATTCCGGCGCTCTGGAGTGAAGAGATCGCCGCCGCGGTTCGTTCAAACCCGCTTTCCTTGAGCTCCAAGCGGTACCGGAATCCGCCGTCGTCGTTTTGGCAATTCTTCACGAACGCGACCCCTTTGTCGATCGTTTCATTCGGAACGAAAAGCCCGGCCCCTTTGACCGCCCGCAAGGCGTTGAGTTGCGTTATCGTTACGGAAATATCGGCGTCGTCAACTTGACGGGGTTCGTACCGCCAGCCCCCTTGGACGTTTTGCGTTCGGACGATCAAGTCGACGGCGGCTTCCAATTTTTGTTTCAAGTCGCGGCGGTCGGACATTCCGTAACACTCGGCGAGAAAGAGCACGGCGAACCCTTGTCCGTACATCGGCTGGAATTCGCTCCCCTTGATCAGGCCGTTCGGCGTCGTTTGCTTCAAGAGATAATCCAGCGTCGCCGCGACCGCTTCGGCGTGGCGACCGTTTTGCGGCGTGCTTCCGTCGGCGATCATTGCCAGACCGGCCAACGCCGCGACCGCCGGATGGCCGCCGTAGAGATCGGTCGGCTCTCCGAAGGAACCGTCCGGACGTTGCCGCTTGATCAGATAGTCGATTCCCCGATCGACCGCCGCGTCGAGCCGTCGCTGAAACGGCGTCGTTTCCTCCGCCGCAAACGTCGTGAACGCAACCGTCAAGCAGAGGATGCAGACGAAACACGTTCCCTTCATTTCAGCACGCTTTTCTTGAACTCGCCGAATTGCTGGAACGCAAGTTTCAACACCCGTTGGTCGTCGATGAGCCCACGGTAGGCCAAGCCGGGCGTTTCCAATGTTTTGGTGTCTTCGCGTGTCGTCGCATCAATGTCCTGCAACGGCGACCAGAAGATACCGTGAACGGTCCGTTTGGCAAGGAGCGTCGAGAGCAACGTTTCCGCCCACAACTGTTGGAGTCCTTCGGACCATTGGAATTCGTCGCTCAGCGTTCCGTCGAACGGGTCGGTGTCTGAAGCACTGGGGACCGAAATCGAGGCATAGATCCGTTTCCCGATAAAGCTCCATTGGTCGATCATGCTCCCAATCGAAATCGGATCGCGCGGGAACGTCGATTGAACATCGAGTCCGAGGTTCATTTCGATGAGAATCGCATCGATTTCCTGCGAACCGGCGAGCACTTCGGCGATTTGAACGAGATCGATTTCCGGAACGCGCCCCAGTCCGTATTCGCCCCAAGGACGGTCAATGCCGACGATGATCGGCTTGGCGATGGTCCGACTGCGCATCTGCTGCGCAAGCAGACGGACGATTTCAAGTCCGCGGGTGATGGGGACTTCCGGGATTTGGTGCGAGTTGATTCGGCTGGCCAAAATCCACGAATCCGCGAGGTAATCGTATTTTTCCGTCACGGTGTTCACGAATTTCGCGGCACGATCTTCGAGAAAGCCCGGCTCTTTGATCTTGGCGAGCAACCAGAGGGGAAAAGCGGCCAAGTCAAAGCGGAGCAGCGGCCCCAAGACGATCTGAAACCCGAACCGTAATGGGGTGACCAGCCGTTCTTCGAGCATTTTCCATTGGAAGACTCCCGGTTCCGGTTCCAGCTCACGCCAACTCGGCATCGGCAGAACGGTGTGGAAGGCGTCACGAAGAAAACCGGAGTAGAGCTCGAATTCGTACGGGGTTTCGATTCCCTGCGAACTGATGTCGACCCCCAATTGGGTCGGAATCTTGTCGCCGGTTCGAATGCGCCAAGCCAATGTCTGTTCCGAAAAATATCGGGAAGCGTCCAAACCGACCAGGCTGAGTTGCTCCAGGATGTCGCTGAACTCTTTTTCGACTTCCGGATCCTCAAAATTTTCGGTTGCCGCCTTGGCAAACCGTTTGGAGACGGTTTGAACCGCTTGGGTGAGATTGTCGGGAGGCCGAAAGCCGATCGTCTGCCATTCGAACATTTTTTTCAAGAGTCGCCCCAAGGCGCCGCGGCTGAGCTCTTTCGCCAATGAAAACGGGGTCTGACGCGGCAAGAGGGAGTCGGTCGATTCCACGGTCACGCCGAGAAACCGATGCGGCCAGAAAACGTGAAGCGTACCGCTCCCTTTTCCTTCGGGGCGAACGAGCAGTTCATTCTCTTCGACTTGGACCTGCGCCGGACGCGGAATCCGCCCCCAGGAAGCGAAGAACGATTTTCGCAGCAGAGAACGGGGGATGCTGTTCGGAGGTAGGCGGAATCGAAAAGGATGCATGGAACGGAAAGGAACGAGGAATCGACTGTGCAGGAGCTTCCGCCATGGAGCCCCATGGACGAATACGGGGATTTTAACCTCCCCCAACTTGAAATGCAAGCGTTCCGCAAAAAAGTGAAACTTGCTGCCGGACCGGCTGCGTTGTCGGTGTTTTTATGTCGGCCCCTTTTCTTTTGGTGCGAAGAGCACTATCATACAAAAGACTATTTCAAACACGTTGACTTAAAACCATTCAGGAGATGAACATGATGCTGTTTCGGGCATTGACGTGCTTTTTGGCTTTGGCTCTCGTGAGCGGCACCGCTTTTTCGCAAGATGTCGCCGATGCGGAAAAAGAAGAAGGTTTCGTGTCGATCTTCAACGGCAAGGACCTGACGGATTGGGAGGGAAATCCCGATATTTGGAGCGTGGAAAACGGTTCGATCGTCGGCCAAACCAGCGACAACGGCCCCTCGAAGATCGCCTACAACACGTTCCTCATTTGGAAAGGGGGCGAAGTCGATAATTTCGTGCTCCGTTTCGACATTAAGCTGTCGAATCCGGGGAACTCCGGAATGCAGTACCGCAGTTGGATGAATCCGGACCCCAACAAGAAATTCAGCGTTCTCGGATATCAGGCCGACTTCGACGGCGGGCACACCTACTCCGGAATTCTTTACGGAGAGGGATTCCGTGGTATTCTCTGCCTCCGGGGCCAGGAAACGGTTCTCGAAGAGGGAAAGAAGCAGCCGCATGAAGTGCGCAAGTTCGCCGAAAACGAAGCGTTGAAGAAGGAAATCAAAGTCGCCGACTGGAATTCCTACGAAATCACCGCGCAAGGATTCACGTTCACCAACAAGATCAACGGACACGTCATGAGCATCTGCACCGACGACGACACGAAGGTCCGCCGCGCCGGCGGAATCGTGGCGATCCAAGCCCACACCGGCCCGCCGATGAAGGTCGAAGTCAAAAACATTCGCCTCAAAAAGCTGAACAAGTAGGCCGAACCGGTTGACCTGTCGCTTGCGTTTTAGCCGCGCAGCGCGGCTTTTCGTCAAAAAGATTCGATCACGACGTTCCCTGTTTCGGAAATCGTGATCGTTTTTGTTTTGCCGCCGCCGACCGCCGTGAGAACGAGCTTCTCGCCGTCCCGCTTGAACGAAACGTCGGTTTGAGGAACGGAATCGGTTGCCGCGACTTTCCACGGACGGACGACGAGCAGGAATTCGGCGTCGCTTTTCTTTTCCGGCGTCGTTGCGGTGAGCGTCCATTCTCGAACCTTGATTTTCGGCTGCGGGTTCGGATCGTATTGGTTCGTCTGCGTGAACTCCAGCTTCTCCGGGAGAAGCAGATCGATCCGACAGGCGGCCTTGTCGACACGGACGCCGATCCCCTCTGATTTCGTGATTGGTGCGATGCGTTGCACCGCTTCCGGTTCGGTGATTTTCACCTCCTTGAATTTCTCCTTGAGAAAATTTCCGAACACGGCGTCGTTCGTCGCCGATTTTCCGTCCGGAAAATAGACGTCGAGCGGCTGGAACGGATACTTGGCGTGCAACCAATACTCGAAACTCGACGGCTTGACCGCCTTGAGTCGGTCGTACACGATCAACAGGTCCGGCTTGACGAAGACGACACTCCGGGTGAACCGATCGAGAATTCGTTCGTTCTTTTCGTCCCGAAATCCTTCGGATGCTTCGCCGACGACGACATCGACCTCCGGCGTGGTTGAAAATCGCTCGATTTTTCCGACGGCGGCGTTGCTCCGTTTCAATTGACCGATGCCGTCGACCGTGATGTTGTTTTCGGAACGGTTCGACCACATCCAATCGCGGTGGTGCGGACTGCCGTAATAATCGCGGCGGCCGCTGTTGATCAACAGGCTTTCGTTCCACGCTGAAAAAATGAACGAATTATTGGCGTCGTAGCCGTGCGAATGTCCACCGAACGGCGCCGGAGCCGATTTGAACAAGACTTGAACGTCGTCCTTGGCGTCGAGAATCGTCGTGTTCATCGCCGCAAGTCCGATACCGGCGAAGAGTTTCGATTGCGGTAAATCGGTCGGCGGTTTCGCGGCAACCGGTTGGCGATCGAGCGCCGCCGCTTTCCTGAGGAACGTGTAATACGTCGCCGGCGGTTTGTACGGACCATGCGCATCGACATACCACCGCCAATACGGATTGCCGGATTGCATCGCGACGATGTCGACGAGTTCCAAATTCGACCGGGATTTCGTTTCGTTGCAGAGATCGCCGAACGTGTCGCCGTTTTTCCCCGGCGGCGCGACATACATCGGGAAGAATCCGATTTGCGAATAGTACGGTTTGTCGAAAGCGTTGATGTCGAACACCGCTTTCATCGCATCGGCCCACCAACAGAATCGGGTTTGGTACGAATTCCAGTACAGCAACCCTTCGTGCCAGCCGCCGTCGTCGTCGGCCCAGACGGGATACGTTGCGTAAAACTCGTTCATGGCGAACCAGACCCAATCGGCCGCCTCGGGAATCTCGCCGTGAAACGCCAGCCCGACTTCTCCCAGAAAATGCCAGGCGCGGTTCGCATGGGATTCGTACGGCGTCCAAAACTGTTTCGGGCAAAGATGCTTGTACATTTCCGTGCCGCGAATGGCCATCACGGAACGGCAGCGTTCCTTGTCGGCATCGCTCAGCATCGGGTTCAGGAACGTGTATGTTCGGGCGAAATGGTAAGCGAACGGCATGCCGGCTTCATCGTTGTAACGAAAACCGGTCGCTCCTTTCGGATCCCATTCGGCGGCGGCGAGGAGCAGTTTTTTCGACAGCTCGGCGTACTGTTCGTTACCGTCGAGTTTCCCAACAAAAGCGAGCAACGCGGCGTTTTCGAGCACGGCGATCGTTTTGAGCCGGTTCCCCCACCAAACGTCGAGTTCTTGTTTCCAATTCTTTTTGTCCTGATACAGCGGCGGCTCCGTCGTGTCCGGCGGATTTTTCAACAGGGCGTCGCATTTGTTGACGAGTTCTTTGTAATCGGCGGCGAGTTCCGTTTTCGCGAGTTCTTTCAGTCGCCCCATTCCGCCGGGGAGCACGAAAATTCTCGGATGCGACTTCGGAATCCGTCCGAGCAATGCCGTGCGAGAAGGGAGCGGCATCGGTTTGGCGTTTTCCGGAACGGTAAATGTTCTTTTCGCACTCCAGGTGGTCGGCGTTCCGTTCTTGTCGAAACCGCGATAAATCCAGGTGTATTTTCCCGGCGGCAGCGTTTGCGGCGGCGTATGGACGTTGAACTCAAGATTGTTGACCGCATATGTCGGCTTGGAATCGATCTTCAATTCCCATCGAACGATCTCTTTCATCGGCCGCCAAACGAAACTCGGCGGCGATACGGCGACGGTTTGCCCGTCGAACGGTCGGCAACCCCATTCGCCCGGCTTGGCGGGGGACTCATCGAGATGAATGTCCGGTCCGTTCAAACCAAACAAGGCGATAAGACAAAACGTCAGTTGCGTTAAGTGGAGCATGGAGATGTCGTTTGCTGGAGGGGCAATTTCGAAGCGGCGAAGTGTTCCGCCCGGCTCTTTCCTTGAGTATACTCGCGCCTCGGTTGACGGTCCAGTCGCGCCGGGTAAAATGATCTTTTCGACAATGCTTGAGCCCCTTTGCGACCATGACCACCCCAAACACCATCGACATTCCCCGCCTCGAAGCCGCCGTGCGTGAAATTCTCATTGCGATCGGCGAGAACCCGGACCGTGAAGGATTGGTCGAAACGCCCAAGCGGGTTGCCCGCATGTATAAGGAGCTTTTCGGCGGCTTGCACGAAGATCCCCGGCAGTTCACGAAAAAGTTTTTCACCGAAACGTACAACGAAGTCGTGTTGGTGCGGGACATCAGTTTCAACAGTACTTGCGAACATCACCTGATGCCGTTCATGGGGAAGGTCCACATCGGATACATTCCGAAGGGACGCGTGATCGGTTTGAGCAAACTCGGTCGGGTCGTCGAAGTCGTCTCGCACCGTCCGCAGGTTCAGGAACGGATGACCGAAGAAATCGCAACGCTTCTTTACGAAGAGCTCGACGCCAAAGCGGTCGCCGTCGTCGTCGAAGCGGTACACACCTGCATGACGGTTCGCGGCGTGAAGAAGCCCGGCTCTCTTTGCGTCACGTCGGCGCTGCGCGGCGGATTCCTCAAGAATCCCTCCAGCCGCGCGGAAATCTTTGCGCTGATCAATAAGAAGCAATAAGGCAAATATTGAAGGGTAGGCGACCCATCGCCGAGCGGTCGCGTGCGCCGTATTTTCAGAAATACAGGCCGCACTCTATTTAGCCGATACGCCGTGTTTGAGTCCGGAGTACCGGATGTTGCCGCCCGGCGGTCGGCAACCTACCTACGGATTCGACTTCGTCAACCAGAGCTGAATCGCCGAAAGGAGCGTTTTCGGATTGATCGGTTTGCTGCAATAGGCGTCCATTCCGGCGTCGAGGCAGCGTTGCTCGTCTCCTTGCGTGGCGTTGGCGGTCAGCGCAATGATCGGAATTCGCCGCCGCCGTTCGACGATTTCCCGGTGTCGGATCAACTCGGTCGCCTTGAACCCGTCCATTTCGGGCATTTGGCAGTCCATCAGGATTAAGTGGAACAGGTCCGAATCGGACGCTTCGCACGCCTTCAAGCCGTTTTCGACGATTTCGCAGTCGATTCCCGCTTTCGTCAGGATTTCGCGAACGACCAGTTGGTTGACCCGATTGTCTTCCGCGACGAGAATTTTCGGCTTGATCGACTGGGGGAGCGGCGAAACAAACGCCAGATTCGGATTGGCGGCGGCGTTTGCCTCGATTTGACGCTGGGCGGACGCTTCCCTGATTTTGTCGATATTCGTCGTGTCCCCTTCGCAAAGAGCCGTCACGATGGCGTCGAACAGCGCGGAGCTGTAGACCGGTTTCGTGATCTTTTGCGTATCCCCCCCGGCGGAGTGAACCACGGCGATGTCGACGTCTTCCGTCAACGGCGTCAAGAGAATCAGGGCGGTATCCTGGAGCGACGGATCATCTTTGATGTCTTCGATCAACTCGATTCCGTCGGCGTCGGCGATCGTGCTGTCGACGATTGCCAACTGGAACGGTTGTCCTTCTTCGGCGGCTTTTCGGAACGCTTCCAGCGCATCCTCTTTTCGTGAAAAGGACGAAACGCTCATTCCCCACGACGCCAACTGATCGAGAATCGCCCGTCGTTGGAAGTCGTTGTCGTCGACGATCACCGCGAGTTTCCCCTTCAGGTCGATCATTCCGTGTTTCACGCTGAAGATCGGCGTCGGCGCCGCGACTTGACCGAACGGCAGCGTGAACCAGAACGTCGAGCCTTTTCCGGCAACGCTTCGGACGCCGATGTCGCCCCCCATGAGCTTGACCAAAAGCTGCGAAATTTTCAAGCCGAGACCGGTTCCGCCGTATTTTCTCGCCGACGAGGAATCGACCTGCGAAAAGGATTGAAACAACCGATGCATCCGCTCTTCCGGAATTCCGATTCCGGAGTCGATCACTTCGAAACGGACCACGATTTTACCGACGGCGTCGGAAGGGTTGTCGACGGAAACCTGAACCTTCACGCCTCCGGATTCCGTGAACTTGATCGCGTTGCCGACCAGATTCAAGAGGATTTGCCGTAGCCGACCGGAGTCGCCGATCACGTTGTACGGAACCCCCTTGTCGAAGACGCCGCAGAGCTCCAATTGCTTTTCCGACGCCCGGGCTCCGAGAATGCCGAGGATCGACTCCGTCGTGTCGTGGAGTTCGAACTCCTCGCTTTCGATCTCCATTTTTCCCGCTTCGATCTTCGGAAAGTCGAGGATGTCGTTGATCAGGAACAGGAGCGACTTGCCGGACTCCTTAATGTACTTGGCGTACTCCTGCTGTTTCGGCGCAAGCTCCGTTTCCAGCAAAAGATCGGAAAGGCCGATCACGCCGTTGAGCGGCGTGCGGATTTCGTGACTCATCGTTGCGAGGAACTCGCTCTTCGCCTTGGATGCCCGCTCCGCTTCGACCGCCCGATCGTGCTCCGACAGGTTGCGGATGCTGCAAATCGAATACGGTTCCGTTTCCAATTCGATGTCGTCGATTGCCACTTCGACCCGAATGTCCCCTTCCGGTTTGTGGTACGTCCACTCGAAAATCTGCGGCTTGACGTCTTGGGCGGCTTCCATGAGTCGGGCCGCCAAGGCATTGTCCTCGGCGGTCGCTTTCGAGGAGGCGGTCGAGTAGATGAACGACCCGGACTGGAGGAGCGTCGCTTCGGAAAGGTTGAACAATTGGACCATTTTTTCGTTGCAGAGCACGAATCGTCCTTCCCTGAGCAGCGCGATGCCATCGAACGAATTGTTGAAAATCTTTCGATACATCAACTCGCTCTCTTCGATTTTCCCTTTCGCCTCGTTGACGTGGTCCAACGATTCCCGCACCATGACCGACGCGATGAACGAAAGAAACAGCACGAACAGGACGCCGCCGACGGTGTAGAGCGGCGGTTTGCGAGCGGCGGAGACGTTGGCGATCCAGCGGTCGCCGAGAAAGTCGACCAAGATCGCCGAATCGATTTTGCCGCCTTGTTTGCTGAACGGAACGGCGGCGGTGACGTAATGGATTCCGTCTTCGAAGAACGGAAACGGAGAGACGGTCGAGGTTCCCAAACTGATCGCCTCGACAAGATCCGGGTCGTTTTCGCCGTCGTAAAGGTATCGCTCTCCGGGAGGAAAAAAGGCTTCGATTTCCTTGTCCGCGATACCGTTGCCGTCGTAATCCGATTCCGGCCCCAGGATGTAAACATAAGTTTCCGCGTCGATTTTAGCGAAGGTGCAAACACAAGCGACGAACGGATTCTCTTTCTGCCAGCGTTCACAGATTTTGAGCAGCTTGTCGTACAGCGGCAATTTTTCGGCGGAGGCGTCGTGTGGCAGTTCGCCGTGTCCCAATTCTTCCAGCGACGTTTCGTACGATTGCGTGATGGTGCGGTAAACGGTGCTCCAATATTCCCGCGCATTCAGATCGGCATATCGGGTCCAAAATCCGGCGAGAACGAGAAGGACCATGGAAACCATCCATGCCGTCGCAATCGCCGGCCGGTGTCGCTGTTCCTTTCCTTTCCAGATCGTGATACCGACAAGAGCGGCGACACAAAGGAGAGCAACCGTCAGGAAATCGAGGTTCCAGAGCAGCGTTCCAAGCGTGGAGTTGTAGTCGATGGAATACCGCATTTTTTTTGAAAACCGATCGATTCGAGAACGGGAGAGGAAGGAAAAAGTCGGTTGCAATGCCCGATATTATCTGTTATTATATACTCTTTGCAAGGCTGTCGCAAATTATTTCATTGCCCGAACATCTTTCAACGGAAAACGTCGATGCACGAGACACCGAAGAATCCGGATATTCAATATGTCGAGCTTCTCGCTCACACCCAGGTCGCGGACTGCTACCAGTGCGGAAAGTGCTCCGCGGGGTGTCCGATGGCGGACCAAATGGACATTTTGCCGAGCACATTGATCCGTTGGGTGCAATACGGTGAAGTCGACAAAGCGGCGTCAACCACGGCGGCATGGCAGTGCGTCTCGTGTCTGACCTGTTCGACCCGCTGCCCGAAATCGGTCAACATTGCCGGCGTTATGGAGGCGCTCAAACAGATCGCCGTCGAAAGGAACTGCGTCCATCCTCAACTCAAGCGGATCGTCGCCTTCCAGAAGGCGTTCCTCGGCACGCTTCGCCGCAATGGACGCTTGAACGAATTGGAACTTGTCGCCGACTATAAATTTCGAGGATTCTTTAACGACTTCAATCCGATCCTGGCGATGAAGGATGCGATGCTCGGTCCGAAAATGCTCGCCATGGGTAAACTGCATATCAAGCTCGGCGGTCCCGTCAAGGACAAGGCGCTTGTCCGCCGGATTTTCGAACGCTGTGAAGAAAAAAAATAGCGTCTCCCGTTGAGCGGAGCGTCGAAGGCGCCCGCGCTGTTGCGGGTTGACGATTCTCGACTGCGAACCACAAATTAGGAAGACAAAAAATGAGCAGGATTCATTTAGGGGTGGTCGGTCTCTTGGTCGGACTTTTTCTTTCGGTCGCCGACCGCGCGGAATGCCAGGTCACCTCCGGGGCGGTTACCGGTATTACGCGAGTCGTTCCATCGCCGGAATACTTCATGCTATCGCTTGACTTGCTCGAAAAAGGGGACTTCGTCAAGGCGCATGAGTATCTGATGAGGGATTTCAAGAATTGCGTCAAGGTTCCGACGGCGACCGGCGAAAATCTTTTTTGGCTCGACTCGATCTGCTATATGGCGATGATCGGCGAGGCTCATTATCAAATGGGCCGCTACGACGACGCCTTGCGATCGTTCACCTCCGCCCAGGCGATTTTTCTCAACAACAGTAACTGGTTGCAAAACGTCGCCTATAACGGATCGGTGGTCAAGGTGGAACGCCCTCCTTTTCCGTGGGGGGTTTCCTCACGAAAAAGCTTCGTCGGCGATTTCACGAATTGCGTTTTTGAGATTCGCCAGGAAACCGTCAGCATGATCAATCTCGGAAGGGAAGGAACCGCGATCACGCAGCAGGAAACGCGGACGACGATCCACGCCGGCGAAATCGTCCGTTGCCTTGCGCACACGATTCGACGTCGGGCGGAAATCCTGGGGCCGCTGGCCAAATACGATCCGCAAACGAAAATGATGGCGGAAATTCTCGGCGGCAATCCCGGTTTGCCGAACCATTTTACCAGCGCTTGGGTCACGGTCTTGTACGGCTTGGCGTTGTCGGCCATGGGTGACGACGTCGGTGCGACGGCGGCTCTCAAAAACGGTGAAACGATCGGGGGCGATTGCGATCATCAATTGACCGCGATCGCCCTGCTGGAACTCGGTTGCATTGCCCAGCGCATCGGACAATATGACACCGCCGCGAACGCGTTTTTGGAAGCGACGTTTGCTTGCGCGATCCGAAACAAGAACGATAATGCGATCAAAATCGATTATATTCTCCTCGAAGAAGCGTTCCGCAACCTGGCGAACACGCAGCGGTTGATCGACAAAACCAAATCGTGTCCGCCGATCGGTGCGGCCTACAAAGCCCTCGCCGGACAGCGGGAAGGAAGTCCGTTGGTGCTTTGCACGTTGGCGCAGGAACTCGCCGAAGACGCCGCCGTTGCCGGAAATCTCCCCGTGGCAAACGAACTGCTGACGAAAGCCGACGGCCTGATGGCACGCCGTGCCATGGCGGAAACCAGGTACGGCGCGAGGAATCTTTATCTGGGGGCGTTGGTGGCGTATCTGGCCGCTTGGGGGGATTATACGGCGGGCAAAAACGCTTCGCCGGCGGCAGGGGACAAAAAATTGGAAGCCGCCCTCGGGTTCATGCGGAAAGGATCGCTCTGGTTGTACCACTTGAGCGGCATCGAAATGATGTTCCAAAATTCGATGATCTCCAACCGGGGGGACTTTTCCGTTCGGGCCGCTGAAGAGATTTACGAGCGGTTGCTACGTGAACCGTCCGCTTACGATTGGGCGACGCAGCCGATGGATTCGCTCGCCGTGATGACGTTCGCGCCGCCGGAAGCGTATCAGCGTTGGTTCGCCTTGGCGATCGAGCGCGGGGACAACGAAAAAGCGTTCGATATCGCGGAACTCTCCCGTCGTGCCAAATTTTACTCGATGTTCAAGCTCGGTCCGCGGCTCCTGTCGCTCCGCGTTCTTTTCGAGACCCCCGCGACGGAAATCACGCCGGAATTGCTCCTCGAACGGCAAAGCCTGACGCTCGATTTCAAAGTCTTCGGCGACTTGTCCAACCGTGTCGCCGACATTAAAAAACAGTTGGCGTTGCTGCCGATCGTCCCGAACAATCAGGGACAATACGATCAGCAGAAAACGCTGTTGGCCGACCTCGAAAAAGTGAGCGTCGCCCAGGAATTGATGCTCCGTCCGATCGCGCTTTCCCGGACGAAATCGCCGAGCGTTTTTCCGCCGGTGATGAAACTGGAGAAAATTCGTGCGGAATTGCCGGAAAAAACCGCGATGCTCGTCTTCAACGAAGCGCTCGGCAAGATTCACGCTTTCCTCGTCGACAAAAAAACGACGATCTGGTGGATGGTGATCGAGGAGCCCCGCAAGCCGCCGCTTCGGAAATTGATTATCGATTTCCTCGAAGCGCTCGGCAATAAAGGGGACGGCAACCGTGCGATGCCCTCCCGTGAATTGCTCGACGCCGAAGGAAAATGGAAAACCGCCGGCAGCGATCTGCTCCAGCGGCTCCTCAGCGATAAGCGGCAGGCGTCGTTCACCGAACTGGTCATCGTTCCGACCGGCCTGCTTTGGTACGTTCCCTTTGAAGCGATGTCCGTCAAGATCGGCAACGATCTGCGTCCGATGATCGCCGCCGGAGACTCGCCGCTGACGATACGGTACGCGCCGACCGCAACGCTCGCCGTGCCGCTCAAAACCGGTCGCAACATCGCTTCCGAAACGCTTGTCGTGTACGGAAAACTTGCAAGCAAGGACGCCCCGACCGTCGCGCTGGACGCCATTGATCGATACACGAAAGCCGGCGTCCCCCGTTTGGTGGCGATGCCGTCGATTGCGTCCGAGCCGAGCTTCCGTGAGTTGCCTGGAAGCGCTCCCGCTTTTGCCACGCAAATCAAGGAATTGGTCGTTCTCGACGACATTCCGATGTCGCGGACCGTGAATCCACTCGATTGGACCCCGTTCAGCGGCGATAAAGCGAAACTCACGAACACGGTCGCATCATGGTTGAATCTTCCGTGGGGGGGGCCGAAGCTCGTCGTCATGCCGGGATTCCACACCCCGGCGGAAAACGCGCTTCGGTCCGTGGGAACGCAAACCCTGAAAATGGCCGGTAACGGCGAGGATATTTTCCTGACCGCCATGGCGTTGGAAGCGTGCGGCGCGAAAACGATCCTGATGAGTCGTTGGCGAACCGGCGGCCGTGCGTCGTACGATTTGGTCGGCGAGTTCCTCAAAAATCTTCAAACACATCCCGCCGCGGATGCGTGGCGCCAAGCGATTTTGACCGTCGCCGGAAACCCGTTGGAGTTGGCCCAGGAACCGCGAGTCAAGGCGGGAACGGGAGACGAATCGCCGACGGCGGCGCATCCGTTCTTCTGGGGCGCGTTCATTTTGATCGACCGCGGCGAAAAGGCGGAAGCCGCCGAACCGGGTGGTAAACTCCAGTAATACACGTTTAGCCGAGCGGCACAGACGCCGGCGCATCTCCATGAAAAAACCGAAACGAGAAGAAATCCCCGCAGGAAAATATCCGTGCGATTATTGTCCGGGAAAGTGTTGCCGCTATTTCGCGCTGCCGATCGACACGCCGGTTTCACGCCGCGAGTACGATTTCATGCGGTGGTTCCTCCTGCACGAAAAGGCGACCGTCTTCGTCGACGGCGACGATTGGTTCCTGCTCGTTTATTCGAAATGCAATCATCTCGACGACAAAACGAACCGTTGCGGTATCTACGACGTCCGGCCGCAAATTTGTCGCGATTACAGCTCGTCGAAATGCGAGTACGAAGATCATTACGTTTACGATCGGTATTTCGAAGTTCCCGAACAAGTCGACGAGTACGCCGAAGCCGTGCTCGGTCCGAAAAAGGGGGAGAGTTTCCGTTCCCCGAAAACCTCCGTTTAGTCCGCTTTCCCGTTTAGCCCGAGAACCGAAGGTTCCGGCGCCTCGCAACCGCTATGCCGCAGCGACTCCGTACCGGTTTGATCGATTACCTCGAAACCATGCAGATGTCGGGACTCGCCGACCTGCTCCCCGCCCCGCTCCGGTCGGCGCGGCCGGGGCCGCTCCCGGATCCCGTTACGGAAACCCTGTCCGAACGCCCGGCCGTTGCGTATGACATGCCTTCACCGTCCCCCGACATGAAACGATCCGACAAGTTGAAACTCCTCGCCGAAGAGGTCTCCCGATGTTCGCTCTGCGAGGAGCTTGCTCTTTCGCGTACGCAAACGGTGTTCGGCGTCGGCGACCCGAACGCCAAACTCGTTTTTCTCGGCGAAGCGCCCGGCGCGGATGAAGACAAGAAGGGAGAACCGTTCGTCGGACGTGCCGGGCAACTCCTCACGGACATCATCGTCAAGGGAATGAAAATCCGGCGGGAAGACGTCTATATTTGTAACATTTTGCGTTGCCGTCCGCCGGGAAATCGGACGCCGCTCCCCGTCGAGGCCGCGAACTGCCGCCCGTTTTTGAATCGGACGCTGGAGATCGTGAAACCGAAATTCATCTGCTGCCTCGGGACGGTCGCCGCGCAGAATCTGCTCGGCACGGAAGCGACGATCGGCTCATTGCGGGGAAGTGTGCACGATTACAAGGGAATCAAAGTCGTTTGCACTTATCACCCGGCGTATCTGTTGCGCAATCCCGCGGCAAAAAAACTGACGTGGGATGACGTGCAGCTTCTCATGCGAGAAATGGAAAAACACATTTAGCCGGTACTCCGCGCCATTTTCCCGATACTCCGCGTCCCCGAATTGCGTCATGTTCTCAAAACCGTTTCAAATATTCGCTTCGCGGCTAAAACGCAAGCGATGTATTCGCTGCGAGCTGAATATCCAGGCGTTAGCGTTGCTTCTGTCGTTGTCGACCGCTCTTTTCGCCGCCGATTGGCCGATGTTTCACGGCCCGAACGGCGACAACCGTTCCCCGGAAACGGGCCTCTTGACCGCTTGGCCGGAAGGGGGCCCGAAGCTGCTTTGGAAAATCGGCGGAATCGGCGAAAAGAAATCGGGATATTCCACCGTTACGATTAAAGACGGACGCCTGTTCACCTCGGGAAGCCGCGGCGGTCGTTCGGTCGTGTACTGTTTCGATCTCGACGGCAGGAAACTCTGGGAATTCGAGAACGGCGCCGTTTGGACGAAAAGTTATCCCGGAACCCGTTCGACGCCGACGGTCGACGGCGACTTCGTGTACGATTTTTCGTCGCTCGGTGAACTCGTTTGTCTTGAAGCGGCAAACGGAAAAAAAGTCTGGAGCCGGAATATTCTGGACGATTTCGAGGGGAAGAACATCATTTGGGCGTTGTCGGAGTCGATTCGTGTCGACGGCGACCGCCTCTACTGTTCGCCGGGAGGAACCAAGGCGAGTTTGGTCGCCCTGAACAAACGGACCGGTGAAACCGTTTGGACGACACCGCCCCTCAACGAGCCGACGAGCTACGCTTCGCCGATCATCGCCGAGCAGGACGGTTTGCGGATGATCATCACGATGTACGCCAAAGGAGTGCTCGGCGTCGATGCATCAACGGGCAAACTCCTTTTTACGTTCCGGCATGAGCAGCGTTACGATATCAACTGTACCCGTCCGATTTGGCACGACGGCCGGCTTTTCCTGGCGAATGCCGCCGACCCGAAAGGGGACGGAGCCGTGATGTTGAAACTCAAGGTCGAAAACGGCAAGGTCTCGGCCGAAGAAGTTTGGCGCAACAAAAAATTCGACAATCTCCACGACAGCGTGCTTTTGCTCGACGGTTTTTTGTACGGAACCTCTTATTCGTACAAGGGGGGCGCGTTCATGTGCGTCGACTGGAAGACCGGCGATATTCGTTACGAGGAACCGGATACCGGCAAAGGATCGCTCACTTGGGCGGAGGGGTTGATCTATTTCATGGACGAAAACGGAAACGTGCTCCTGGTCCGGCCGGATTCGAAAAAGTTCGACGTCGTCAGCCGGTTCACCCTGCCGGAAGAAGGCGAGGGGCCGACATGGGCGCATCCCGTCATCTGCGGCAAACGGCTCTATTTGCGGCACGGCGTGTTTCTCTATTGTTACGATATTGCGAGGTAGCACGCCGTGTTTTCGAAGTTTCTCGGCTTGATCCGATTTTCGCACACGTTGTTCGCGTTGCCGTTCGCCTTGCTTTCCGCGGCGATGGCATTGCGACTGGACGGCTCCGTGTTCCGTGTCCGGGATGCCGTCGGTATTCTCCTTTGCATGGTGTTCGCCCGGAGCGCCGCGATGGCGTTCAACCGATGGGCGGACCGGAAAATCGACGCCGAGAATCCGCGCACGGCGAAACGGCATCTTCCCAGCGGCGAATTGTCGCCGTGGAGCGTCGTCTTTTTTACGGTCGGTTGTTCGCTCGGGTTCGTGCTGTCGACGTTTCTTTTTTTCCCGAACGTTATTCCGCTTGTCGCATCGATCCCCGTGCTTGCATTTCTGTTCGGATACAGTTATACGAAACGGTTTTCGAGCGTCGCCCACTTTTGGCTCGGCGCCGCCTTGGCCCTCGCACCGCTTGCGGCGTGGGTCGTGATTCGTCCCGTACTTTGGCCGATTCCGTGGGCTCCGGTTTTACTCGGCTTGGCGGTGCTCTTTTGGACGGCGGGCTTCGATTTGATTTACGCCTGCCAGGACGCCGAATTCGACGCCGGTAAGGGGTTGCACAGCGTTCCCGGCCGTTACGGGATCAAAACGGCGTTTCGACTTTCGGCAATAGCACACGTTTTAACGGTGTTGCTCCTCGCATTGATCCCGGCCGTTTATGCGCCGTTCGGTCCGGTTTTTTACGGCGGCGTCGGAAGCGTTGCGATCGTTTTGCTGATCGAGCACTTTCTTGCCGCTCCGAAACCGAACACGCCGCTGGATATCGACAAAATTAACGTCGCGTTTTTCCAGATGAACGTCTTCGTCTCCGTCGGCATTTTCGTCATCGGTATCGTCGACATTTATTTGTGACGGAATATCGCAGAAACTTTCTCCGGCTCGTTCCCGTCCGGCTTTCGATGATGCAACGTATTCTTATTCCTTCCGAGTCGGCGTCGACCATCCTGCCGAACGGAATCTCGTTGGTCCTGGAGGGGGGCGGGCTTCGCGGGTTTTACAGCGCCGGCGTGTTCGAAGCGTTCATGGACGCCGGGTTTGTTTTTCCGTACAACATCGCCGTTTCCGCCGGGGCCGCGAATGTTCTCTCGTACATTTCCGGCCAGCGCGGCCGCAACCGCCGGGTTCTTGAGCACTGTGTCGGCGACAGTCGTTACGTCAGCAAGCGGAATCTGCTCCGGCATCGTTCGATGTTCGGCATGGATTTCATTTTTCACGAAGTCCCGCGGAAATATGTCGTTTTCGATTGGCTTGCATTTCAAGCACAAAAAGTCCGTCTCCTTACCGGAGCGTTGGACTGCGCGACAGGACGAACCGTTTGGTTCGAAAAAGAGGCGATCGATGCTGAAGCGGATGCACTGATCGCCTCGTGTTCGATTCCGGTCCTGTCGCCGATCCACCGCTTCCACGGATTCGAACTGCTCGACGGCGGCGTGAGCGATCCGATTCCGATCGAAAAATCGATCGCCGACGGCAACCGATTTCACGTCGTCGTGTTGACCCGCAACATCGGGTACCGCAAGAAACCGTTCAAATACAAGTGGTTGTTGCCGCTCCTCTTTCGGAAGCATCCGAAAATCGTCGACGCCATCCTTTTGCGTCACGAAATATACAATCGGCAACTCGACCTGTGCGAGCAGTTGGAAAAAGAGGGGAAAGCCGTGATCGTCCGTCCTCGCCGCCCGCTGGAAGTCGACGGCACCCGCCCCGATATCGCGGCCCTTCTGCGGTTGCACGACGAAGGACGCGAAGAGGGAAAAGAGATTGTCGACACGATATTGAATTGGTGCGCATCGAACCGCGACGGCGTCAACGAAACAGGTCGTTGACCTGAAAGGCGTCCGCGATGTGCTTGATGCGCGGCGGCTCGTTTTCCGGCCAGACGATGTCGATGATGTCGAAACGGATCGGCACGCCGCGCAGGCGACGCCGTTTGGCAAAGAGGTCCGCCGCCCGAACGAGCCGCTGCATTTTTGGACGTTTAATCGCTTCGGACGGCGCCCCGAAATCGCCGGTCCGCCTTGTTTTGACTTCCGCGATCACCAACGTCCGGCCGTCTTGCGCAACGATATCGATTTCGGTGTTTTCGATGCGGAAATTCTTCGCGATCACCCGAAATCCCCGCTCTTCGAGAAAGAAAACCGCTTCCTCTTCACCGGCGCGACCGAGTTGATCTTTCGAGTTGTCCGAAACGCTGTGCCGAAAGGTTCCGTCGGACCCGACACGGCAGCGGTCGAGCGGGTTCGACGACATTTGTGCACGGATATCGCTCCAGAATCGTCGGCAGTAACGCAGCAGTTTTTGTAACGGAGAGAGAACGGGTCGTTGCGGTCGGACCAACGGAATCGTCGGCGGTTCGGCCTTAGGGGGCGTCGACATGGGCCGTTTCGAAGGAATAGGCGGGAACACACACGGCGATATACTCCGCTCCTTCCGGATACGGCGTGCCATACCGCACCCAATGTCCCTTGGGGACGACGATCGACTGCCCGGCCTGGACGTCATAGGCGGCGTCTTTCATTTCGACATGGAGAATTCCTCGCAACACGACGGTGTACTCGTCGAAGTCGGGGGTTTGTCCCGGCTCGATAAACCCTTCGACCCCCTTGAGGCGAGCAATACTGATTTCGCCGTTGCCACTGTTGCGGCGTCCGATAAACTCCTCGATCAACATCGGCGGCGGTCCGGCGACGCTCAAGGAAGCGATCTGCTGAATGTATTGCGGCTGCATGGGGAAGTCGGGAAAAGGGAGGCGACCTAACTCCGAGAGGTCGCCTGCGGTACTCCACACTGAAAATGAAAAAAAACGCGCATGAAAAACAGGCCGGATTACCGGACGTTGCTCCCGGAGGTAGGCAACCTAGCATCACCACAGTTTCCACCAAGGTTTTTCGGGGCGGTTGGTGGGCGGTTTGTCGGGTATTTTCCCTCTTGGCCCTTTGCCGCCGGCGGTGGCGAAGGCCGCAGTCGATCGTTCCAGCGTTTGGGTTCGTACCGGATCTTCCACGCCGTAAACGAGAACTTTCGACGTCGGATGCGCAAAGAGCGAATCGGAGAATCCCAGACGTCGGGAAATTCGCATCGGACCGTCTTTGAGCATGTCGGAGGTTTCGATGCCGGATTCCTGCGGCAACGGCTCCCCGAAATCTTCCATGACCTCGAAGTTCTGGATGTCGAGTCCGCGCACTTTTCCCGGCGAGTAAAGGTAAATCGCGCATGTTCCGGAAACGCTTTCGATCATGTATCCGAAGATTTTGATCTTGAATTTTCGGGCGCATTCCTCACATTTTTCCTGATCGGTGATCATATTCATTTCCCGATCGAGAACGGCGGTCCATGTTCCGTTGAAGAGAACCCCTTTGTGCACGACGTTGCGCGGCCTGCCGCGTCGCGGCCAGTTGGTGTACTCCCAGATTTCGGCCAATCCTTTGGCTGTTTCAACGGTTCCGACCGTTTTCAACCCGAAACATTCGAACACCGTGGGAAGCATCGGCACGACGTCCCCTTCGAACAAAATAAGACTGTGATTGGCGCTCATGAGAGGAGTAAGGAGTTAGGAGTTAGGAGTTAGGAGGGGAGTCTGAAAACAGGAATCAGGTGGAAGGTGAATGAAGAAAGAATAGACGTCAAAGCCGTTTCGACAAATCGAAAGACGGTAAACGGATACAAAAGTTCCCGTGTTTCTATCTTCAAGCACCTGCCTCCTTGCTCCCAACTCCTATCACCTTACTCCTATCTCCTTTCCTTCTACTTCGGAGCCATCGTACAAATAATCCGTTTATCGTGTCTTTTCGGCGGCGCTTCGACTTTGCCGATGTCGTCGAGATCGGCGAGGACTTGGTTCATGACCTTTTCCCCTTCGTCGATGTGCGCCAGTTCCCGTCCCCGGAACATGACCGAAATAAGGACTTTATCTTTGTCGTTCAAAAATTCACGGGCTTTGCTGATTTTTACCTGGAGATCGTGGTCGCCTGTTTTCGGGCGGAGCCGGACTTCCTTGAGTTTGGCTTGGTGCGTATGCTGCTTGCCAAGTTTTTTCTTCTGCTGGTACTTGAATTTGCCGAAGTCCATGATTCGACAAACCGGCGGCTTGCTGTCCCCGGCGACCTCGACGAGGTCAAGCCCTTGTTGGCGGGCGGCGCTCAACGCCTCAGCGGAACTCATCACGCCCAGTTGTTCTCCTTCAGCGGAAATGACGCGAACTTGCGGAACGCGAATCATTTCGTTGACACGTTGTTTATCTTTCGGGTCTCGATGACCGTCCGACCTCCTCAGCGACATAGGTTCTCCGTAGTTGTGTTGAAAAATGCGACCGAGAAAATGCAACTGAAAAAACTGTCAGTCAGCATCATTCTCTTTTGATAAAGATACCGGGTTTTTCAGAAAAAACAAGAATTTACGACGAATATTTTGTCAATTTTGTCAATTCCTTTCCAAGATCGGCGAATCGGCAAGAGAAGGGGCTTCCGGAAGCGGAGTTCGATCGAAGATCGGATCATGGTGGATCCTCGCCAATCGAAGCAGGATGACTTTCTGTTCCGTGTTGCCGACCTCGCGGGTGAAAAAGCAGCGTCCGACGCCGGAACAGGTCGCCGACACCGGTCCGATCACGATCCATTGGCCGGGAAGCAGGTCAAGCGCAATCGCCAAGCTGTGAAAGGTGTGTTTCGGTTTGGCGGTCTCCGGAAATACAACTCCTCCTTGCATGCGAAAGCTCGTTTCCGGTGTTCCGTACACCAGTTCCGGCGTGACCGAGAACCGAACCTGACCGCCGGGGAGCGGTTGGGCCGTGACGTTCACCAATCCTTGGGCGTCCTTGAACGTTTTTCCGCAAAGCCCACCTCCGTCGGACCAAAAAAGCGGCATTTCGGGGACCGTATCGGCGTAGGGATGCAACATCGCTTGCACACCGGGCATCAAATAGCGGTATTGCCGATTGACAAGCGGTTCCTTGGGAAGATCGGCGACGGAGACTTCCCAATCGTTCCCCGGCGATGGTGTCGCGGTCAAGTTCAGAAGCGTCGACAGCGTCGGCGACATCGAGACCCCTTGAATGCCGACCCGAAGCCCTTGGTCCATCAATTCGCGACGTAACACCGGCGGAATCATCTGTTCGTCGACTTCCGTCCAAAGCTTGCGCAACAGTTCGCGCTGGCCGTAGGGAACCCGCACGATATAGGCGTCGACGCCGACCATGTCGGGTCTCGGTTGGCTGGAGTGCAACAGTTCCGTCGTTCCGGCGGGCGTTTCCGTTTTCGGGATCGGCCTGCAAGCGACGGCGCAGAAAATCAGCGGCAGCAGGATGAATCCTGCGTGAAACAATGTCGACAGTCCGTTGAAAACCCGCTGTTGCATGGATGGCCGTGAACATGAAAGGCCGCGAAGTTGATTCTGGGGCGAGTCAGGACGGTATCGTTTTTCCGGCGGTTTGTCAAGACATGTTTCCAAGAACCGGCGATGAAAGAAAACGAGCCGAAACGAATGTCGGCGTTTGGTTTTGGTGAAACGGAAAGGAATCCCCGACACTTTTCGGGTGACGTTTCGGAATCGCCTGTCAACATCGTTTCGCGGAGCAATCCCTTGAAGTGGGGTTGTCAACCGATTATAATTCCACGACCGGCTTGTCCGGGGACGTTCGTACTTCACTCCAGACACCAGCCCCTTTTTATGAAACTGAACATTTTGGACTATTATGAGGCCGACGAATGGAACCGCATTCGAACGGAGGCGGATTGTCATTCCTCGCCGTTTCTTGTCGTCGATCTCGGTATTATCCGAAATAAATATTTGGAAACGAAGGAACATTTTTCCTTCGCCAAGATTTACTACGCCATTAAAGCGAATCCGGCGCCGGAAATCATCATGATGCTGCGTGATCTCGGATCCTGTTTCGACGTCGCCTCAATTTACGAATTGGACGAGGTGCTGGCGCTCGGCGTCGAGCCGGAACGTCTCAGTTACGGAAACACGATCAAGAAGGCATCCGACATCCGGTATTTTTACGAACGAGGAGTTCGCCTTTTTGCGACCGACAGCGAAAGCGACATCCGGAACATTGCGCAGGAAGCGCCGGGGTCGAAAGTGATGGTCCGATTCCTGACCGACGGTTCCGAAACCGCCGACTGGCCACTCTCCCGAAAATTCGGATGCCACAGCGATATGGTGATTTCACTCATCACGCTTGCAGCTCGGCTCGGGTTGGATCCGTGTGGTCTCTCTTTTCACGTCGGTTCGCAGCAGCGCGACATTGGGGCGTGGGACTCGGCGATCTCCAGTGCATCGCACATCTTTTCCCGCATGGAGGAAGAGGGGATCAAATTGCGGCTCATCAACATGGGGGGCGGTTTTCCCGCCAAATACAAGTCGCCGACGAATCCGATCGAGATTTACGCCTCGGAAATCACCCGGTACCTGAACGCCAAGTTTGCGAACGATCTCCCGGAAATCATCATCGAACCGGGACGTTCCCTCGTCGGCGACGCCGGGGTACTCGTCAGCGAAGTGATTAACGTGACGCAAAAATCGCACTTCGACATCGATAAATGGGTGTTTGTCGACGTTGGCACTTACGGCGGGCTGGTCGAAACGAACGGCGAAAGCATCAAGTATCCGCTCTACTGCGAAGCGACCGGCGAGCCGTCGAAGGAATTCATCGTCGCCGGACCGACCTGCGACAGCGCCGATATCATGTACGAATACTATCGCAATCCGTTGCCGGAAAACATCGCGGCCGGCGACCGGATCTATTGGCTGACCACCGGAGCGTACACGGGGAGTTGTTGCGCCGTCGAGTTCAACGGGTTTCCGCCGCTGAAAACGTTTTTCGTGCAATAAAATTGCATCACGGAAAACGGAAGCGTTAAAATTTCGTAAGCGCGGCGAGTTTCTTGAACACGCGTTGATCGCCCTCCCCTCTCCCGAGCGAGAGGGCTATACTCGCACCCGTTATAAATTGCCCTTTTTCAAAATCGCTAAAAGTTCTGACTGTTCCTCAGAAACATTCCCTGCATCCGTTCATGGAGGAACGCAATTCACGCAAAACGACATCGACGAACTGAATTGTCTGCGATTTCATCATCCCGACCCGATGGTCATGAAGCGTTGTGGAACCGTGTATCTCCGGTCGAAAAAACTCAAACCCAAACAAATTCGCGAATTGACCGACTTGGATCCGAGAACGATTCGCAGCCATATTCGCATGTACGAAAAAGAAGGCGTCGAAGCACTCAAACATCGCGATCCCTATCGCCCCAAAGGCGAATTGGAGGAATACAAACAATCCATTGAACAGGCCGTGAAACCAATGCGGCCTCAGCGTCCGCCCGCCTCGATCATGGAAGCCGGAGTACGCATTTTTCAGTTGACCGGCATCCGTCGGAGCGATACCAGCGTCGAAGTTTCTGTCAAGCGCCTGAGAATGACGTTTCGACGACAGGTCGCGACCTTCTTCGTCTTCTTCAACAAGGACCGCAACAAGCTCAAAATCCTTTACTGGGGCAACGACGACTTCACGATCTGGTATAAACGTCTCGAAAAAGGCTCCTTCCGACTCACGCTGCCGCATTTCGGTGAAAAGAGCATCACACTCACACGTGCTCGACTCGCCATGTTGCTCGAAGGGATTTAGGAAAGATCAATTTCGATTTCTAACTTGAACAGCACAAGTATCGAAATTCGACGATTTCTATGAATTGACCACCGCTTTCTGTAAGATTAAAGTACGAATCTTTCAATAAAAAAGGTTCTCCTGTTTTGTGTCAATGACCAACACATGGCATTATTGGAGGTGTTTTTTCATCGATTTCCAAAATCTTGCCCAGTTTCTTGCCCGAGGAGTAAATCGAGAAAAGAAATCCGGTGATTTTCGGTGAGCCCCCTTTGACAACCCCCTAAATATGTGGAAAATTAGTGAACTATTGAAACTGAGGGCGATTAGCTCAGTTTGGTTAGAGCACTAGCTCGACAAGCTAGGGGTCACAGGTTCGAGTCCCGTATCGCCCACTTTTTGATAAACGCTGTAATCCTAACGGGTTACGGCGTTTTTCGTTTCTTGCAAATGAGGTATTTTTCGACTCTCGAAAGAGATACCGTATCTCTTTCGAGAGGGCTGTATCTCTTTGGGCAAATGTGGTATTATTGATGCGTCCAAATTGCCCAAGCAGCCCGGAGTCGCGAAAATGAGCAAAAAGAAGGCCCGATCCCACACAAAACCGGGGGAAATCCCTCAAATTCTCCACTTTAAGCCGCGAAACCTTGCCTATATTTTGCTCCCCGGAAAGGTCAAAAAATATCTCGGAAGATACGATGGGGGGATAGTCACACCCGAACTCGAAGCGGAACGCCTTCGCATTTGGTCGGAGTACCTTGCCAACCAAAAGCTCGATCCGGACGCCAAGAAAGAGGAACAAGTCACGGTCGCCGTCCTTGCCGACCGGTACATCGAGTACGCCAAGACCCATTTCGTCAAAAACGGACGTCCAACCGGGATGACGGACCTGCTCGTTTACACGGTCCGCCCGCTTTTGCAGCTCTACGCCGCGCTCCCCGTTGCCAAATTCACGACGGTGGAGCTCAAGGCGGTTCGTGAACTGATGATCGCATCAAAAACAAAAGATGGTAAAACCCGTCTCTGCCTCAACACTATTAACCAGCGGATCACTTATATTCGAATGATGTTCCGGTGGGGGGTCGAAAATCGCCTCGTCGAAAACTCCGTCTACAGCGAGCTGCTGACCGTTTCCGGCCTCGACCCCGAGCGGCCGGGGAGCGTCCGGACCACGAAAAAGGTTCGTTTCGTTTCCGACAAGGTTTCCGAGGCGGTGCTCAAGTTCGTGCCGCCGGCGATCGGCGACATGGTTCGGGTCCATCGGCTCACGGGAATGCGTCCAGGCGAGATTACGTCGTTACGCCCCTGCGACATTTACCGGGAAGGGGACGTATTCCCGGAAGATTACGAATTTATCGTCGCCGGAATCGACGGTCGGGCGACGGTCCTGGATGGCTGCTGGGTTTACATCCCCGAAGAACACAAGACGGAACACAAGGGAAAGCTCCGTTTCGGACGGCTCAAACAAGGCGTGAATCACCGCCTTGGCGGTCTGCTTGACGAGCTTGTCGAGGTGCTGACCACAGGGGAAAACTTCCAAACCGGCTAGCGGATCGCCGTCCGGATTGTTGTGGATCGCCACGGTGGCCAAGAGCCCGTTAGCCGAAAAGTGGATTCTTCGGCCGCGTGGACTAATGCTCACTTCGAACGGCACGGACTCGCCCGGAATGGTTTCGCCGTCGATCTTTCGGGGCTTCTCCAAAAAACCGAGCTTTTGACCGTACTTGTCAACCTCTTCGCAGAGGCGTTGAGCTTGCGCGTCGATAAATGTCGACATGATGAATTCTCCAGCCGGGAATGTCTAAGCGGAACCAAACTGCTTGACACTCCCGGCATGGGAGATATACTAAGAAGCAGCTTGATTTAAGGATCAGGTCAGGCGTTGATTGTGACTTTTCCAGGGCTACAATCGACGCCGTTCTTTACTTCTTGCCTGCCAGTTTTTTCGCCAATTCTGCAAATTTTCGAGAAGCCCACGCTGACAGGCTGCGTTCTGGCTTCTTGTCCTTCTCCCTCGCCTCTTCCACCGCCTCGATTTCCTCGTCCGTCAGACGAAGCGAGACAACGTGTTTTCGAGGCTTTTCCACGGGAGGGCGTCCCATTTTTGTTGACAAAAGCGAACCTCCTTTCTATGTTTCGGATTATATGTCTACAAAATGTCCGTGTCAATACTATCTGTCTACAAAAAGTAATTTTCCCGCAAGATTTTGCATTGTTTTTTTCGATAATCGCTGTAGAATGGGAGTGTCGACAGGGATTTTTACCAAGGAAAACCACATGAAAACGCAGGAAATCGTCAAATACCGTGTCACCACACTGCACGGCGACGGCAAAACATTTATCACGGAATCCTACGAAGAGGCGAAAAGCTACTTCGAGGAAGGATGTGTCGTGACGGAAGAACATGTCATGAAATGGCAACCGCAACCCGGTACGCGAACCAGTACGACGGTTGTTGTCGATTGGCTCTAACTTTTGGGAGGTCGAACATGAACGCAGCACAACGAGAAAAACGACTGGATTACCTTCTCGATGAAATAATCGAGAAGGATGTCGAGGAATTTCACCGTGAGGCCATCGAACGCCACAAGGCGAGGCAGCGGGAGCAGGAACTGAAAGCCGAGGAACGCCCGGAACCGGTCCGCAAAGGGGACGCAAAACGATAAATGTTGTCATGGCGACCTCCTACTCTTGTTCGCCGGCGTTCCGGTCGAACTGGGCGACGAGGGCGTCGGTTTCGTTGACAATGGCCTCGATCACGTTGATGAAGGGGGAATTTCCCTTGGCGGGAACCAGGGCGACCAGTTCCCAGGCGACGACGTTCAGTGACCGCAAACGCTCGATCAGCGCAACGGTCTCGGCAGCAGTGAGTTGCATGATAGATCCTCCGGTGGTTGTAGCTTCGACCGGAGCTTGACGCCGAATGACGATCGGCGTAGAATATGGGCTCTGGTCGTGGTTGTATGATCTCGGTCAGCGGGGTTGCTCTGAACTTTCCAGGGGACGAGCAGCCCTATTTTTATTTGCCCTCAAGTTTTTTTAGGCGTTTTTCGTGGTCAAGAATCTTTTTTTCGATTTCTTTTACCTGATCTTCTGACAGAACCACGACATTGATATCCCCCTCAACTAGACTGTTGAGGTACTCATTCACGCTGCTAAACCCTTTAGCTATCGCGTTTTTCTTAGCCTTCTCTTCGATTTGTTCTGAAGGCCGCCAAGTCATTGCCAATTTGATGCCCTCCTTTCTTTTTTCTTTGGCTTGCACCATTGAGAAAATGATACCATGACCATCGACGGGAGTCAAGCAGTTTCTGAAAAAATTTTCTCCCTTATTGATTTTTTTACCGAAATCGGATAGTTTTGTCGGTTGGGAACGGTATCCCACAGCCCGCCACGGAAAGCACGATCCGCCGCGGGCTTTTTGCTTTTTCGGGTGTGGCATGTCATGCAAGATCGTTGGTACATTTACTCCGGGAAGTTGTGCAATAAACGGAGCGGACCGTACACGATGCTTGAGTTGCTTGACATGCAAAAGGCCGGAAAAATCAAAGACGAAACGCCGATTGAAAACGAAGATGGAATCGGTGGCGGCGGCGACAATCTCATCGGCTTTGCGGACGAAATGCTCGGCGGCGTTTTTCTCACGCCCCGGCAACAGGCGTTTTTGCGTGTGCTCGGCTATACCGGCTCCATGTACATGAGCCAAGACGAGTGCAGCCGCCGCATTGAATCGCTTAAAATCAAGGGTTCCCGAGCGGACGATGTTGATTTTGATGAGGAGGTCGACAAGGCCGTTAAAAACCACGAGCAATATATTCGTGACGCTTTGGTTGCTTTCGGAAAAGGAGAGCGATTCAAGGCTCAATCGTCCGTGGGTGGAACCTCGATACTGTTGACGCTCTTTCTGTTGCCGCTTCGGGCGGTCTTGGCGATTCTTAAAGCTCTTGTGAGCGTGCTGTCGAAGTTCGTTATTTTCGCTTTTAAGGCTCTCGGCCTTGCCGGGAAAGGAGCGGTTCTCGCTGGCAAAGGTGCAGTCGTTGCCGGTCAAAAAGGTGCGGAGCTTGCCAAGGACGCCGCGACCAAAGCCGCCGAATTTGAAAAGGAAAACAAGGTTCTCCAAGGAACGGCGGCCCGACTCCTGGACGGAGCGAAGAAAGGAGCGTCGATGCTTGCCGACTCTCTTTGCATCGAGCAAGAGCAACCGTTTCGAACGTGGACGTCGGCAGATGGTAAGCATACGATTGAGGCTCGGTTGGTGGGTGTTTCGAACGGCGTTGTTCGCTTGCAAAAGCCGGACGGCAGCATGATCGACATTCAACAGGCTCAACTCTGCCCCGCCGACGCCGCTGTGATCGCCACGAAGTAAAACGACACTGGCAAATTCATTTACAACTCACAATGGAAATGCGACCGTTGTGCGTTTTTGTTTTTTCGCAAATTATTACAATGTTCAGTAAAAAATGGACGAGAGGTGAAGTACTGGGTCTGGTTGGTATTCTGTTTTCGGTCGTATTGGGACTGCCTACGCTTATTTCATGGATATCCATGACAACGGCTTGGACAGGCAATCTTTTTTGCCAGTCGATGGCGTGGATTTACGTTTCAGAAGGCATAAACAATCTCGGTTCATTCGGGTTGTCGATCATAATGATCGTCCTTACGGTTTTTGTATTCTTTTTTAGTCTTCTTCTTCAGATCCCGGGCGTCACCGTCTCGGCATTGCAAACGAGCGGACAAGAATCGCCTAAAGATTTTGTTCCAATATCAATTTTTTCCAACGCCTTTCTGTTGACCTTCGCGTTTTTGATCATGATATTTGCTTTCAGATATGCATTTTCCTCTGCTGCGACCCAAGCCGTCATGGAATTCAATAAGCAGTTAATTATTCTCTCCGAACACGAAGAGAACGACACTGAAATCCGAAAGCTTAAATCTCGGTTTGCTCAAATGCAAACAAGGGATGACCGCGATAAAATCAACGAAAAAATCAAATCGTTACAAAACAACCATTCGTCCACAAAAGTTGATGCCGCCGCGAAGTAACGACGGATTGAATTTACACCACACAATCAAGAAGTCAAAAAAGTTGGCGAGCCAGAAACCCGGCTCGCCTGATTGATTTCGGCACATAATATAGCCGTCGCGGTGACAAACGTCTGTCACTTTGCACGTTTTTCCTAGGGAGATTTTGCACAAAAAGGGATAAATTCCCCTGATTTTCAAGACTTTGCGCAACGGCAAGGAACGCCGAAAGAAGGGTCGGAAAAATTCTGAAAATTTTTTACTGCCGACCCTGTAAGGAATTAGGAAAAACGCGGCCGGTTTTCCGGCTCACGTTTCGGCGGAAATCCCGAAATCGGCTCAGGCGGTTCCGGAATCCGCACTCAACACGGTTCCGCTGGCAACGATTGCCGCGGTCATTCCGAGGCTCTGCAGCACGGTGTTGGCGAGCCGTCGCAGCTTGCGGAGGTTCCCCTCCGATTCGCCGGCGGCGTC
>JAVBPI010000107.1:0-15293 GCA_031549705.1 Thermoguttaceae bacterium
CCGGACGAATATGTTTGTTTTCGCAGCACTCAATGGCTCCAGAGAACAAAAGAGGCGATGGAAAACCAACGAAAACATCCATTTTCCTGCCGTAAACCTATCGATGACAGTTAGTTGAAGCTAAATGACACAGTAGAAGTATCGAGAATGATGTTGACGTTCTCGCCGACCTTGCCGAGGCCACGGATGTATTGCGCGCTTTCCGCGCCCGCGGCTTTCGGCGGCGGCGACACGCTCGATTCCTCGATCGTGCGGACCTCGTTCACCGTATCGACGACCAGGCCGACCTGGCTGCCGTGCAAATTGATCACGACGATGCAGGTCCGCTCATCGTAGTCGCGGCCCGGCATGTTGAACCGGAGCCGCATGTCGATCACGGGAATCACCTGCCCTCGCAGATTGACCACTCCTTTGACGTAATGCGGCATGTCGGGAACCTCCGTGACTTTCTGCATCCCGACGATTTCCGTTACATGGCGTATTTCGAGGCAATAATCTTCGTTTCCGAGGCGGAAGGAGAGGAACATGTTTTTCAGCGTATCTTCGGTTTCTTCGCTGAACGAACCGTCCTTGCCGACCTGTATCGGTTCCTGCGTCTGCTTTTCAAGTATATCGGACATGAGTGAAATCTGTTCAAGGAGGAATGACGGGAACAAGGTCGGTTCGTCCCGAAAGACGAACCGGCCTTCCGAAAATCGGACGAATCATTTTCGCAACTGAAACTGGGCGACCAGTTTTTGCAAGGTGGCGGCCATCCCGGACATTTCGTTCGCGGCGCTGGCCGATTCCTCGGCGGACGCCGTGTTCTGCTGCGTCACGGCGTCGATCTGTTGCAGCCCGATGGTCACCTGATTGACACCTTGCGCCTGTTCGTTGCTCGCGACGGCGATCCCCGCGATCAGTTCGGTCGTCTCCTTGATCTGCGAAACGATCATGTCCAAAACTTGCGAGGTATGGTTCGAGACGTCGCCCCCCTTCTCGATCTCCTTGCCGCTGGTCGCGATCAGGTCGGCGGTTTCCCTCGCGGCCTTCGCACTCCGGGCGGCGAGGTTGCGAACTTCCTCGGCGACGACCGCGAACCCCTTGCCGTGCTGACCGGCCCGGGCGGCTTCCACGGCGGCGTTGAGCGCGAGCAGGTTCGTCTGGAACGCGATATCGTCGATCACCTTGATCACGCGCTGAACCTCCTCGGAGTTTTTCGTAATCCGCTGCATCGCCTCGTTCATCGCCTTCATCGCTTCCTGCCCTTCGGACGCGGCCACGGTAGCTTTTTTGGCGAGATCACGAGCGGTCCCGGCACTTTCGGCGTTCTGTTTCGTCTGGCTACTGATTTCGCTCATGGAGGCGGTAATCTCTTCGAGGCTCGCCGCCGATTCCTGGGCTCCGCTGGACAGGGCCGTCGCGGCGACCGACACTTCATTCGCGCCGGTTGCGACTTGTTTGACGCTCATGTCGATCTCATGGAGCGTCTTATTGACCTGATCCAGCATCGATTCGAGGTTCGTGTTCATCGTGTCCTTTGGGCTTTTGATGTTCACCCGATCCGTCCATTCGCCGCGTGCCAGGTGTCGCGAAAGCGTATCGACGCTCTTATAGTCGCCGAGCATCAGTTCCGCCGCCTTGGTGAGCGTCCCGATTTCGTCGCCGCGCCGCAGATAGGTCGGGTCGATCTGAATATCCAAGTCCCCTTCGGTCGCCATTTTCGACATCATGTCCACGACGACTTTGATCCCGCTGGTGATGTTGCCGGTTAATATGATCGCGGTCACGCAGCCGATGAAGATCGCGGCCAGACTGACGAGGAGTATCGTCCAGAGGATCTGCCGGTCGAACAGCAAGGACGCCGCCATCGTGTTTTCCGCCCGTTTTTTGAGATTGCCGATGAACACTTCGACGCACTTGTTCGTTTCCCCGGCCAACGCCAACGTGGTCGCATCCCGTTCGTTCATCGCGGTTTCACATTCGAATACGTGGAGAATCGCCTTTCTCCAGAGAATCGCGTCCTCAATGACGGCATCGAGGCTTTTTTGATCTTCCGGCGTCGTCAATTTCTCCCGAACCTTTTTGAGTTCCTCGACCATCGCGTCTTCGTCCCGGCTTAGTTCCTCTTTCAACGCCTTGCTTTTTTCAGCGAGAAATGTCGCTTCGATCTGGAAGCAAAGCCGGCGAATATCGTTGACCGTCGCGACGGCTCGATCGAGTTGATCGCCCAACTTGGTCCGCTCGGTCGGGTAAAACGTCTTTCCATCCTGGGTGATCGCGAAGTGTTCCTCCGTCGTCTTCTGGACGCCATCCGCGACTTTACGAAGTTCATCGACGACTTTTTCGGCGAGTTTGCCACGCTCCTCCAGGGCGGTTTCCCAATTCTTCTTGTCGATCTGGTACCAATGCGAATCGCTTTCGGAAAATTTCGCCATCGCCTTCATGATGTCGTCGACCGCTGTCTTGTCGTTGATTTGGTCGTAGATTTTTTTCTTGATCTCGCCGACTTTGACCACGATCTCGTTTACGGTCTGTTCGTTTTTGTCTTCGTGGGTGATCGAACCCTGGTCGGACGCGAGTTGGGCTTGGAAAACGAGCATTTCGATGTTGCTCCCCTCTTCGGTCAGTTGCCGGACTTTGTCGATGTCGTCCGTCTTGGCGGCGCTTTGGTAGATCGCGTAACGTCCGAACAGGTACACGACGAGCAGCAGGATCAGGACGAGGATGAAGCCCGAGGTCAATTTGGTTCCGATTTTCAATTTGTTCAACATAGAAGGGTTCCTCAAAAGGATAGGGGTGAAAACGGGAGGAAATGTATCTGAAAGAGCGGTCGGACCACCGACGCCGCTCCCCGACAATGCGATTTATCAACTCGTTCTGACGATGGCAGCCATGATCTTTGCCAGCAAGACGTTTGACGTATCATCGTTACGAATTATTTTCGTAACATCCGACGCCTGTAACAACAAACCGGCCAGCCGTTCCACGCGGGGCAGGAATTCGGCGATCGGCAAGTTCGGATCGTCACGACCCGCCTGCTGAAATTCCTGGATCAAGCCTTTGACGTCAAGGAGAAGGTGGTCGATACGTTTTTCCACATCTGCGAACGGCGTTGGTTGCGAAGTCTTCGTCATGATTGACTTGCCGAATACGATGGTTGGGGTATATAATCAATAAGAATGAAGGTACGGAAAAGTCGATGTTATATCAGTATGTGAGAATCCTTACGCCGTGAGCCGCCTCAAAAAGAAGAGGAAACGTCATGTTGTGCTCCCAAACCCGCGAGAACCGGCGAACCAGACCGGACGGAAAAAGTGCGAGTTTCCCGATCAACGTAATGACCACGGAATACGCAAAATCGGCAAGGTCCAGCGAATGGTAATGAAACATGGAATGGTGGATTGAGAACGACTTTTAGATTGCCGCCGAAAATGGATTACTTGCCGAAAATGATCATGGCCCCTTATAATTCCTAAAGAGCGAGAGGTAGTGCGCATCGCCGAACCATTCGCCGGATCGACAAGTATTAAGACGTGAACCGTCTTCTAAAAAGAAGAGGGAACGCCATGTGTTCCCAAGCGAATCTCCCCATCACGCTACTGAGGCGGCATGCGATAGCGCAAGCCAATACGAGGATGAAACCCGAAGATTCCAACTCCGCACGGAAATTCGCAAGTCACCCCACGACGCCCCCAATATGGGAGAGGCATGATTTCGGGTGACACATGATCGCTTCCAACCGGCAAGCCGGGTAGCGTATGGAAGAAATCGGGGAACAAATACTCGCGAAAAAATCAGGTTGTTTTCCGGTCAAGGCCGGTCAAATTCCTATCATTCGTACTCCTTTTTGGGTGTGAGTGATACGGGGTTACAAAACCCGTCCATTCCTAAACTATAGCATATTTTCCGGATAAAGGGGACAGGTTTCTATGAAATTTGGCTTGACAACCCAAATGTCTACGCCGAGCATGGCCCCCCAAACGCTACAATTGGCAGAACCATGTCGGGTAGACAATATGTCCATTTGACGGAAAATTGGGCGAAATGTTTGTAGTGCCAAACAAGCAAAATACGGCATGATACCGCTATCCAGCGGTTGGGAATACCCGACGTCGGGATTTTTCTTCCTGTCGGAACTTTTCCGGGATCGGCTGGCCCGGCTTCCAGCTTTCTTTCCATTTGTCGAATTCCTTTTCGTCGACCGGCTTCGGCGCTTGCGTTCGCGCCTGATGTTTCTTTTTAACGAATTCGGGAATGTTCGTCAGAAGCGATTCCAACTTGGCCGTCTGCTCTTTGTTCAGGATCGTCAGCAGCTTCGCTCGGATTCGGGCGTTCAGCTTCTTGCCGGATTCGCCGATTTCTTCCATCCGTTTCCGTAATTTTTGCAGTTCGTCCGGTTTCGGCGGCTGGCCCGGCTTCGGTTGCAGTTTCGCCATTTCCGAAAAGAAGTCCACCTGCTCTTTCTGGAACGAATTGCGAATTTCGTCAAGCTGTTTTTTCTGTGCATCCGACAAGCCGAGGCCGGTGTACGACTCATAATTGATGAACGGTACTCCCGCATCGACGGCGGGCTGCATGACTTGCATTTCCAGTTGTCGCAGTTTCAACATCTGCTCCGGTGTCACGATTTCGTGCAATTTCGTTTCGACGTTGGCAAAGATCGTGTCGTAGATCGCCTCGAACTCGGCTCCGGCTTCAGCGATTTTGGCCGGATCGTTTTCGTCGACCACGCTTTCCAGCAGGGCGACCACCTTCGGTTTCGTTTCGTCCTTGTAGGCCATTATGAAGTTGTAAAATTCGGCAAATTGCTCGCTCGTCGTGCCGGTGAGTTTCATAAATACGGGATCGTCGCCGTCCTCGACAAACATCATGCCGATCGTCCGTCCTTCGCCAAGCGTCTTGACGAGCATCGGCATCATGTAGGGCATCATCTTGGCTTGGCCCCGCATTTTTCGCATCTCGGCCTCGGTCGGTTGAGCGATGGCATGGGCGGTAATGAATGGAAGTAACAAAATACTCATTATTATTCTTGGTGTCATGGTTTTGTATGGAAAAGGGAGTTATGATTCATCTTCATCATGGTCGAGGACGTAGATCGCCGCCATGTTTGCATAATACTCGCCACGCCAGTACGGAATCTCCGAAGCGGGAACCCGTTGACCCTTGGCAAGCATCGTAAGACTGTCGCAGAACGATTTCAGTTCGTTCCGATGATCGTCCAATTGGCAAAGAAACGAAAATTTCTTCATGCCGTAGGCGATCAGCTTGACTTTCTTTTCGCGCGGAATGTCGGGCGAACGGCAGATACGCAGCAGACGTTTACGGAGCCGGTGATGATCGAGCATTCCTTTTTTGGTGGACGCTTCAATCAGGCGTTCCATCGATTCGAGAGCAAGAGCGACGCGGTTGAGCGTCTCCTGAAGCAAGTCGCGTTCAGAATCGGTCATGGTCGGGCGGCGGTTAGAGGGTGAGGCCGATCCCGATTTCAAGAAAGAAAAAGGAGACCGGACAACGATAGTCTCACCGCCATCAAGCCCGGGTAAGGCCAGCACCGGATCAACATATCGAAGCCGGTCCCCCATATCGAATGGCGCATAGTTCCCCTATGCCCACTTTTGATGGGTTTCCGACTTCGATACCATCCGTGCTTGATACTGCTGTATCCAGCCAAATATTACCCGTATTTGATGGAGATGCTCAAGAGCAAGATTTGCATCCAGCTCTTGAGGGGGTAAGAAACCGATTGCTCGGCTACATTACCCCAATATCGAAGTTGTAGGAATAAATTTACTCGAAAATCACAAGAAAGTCAACGGTTTTCCGGTGGCCCCCGCGAATCGGTAAACTTATATCGATTGGATGATTGAGACATCGTTTTGCCTTTCATTCTGGCAGAACGACAAGCACTCGCGGCGCATAGAAAAGGAGCGCCACGTTCTCACCGAGCGAAGCCCCCTACGTGCAATCATAGGGCCGAGGCGCATGCGCGCAACGACATACGCTCCCGAAGGAACGCACGGTACTCCGCAAGCCGCACTATGACGCCCCCCGTAAGGGTGCAATGCATGTGCGGATTTTCATTTTTTCACCCGATAAACGGATTGCACGTGAAAAAACAGTGAGAAAGACTTGCGATCTGATTGTTTTCCGGCATTGCGCCGGCATATTTCATCAATCTCCGAAATTGTGGTGACTGAATAAATCTACTATGGATTATACCTGCTTTTCCGGTGAAAAGCAATAAAAGCTCGAATGTTTCTCGTCACGGTGATGTGAAAACCGCTTATTTGACCGAAATTTACTTGCCGCAAAACCCTGCGATTCCTATAATTAATAGCGTGTGAATTTCGGACTGTTTCCTTATTTCAGTGGCGTCGGTTCACACTTTGATTTTTGATTTCGTGATTTGTTTTACGCAAGTCGGCCTTGCGAATTTTTAATTTAGTTGAATGGTCGGTCAATTTTGGCGTGATGAGGCTCCTTTGATAGGCCGATTTCACACGGAAGCAGGCAAGACAAGCCGAAATTCGGCAGCCGGTTTTGCGTTTGCCCCTGACGGTTCAACGCCTCACGTTTTCCATGAATACCACCGCCCATTTTTCCAGTCCGGGGGCCGTCGACAATCCGGTGCTGAACGCTTTGACCAAGTTTGCCAATCTCTCGTTCATCGCCATCGACCGCGACGGTTGCGTCAGATCCTTCGGCGGCGAAGAGATCCTTGTCGATCACTTGTTACCACATTTGGCTCTCGGCAGAACGATCGAAGACGTCTTTCCGGGGCATCCGGAACACACCGCGCTGTATCGCCGCGCCCTTCAACGGGAAACCGCAACCGTTCTTTTTCCGGCCGGGTCGCGACTGTTGGAAATTCACATCAAGCCGCTCACCGACAGCCGTGGGGAAATCGACGGGGCGATCGGATTCGGAACCGACGTTACCGAACGAGAAAACAATCAAAAAATTCGGTTGCAACGTGAAGCGGAACTGGAAAACCTGTTCCAAAACACGGAGGACGGAATTTTTCTTCTGGATCGCCATTACCGAATCCAGCGGGCCAACTCCGTCGCGACGTCTTATCATGCCAAAAGCGGCCCCTTGACCGATTGCATTTGCCATCAACGGATTTTCGGGCGCGACACGCCCTGTGATTTTTGCCCGGTGAGCGAGACTTTTCGAACGGGAAAACCTTCTCGAAATACTTATTTCGAACCGGCGATCGGCAAACACTTGCAGCTTCGATCCGCTCCGATTTTCGATCCCCAAAGCGGCCGACTGGTCGGAGCTTTTGAAACTTTTCACGATATCACCGACAACGTTCATTTCGCGAAAGCCGTCCGGTCGCACGAAACGTTCGTCGACACCATTTTCACCAACATCCGGGAAGGGATGTTCATCATCGACACCGAGTATACGATCCTCAAGGCCAATCCCGCGTTCGAGGAGATGTATGCCGAACACCTGCCGCTGGTCGGTAAGAAATGCTATACCACATCGTGCAACAACGATGTGTGCGACGACTGCCCGACGAAAACGTTATTCGAAACGGGGCAATCCGGGACGAGCGTTCATTACAAGCAACCGACCGCGACCAAGCCGGGAATGTGGCTCGAACATTTCACCTATCCTCTTACGGCTCCATCCGGTAATGCCGCCGGCGCGATCTGCATGATCCACGACATCACCGAGCGGAAGAAAAACGAAGATCGCCTCGAACGCCATCGTAGTGATCTGGAGGCGATGGTCGAGCAACGCACCAACGAATTGAAGCGGCGCGAATCGCAAATGGAAGTCTTGCTTTCCTACAGCAATTCGCCGATCTTTTTTTCCGATACGACATTTTGTTTCAAATTCGTCAATGCGGCGTTTCAACGGTTCGTGGGATACTCCGACGAGGAATTGCTGGGATATCCCCTCACGATGGTCTATGGCGAAGATTCCGACTTCCAACGCGAACTGGAGAAATGTCGCTCCAAGGTTTTGTCCGGTGAAATCAACCAATATCGCCTCGAAGCGTCGTTTCGCGACAAAAACGGGCGACTTTTATGGGGAGATATGAACCTTTCCGCCATCCGCGACGCCGAGGGAACCATCGTTCAAGTCATCGTCGTGATTCTCGACATCACCGGGCGACGCAAAATGATGGAAGAACTCAAGAGTGCCCGCATCGCTGCCGAAGAGGCGAATACGTTGACACGGCTGATGCTTGATGCGACTCCTCTCAGCGTCAACCTTTGGAACCGACAACACAAGACGCTTGATTGCAACCTGGAAGCGATCAGATTGTTCGGATCCTCGAGCCGGGAGGAATATCTCGAACGATTTATGGAATGCTCGCCCGAATACCAGCCGGACGGCCGTAAAAGCAGCGAATGGGTTCCCCAATTGCTTGACGCCGCGTTCGAAACCGGCTATCAACGCTTTGAATGGATGCATCAAAAACCGGGTGGTGTGCCAATTCCCGCCGAAATCACGTTGGTACGGGTTCAACACGGCGACGAACCGATTGTGATCAGTTTCGTTCGCGACCTGCGGGAGTCCAAGCGGCTACTTGCCAAGATGCGTGAAGCCGATGAACGAACCCGCATCATGCTGGACGCGACACCGCTTTGCTGCAACTTGTGGGACCCGGTTCACGGCGGTTGTATTGATTGCAATTCGGAAGCAGTGAATCTGTTCGATTTGAAAGACAAGGATGAATATCGCGAGCGGTTTCTCGATCTGTCGCCTCCTTTTCAGCCGTGCGGCCGCCCGACGCGGGAAATGGCTTTGGAAAACTTGGCGACGGCAAACCGGGAGGGATATCTGCGTTTCGAATGGATGCACCAAAAACCGGATGGAACGCCGATTCCGAGTGAGATTACCTTGGTTCGCGTCCGACTCGGCCATCGAGACTTCATTGCCGGATATACGCGTGATCTGCGGGAACTCAAGGAAAAAGAGGAAGAACGTAATCGTTACGCCGAGCATTTGGAAAAGGCGAATGCCGAGGCTGAACATGCGAGGGTGGAAGCGGAAAACGCCACCAAAGCCAAGAGCGAGTTTCTCGCACACATGTCGCACGAAATTCGAACCCCGCTCAACGGCGTCATCGGTCTTTCCGATCTGCTGCTTAATACGGAACTGAACAAGAAACAAAACGAATATGCGCAACTGATCAACGCCTCCGGTACGTCGCTGCTGTTTCTGATCAACGACATCCTCGATTTTTCCAAGATCGAAGCGGGAAAGCTGGAGATCGATTCGGAATCGTTCGACCTGCCCGCAACCGTCGAGTCCGTTCCCGGCATTCTTGTTTCCCGGGCGGCAAGTAAGAATTTGGAATTGGGCATTTCTTTCTGCCGGAATCTGCCGCGTATCGTCCGAGGTGACGGGGGAAGGGTTCGCCAAATCCTGCTGAATCTCGTCGGCAACGCGATCAAGTTCACGGAGTACGGCGGCGTCCGGATCGACGTAACGATTGACGATATTCGTGCAACGAATATCATGGTAAGGTTCCGCGTCATCGATACGGGTGTCGGAATTCCGGCGGATCGAATGGATCGACTGTTCAAAGCGTTTTCCCAAGCGGATGCCTCGACGGCTCGCGTTTACGGGGGGACGGGACTCGGTCTGGCGATTTGCATGAGACTGGTTCATCTCATGGGAGGCGAAATCAACGTCGACAGCGAAGCGGGCAAAGGTTCCACGTTCTGGTTCACGGTTCCCTTCGAATGCGACCCGCAGGTGATTCAATGCCTTCAAAACGACCGCGAAACGTGTCCGAACGGTCGGAATATCAATTGTCCCCACATCGACGGAAATTACTGTATCGCATTTGCCAATCGGAATATCGACGGACAATACAGTATTGCAAAACGGAGTGTCCTGATCGTCGACGGCAACGAAATCCAACGCGATGCGATCCAAACGCAGATACGGAATTGGAAAATGCGATGTGAATCCTGCGATTCCGGAAAGGAATCGCTACGGTTGCTGGAGGAAGCCGAACGAAGGAACGAACCGTTTGAACTGATTATTCTCGACAATTCTCTCGACGGCGGAACCGGTCTTGAATGGATGCGGAGTGTGATCGATGCGGAAAGCCGAGGCGGCGTCCGGTTGCCGCAGGCGATCCTGCTTCATTCGCTCGCCGAGGAAGTCGATGAAGAGTATCTGAGAAAAATCGATGCGGAGGCGATCAGTAAACCGGTGTTTTCCTCCGCTTTGTTTGACGCACTCATTAACGGTATTTATTCCATCGAGCGTCGCCAAAAGCTCGAATCCGGCATTATCGATCCGCATGTTCTTGATTCGAAAAAACCGGAAAGGCGTAAGGCAAAAAAACATCACTTGTCCGTCTCGGCTTCTGACAACCCACGCTCTTACCTTGCCCAAAAGGTACACGTCCTCGTCGTCGAAGACAACCGGGTCAATCAAATCGTCGCCAAAAATCTTCTGGAGGAATCGGGGTTTACATGCGATATTGCCGAAAACGGCCACGAGGCATGTGATGCGATTCGCCGGATACATTACGATGTCGTTTTGATGGACTGCCAAATGCCCGAAATGGACGGCTACGAGGCGACGGACCTGATACGAAAATGGGAACGCGAACAGGAAAGGAAACGAATCCCGATCATTGCATTGACGGCGAATGCAACGAAGGAAGACGTACAAAAATGCCTCGACGCCGGCATGGACGCTTATTGTAGTAAACCGATCAACACTCAGGCGGTCATCCGGCTCATCGAGGAGTGGTTCGAAAAAAATACCGCAACATAGTTTATGCCGACATTCGCGTTACGCCTCGCAAGATATCGGACAAGGAACAAGCATTTGAGAATACTTGAACAGCGTAAGCGACGCCGAAAGATCAGTTGGGCCACATTCGAATATAGATTTCAAAACTCTGAAATTTTAGGTGAAGATGCTTGAGACACTGATCGACACTTTATTGCCTTGCGTCGTAACGATCTCGCTGGGATTCGTCGCCGGATGGCACAAGGATTTCTCGGCGGAACAAAGTCTGGTCTTGAACCGGATGGTCATGCTCTATGCCCTGCCGCTGGCGATTTTCGCGGGATTGATGGGAATGCCGCGAGAAATGCTGTTCGCCAATCTTCCTTTGTTTTTCTGGCTGTTCCTAGCCTTGATCGGCGGCTATTTCGCCGTGTTTTTTATTTCTCGTTGTCTGTTTCATCGTTCGCGCGGAGCGGCGGCCCTGCAAGCCCTGGCCATTGCCAGCCCGGCGGTCTCGTTCATCGGAGTTTCCGTGCTGGAAACCTTGTACGGCAATAGCAGTACGCTGACCATTGCCATTTGCGGCCTCCTGATGAACATGATCCAGACGCCGTTCGCGTTGATCATGTTGGCTTCGGATATGCCGCTCAAAGAGGATCAACCGCCGCAACGCGGAATGTCGCAATGGAGGCCGCTTGTCCTGCACGCTCTCAAGGAACCGGTCGTCTGGCTGCCGCTGGCCGGTTTCATTCTTGTTTTATCGGGCTTTCATTTCGCGGCGCCGATGCGGGATTCGCTTGCGATGCTCGGCAACGTCACCGGCGGCGTCGCCCTTTTTTCATCGGGTATTATTCTCAATGCTCAAAAAGTGACCTTCAGTTTGCCGGTAGCCGCCAACGTCCTGGCGAAGAATTTTATCTTCCCCGCCCTGATCGGCCTTGGAATGTTTCTTGCCGGTACGGAAGCGACGATCCGGAGTGTCAGCTTGATCGCCTTGGCCATTCCCACCGGCTCGACCGTGATCATTTTAGCGGTTCACTATGGCGTTGCGGAACGGGAAATGGCTTCCAGTATGTTCCTGAGTACTTTACTGTCCGTAATCAGCATGGCCGGTTTTATCTGGTTGGCCGCGACACTGTCAGGGTAAGACCGGGCGATCGAACCTTTTTCGTTAAAATCAGTGAGCGGTAATTCCTGCAAAACCGCCAAACGTATCTCTTGCCAATGAGCCTTAAAACGTCACGGCTGCAGGTCAATCAAACACCAATTGCAGCGATTTCAACGAAAAACGTCTGGGATCGCGAATCGTACTTCCCGATCATGCCTGTAAAACCGCCCGCGATCAGAATGGAGGCGTCGGCAAGTGCGAAAAACAGGTACTCATTTCTCGGAATGACGATGTACCGTGTTTCCCAATGCGGATGGAATTTTTCCTTGAAGCTGCGCAGACCGCGAAAATTGTAGAAATATCCTCCTTTTTGATACAGCAACGATTCGAATTTCTGCGCCAGAGGAGCGTTCCGGTAAAGTGCCATGCCTGAAAGCGGTGCCATGCCCAGCGTCATTTGGCTCGAACCATTTTCCTTGAAATGCTGCATTAACGCGACGATAAAAAAAGTCATGGTCGACTTGGGGGCTTCGTCCGCATAACGCATCAGGTCGAAGCTGAAACGTCCGTGTCCGTCCGGTTCGAACAGATTGGCGAAGGCGACAATCCGATCGCTTTGTCGGAGTGTTGCGATCCGGAAATGATTCAGATAGCGTTCGTCGAACCGACCGAGTGAAAAGCCTTTTTCTCGAACATGTTTGAGTTTCAACCACTGTTCGGAAATTCGTGCCAACTCCGGCATGGGAGCCCGGCCTGGTCCGTAGATTTCCAACGAAAGCCCTTCACTCAATCCGTGACGATATTGGGGTAAAACCCGTCATGGGAAGTGGGCGATCAAAAGGAAAACCATGAAAGCAAGACTTGCGAGAAGCATCGAAAACATCGAGCAATGGTGTGGCAGGAATCGACACGAGTCGGTTCGATGGCAATGACTGGCTCTTTGCGTCAAGGTGAAAGGACATTACGCTTACTACGGTATTATCGGTAACAGACGAACCCTTGGTGCGTTCTTGCAATCGGTGAAACGCTGCTGGAAGCAATGGCTGAATCGCCGAAACAGAGAGAACAGAATGACATGGAGAAAATTTTATCTTCTTCTGAAACGCTATCCATTACCACCCCCTGTCATCCTTCACAGTGTTTTCAAAAAAGACGTCATGAACTGAATCGCGTAGTAACAATAGAATCCAATATCTTGAGGAGCCGTGTGCGGTAGTGCCCGCACACATGGATCTGAGGGAGCCCTGGAGGAGCAATCCCCAGGGCCGCCCGGTCATATCGGCGTGGCCGAAACCGGGGCAACGACTCATAGAAGCCATTGTATGACCAAGAACGAATCTTACGGCGTAACGATATTGAAGTCTGGCGTGAACGTTACAAGGAAACCGAACGCTTCCTTCAATTTGTCGATGGCACCTTCGAGCTTGACCTCTTTTTCAACGTCGGCCCACTTCGCCTCTTTGGCGAGTAGCTTGTTCAGCACGGCGCGATCCATCGTTACGGAAACATCCGCCTTGCCGTCGTATTCCTCGACGGTTCGGTGAATCAACACGGAATCCTCCAAGCTGATCCAATGCTTTTCGTTCACGTCGGGCAAGGTCCAATGAACGGTCAACGTCTTGCCCGTCGCCTTGTCGCTGTCGAGAGAAATGCCCATGAAATCAAGCAATGTTTCGACGCTCATCGCGGCCAGCGTTTCCGGACTCGCCGTCGTCACGCCCTTGGGAAGCGGGGATATTCCGTTGCGCAGTTCGAAAGCGCCGACCAAATATTCGCTTCGCCAGGTTCCGTTTTCCGTCTGGTAGCCCAACTGTTCCAAGGCGTCGGCCAAGAGGTTTTTCGCTTCTTTGTTTTCGGGATCGGCGAAAACGACCTTGTTCAACACCTCGGCAACCCAGCGGTATTCCCCTTTTTCAAAGTCCTTTTTCGCCTTGGCGATCACGGCGTCGGCTCCGCCCATGTACTCGACGAATTTCTTCGCGGCCGGTTCCGGTGGAAGCGGATGCAGGTTCGACGGATTGCTGTCATACCAACCGAGATAACGCTGGTAGACCGCCTTGGCGTCGTGGCTGACGCTGCCGTAATAACCGCGAATCGACCAGACCCGGTCGAGACCCGGCGGCAGTTTCACCATGTCGCCGACTTCAAGCATCGTGTATCCCTTGTTAGTCAGGAACAGCGTGCGGTCGTGAATGAATTTATAAACGTTGCGCTGCTTTTGGAGATAGTTGTTGATGTTCTCGTTTCCCCATGTCGGCCAATGGTGTTGCGCAAAAACAACTTCGACATCCTTACCAAAGGTCGCGATGCACTTGTCGAGCGCTTTCCACCAATTCACGGCGTTTCGAACTTGGGCGCCGCGAAGCGTGTAGAGATTGTGCAGCGTGTGCGTTGCGTCCTCGGCGGCGCAGAGAGCTTTCTGTTTTGGCAGATAGAAAATGAACTCGGCCGGCGCTTCCGTACCGGGGACCATCAGGGCTTCGAACTCGAAATTCACGAGGTCGACCCCTTCGATTTTGAACGGGCCGTTCTTTTTGATGAGCTGTGTCGGTCGCACCAGACCGACGGTCCCGAACGACGTCGTTTTGCCGAGCCCGGAATCGACCATCTCTTTTTCATTCTTGGCGAGCATGGTGGCGTAAGCGTATTGGACACGGCGCGACAGGGCGTTTCCAACCCAGACGTTTTCGCTGACGACTTCCTCCATGAAGTGATCCGGGGCGACGATCTTGACCTTGCCGGGCTCCGGGTGGTCGCCGATAACGCCGTGAACGCCGCCGTAATGGTCGGTGTGGCTGTGCGTGTAAATGACCGCCAGGACCGGCTTCTTCGGCCGATGTGCGTAATACAATTCGATGGCCGCCTTGGCCGTTTCCGTACTGATCAGCGGGTCGATGACGACGATCCCTTTTTCGTCCTCAAGAATCGTCATGTTCGAAATGTCGAAGCCGCGAACCTGATAAATATTGTCCGTGACCTTGTAAAGGCCGTGCATGTTGTTGATCTGCGCGACCCGCCAAAGGCTCGGATTGACCGTCGCCGGAGCGTCTTTGCCGTTGATAAAATCGTAACTCTTCATGTCCCAGCAGACAACGCCGTCGGCGCGTTTGACGACCAGATCGGGCACGGTGCCGATGAAACCGCGCCGGGCGTCCTCGAAATCCTGCTTGTCGTCGAACGGGAGAGCTTTCAGCACCTCGGCGTTCAATTTGACGGTGGACGGTGTTGCGTCTTTCGGCGGCTCCTGAGCAACCGCAAACGGAACCGTGACGACCAAAAACACGAGGGGAATCAAAAGTTTGTACATGGTCTGTTCCTTTCAAATGGGGAGGGATATGCTTTTCCCCGCGAGTTCGGAAACCGAAACGGTTGCACGGGGATCAAGGCACAAAACGGAACGACGAACCGTAAACCGATTTGGTTTGACACGAATAGAACGGATATAAGGATTCCGCGATAGGAACACAAGAAACTGGTTTTTGAT
>JAVBPI010000114.1:0-3808 GCA_031549705.1 Thermoguttaceae bacterium
CCGGACGAATATGTTTGTTTTCGCAGCACTCAATGGCTCCAGAGAACAAAAGAGGCGATGGAAAACCAACGAAAACATCCATTTTCCTGCCGTAAACCTATCGATGACAGTTAGTTGAAGCTAAATGACACAGTAGAAATACTCAAAACGCCCTGTTTTTTCAACCATACGCAATCGAATTGCGAAGGAGGCAAGAAAATGCGACAAGATGCAACCGAACCGATCCGGATCGAACGCCTGACCGTCAATGCCGCTGAAGCCGCCGAGATGCTCGGCGTCTCGGCTCGGACCATCTTTCAACTGACCAAAGCCAACAAGCTACCCCACAAGCGGCTCGGCGGCCGGCTCGTCTATTCGATCGAGGCCCTGAAACGCTTCGTCAACGAGTCCGACGCACAGGAATGACGATTCCTGTGTGATCAATTTTCCACGAAAGAGGGCTTGAACCCGTTCGGCATGCGCAGATAATGGAAGTGCAATGAATTCTGCGACGTGCCAATACGAAAGGAGCATTTTATGGCAACGCTCAGCAGAAAAGATCGGGGAGCCTGGCTCATCCAGTTCTTCGATCGCAACAAGAAACGACGACCGATTCACTTGGGCAAGAAGTACGGCGAAAAGACCGCGCTGGCCCTGAAGGAGGTCGTCGAGAAGATCATCTACAGTCGCGACAACGGTTCGATTCTGGACAAGAAGACCCTCGCTTGGATTCAGGAGGCGTCGCCCGAGATTCAGGACAAGCTCGCGGCGGTCGGACTGATCGACAAGCCGGAGTCCCACACGGCAGAGGAATTGTGGGAAAAATTCCTTCGGAAGAAAACCGACATCAAGGATTCGACGATGGAAACCTATGAACGGTCGCGGGACCGTTTTTTTGCCTATTTCAAGGGCGGGGAACAGATCGTCGATTTGACGACGACACGGATGCAGCAATGGAAGGTGTTTTTAGAAACGGAAATTCCGCAGGCCCGATCGAAGGTTATGGGCTTTGAGGAAAGCACCGTCGCCGGAACGCTGACAAAGGCGAAAGCCGTGTTCAACTGGGCCGTTCGCTCCGGTTGGCTCGCAAAGAGTCCGTTGGAGGGCGTCGGCAGAGGTTCGTTCGTCAACCGCGACAAGGACTATTTCGTGACGATGGACGAGTACGCCCGATTGCTCGACGCCTGTCCCTGTGCGGACTGGCGAGCAATTTTGGCCTTGGCACGCATCGGCGGTCTGCGATGTCCGTCGGAGGTGTTGCGGCTCAAGTGGTCGGACGTCAATTGGGAGATGGATCGGTTTTACGTCACGTCGTCGAAGACGGAGCGGCACAAAGGGAAGGAAGGACGGTTGGTCCCACTGTTTCCGGCCCTGCGGACGGAACTGGAGGAGCTGTTCTTTCTGCCGGGGTCGGAGGGAGCGGAATATGTGATCAACCGTTACCGCGACCCAAGAACCAACCTTGGAACGCAGTTTGCCCGAATCGAGCAGATGGCCGGTCTGGCGGAAAAATCCCGAAGCCGTTCAACAATATGCGGGCGTCCCGGTCGACGGAGGTGTATGCCGAGTTCGGTCCGTTCCTGGAGTCGAAGTGGATCGGTCACAGCACCAAGATCGCCAAGGACCATTACCTTCAGGTGCGGGAGGAGGATTTTCTCCGGGCCGTCGGAAAGCCGGTGAAAGATTCCGGTAGAACGACGAATCGTCAGTCGAACAGTCGCGATTCAGATATCCCGGCAGACGAGAGTTCAAAAAGGGTTGCAAACGCCTCCGATTCGTTGCATGAAATTTCTGGGACGTTGCAGGATTCGTTGCAGCAATGCATCGCAAATGGTCGCAATGCTTCGCAACCAAGAAAAAGCAAAGGGTCGTAACCCTTTGGAATTACGACCCTTTGCGAAGATTTGCGGTAGTTTGCGATTCCTCGCAAACTACCCCGAGTGCCGAAGAGAGGAACCGAACAGAGCCCGTTTTCAAGGGGTTTTTTAAGATTTTCCAAAAAGCGCTGCGAGTTGCGCTGCTTCTTGGGGTTTTGACTTCAGATTTTGTGCAATGCGTTGAAATGTAATGAAAATTCACTCCACGTTAATTTTTCGACTGAAGAAACAGCATACATGATACAAGATCAGTCCTATCCGTTGCAGCGGCTTTGCATTCGAAACCGAAACCGCTGGAATCCGATGAGCATCACGCCCATCATTCCCATGACGATCATCGACACGAAGAATGGAGCGGATGTCGAAATATTCTTGTTCAATTTTTTCAACATATCGATTTTTTCTTCCAGCCGCATTCCTTCGACTTCGGGAAGCGGAGCCCCTTTCGTTTCGAGAACCTGTTGCAACGACGCTGAATAATTGGCCGGCAAACCACCGAGAACGTCGCCCAAAAAGGCGTGTAATTTCGCGTCGCCGCAGGTGTCCCCGGAACAACCTGCTCCGTGTTTTTCGACCATTTCGACATGCAAATTCGCAAGATTTTTGACGACTTCGTCCCCCGGCTTCCACATGCCTTTGCGAACGACGTCGAGCATCACTGCCGTCATGTCCTGTAAAGCGTACGGATTCTTTTCTTCGAAATACTTTTTTAATTCGAGATTATTTTTGTCCTCGATATACACGGCGTACATTTCGTCCCACAGCGATTTGTCGATCGCCGACGGTTGCACGACGTTCCAGCCACGCATGTTGCGCATGGGCTCGACCATGCTCGCAGCGGCTCCGGCTCCTTCCTTTTTCAACCCCTCGATGTACTTCGGATTCCAGAGCGACGTGCGGGCTTCTTCGCGGATCGCTTGGGTTGCCGTTACGGCACGCGCCGAGGTCGGATTTCGCATGTCGCTGAACCAAATGCCGGGATCGGTTCCCGTTTTTTCCCGAACCGCTAGGGCCAAGGTGTTGAATTCGTAAACATGATCCAATGACAGCGGTCCCCAGGTGTTCGATGACCGTGATTGGATCATCAGGTCGGTTCCCTTGAGTTGCGATTCGAAAAGTCCTTTGACGGGAACACCCCAGACTTTGCCGCTGCGGTACATCCCGCCCATGTTACGAATATATCTGTCCGCGACTTGTCCCGCCCCGCCGTCTTCGGCTTGGTCGACCGATCTCATGGTTCCCGTACCGTAATCGCCGTTCGGCGACCCGAATATCCGCGCCGTCGAGTATTCCCTCGCATCGGCGGGAGCGATACCCTGTTTTTTCAGGTCGTCTTCGGTCGTCCGAGCGTTTTCCTTGACGTAGTTCGGAAACTTTTCGTCCGGCAATTCGGCGACGAGACGCACCGCTTTGTCGAGTAGTTCGATTCGGCTTCCCGCCGCGTCACGAAATTGCCCCGACGTCTGCACGACGATGTCGATTCGGGGACGTCCCAGTTCTTCCGACGGAATCACTTCGATGTCGAACACGATGTTCCGGCTGTCGCGCCGCGGTTTCAAGCCCATCAAATACAACGCCTGGGCCAGTATGACGCCTCGTGTACGAATATACTCGCCTCCCCAAAGCGTGCAGGCGACACGGCGCGGCCAGGCATCCGGATTCCGACTGCGAAATTCTTCGATGATACTTTCGGTCAAACGAACACCAACCTTGTACGATTCTTCTGTTGGCGTCTGCTCCAAATTGACTGACGCCATGTTGCGTCCCGTCGGAGCCGCATCGGGATTCACGATTACATCGCCGCCCGAACAGGGAGGAATATAACCGCCGCCCAAGGCGTTCAAAATTCCGTTCAACTCGCCGTCCGTGGAATCGGCGAGATTGTTTGCATAATCCAACACGACGTCGACCATGTCGGTTAATGGATCGCTTGTCTCCGCACGTTTTTTCGG
>JAVBPI010000030.1:0-7098 GCA_031549705.1 Thermoguttaceae bacterium
CCTGCAATCTTGCGTTGTTCAGATTCAAAATGAGGGTGGTAGGTTGCCGACCGCCGGGCGGCAACGTCCGGTACTCCGGACTTGGATTCGCGGAGTACCGGCTCAATGGAGTGCAAGTACCGCACCTGCCGCCGGGACGTCGGCAGATACCAACCGAGACAGAGTCCGATGTTACCGAGATGCGACGTAAGATACTTGTTGAACATCACGTCGTAGTCGATGAAAATGAATTTTTTGTAGCCGAACTCGAATTTCATCCCAACGCCGAGCCAGGCGAAATCGCGGCCGGTGTTTCCTTGGTAATGAAAAATCGCCGGGGTTGAAGTTCCCGGGACGGCGGAGAATCGGGCAATATAAAACGGCGGCGGATTGTCGAGCAGTTCGTGAACCCAAGTTGCCCGAAATTGAAAATCCAACGCCTCAATCGGAGCGACGTTGACTCGCAAGCCGATCAGGCTCGAAGCACTTTGGTCGTTCCACTCCCCCTGAACGAGATCCTCGCCGCCGCCGATCCCGCCGTGATAGACGAAATCGTGTTGCAACGCCATAAACGGTTTAAACGCGAAATTTCCGAACTTGAGATCGATTCCCGCCTCCGTGAACAGGTTCGTCTGCAGACCGTATCCCGATGGGTAATTCAAAAACGTCGTCTTGGTTTTGTAGGCGTCGTATCCGGCACCACCCATCACCCCCCAGTGGAAAGCGCTGAGATACAAAAAGTATCCCATCCCGACAAAAGGGTTGTCGATCTTCGAAGTGCAAAAATCCTCGATTCCCGTTTTGGAGTGATTGTAATTGTAAAAAAAGCTGAGATACGCAATTTGGGAGCGGACGATATCCAACCCGACTTGTATTCCATAAATGTTCGATCCGATTTTGTTCGTTTCCTCCTGTGGGTGCATTACCGCACCGGAATAGTAAAAGTTCGCCCAAATACGTCCACCGGTATGGTTGCGTTGCCGACGTTGACCGAGATAGAGGTCGACATCTTCATAAAACCGAGGACATTCCAACGAACCGCGATGACTTTCCGCGACAGGGTTTACCGAGGACCGTTCCAGAACGACCGACGAAAAAAGATCCGAGCGAACTTGAAATTGATCGAAAAGCAAATCTGCGCCGTTCGCTGAGATTGCGTATAAAAGAAAGCCGGCAAAAATTCCGTAAACCGGACAAAATAGGCGAATTTTCATCTTTTGATCGTGTTTCCGGGAGGTATCGAAGGGGACTTCTCGGATGAAATCGACCGGAAAAGAGGAAAACTTTAACGTTTGTGCGGATTGTCCGGTTTAAGGCAACTCGAGGGAAAGTCCACCATGGTACGAACCATTTTGGCAACATCGTCGAGCGGTTGGGTGCTGTCGACGACAACATATCGGTCCGGGTCGGTCGCAGCATGCTCAAGAAAGCCTTGGCGAACTCGTTGATGATACGCTTCTCCCTTACTTTCCATCCGATCAAACCCGGTGCGGCGGCCGATCCGTTGGACGGCGACTTCGTAAGGACTGTCGAGAACGATTCCCAAGTCGGGGAAAACTCCGTTCACGGCGATGTTGCCGACGATTTCCAATTCCCGGAGCGGCACGCCGCCGGCGTATCCTTGATAAACGAAGCTCGAAAGGAGAAAGCGGTCGGACAAGACGACTTGGCCGTCCGCCAAAGCAGGTCGAATCAGTTCCTCGACCATTTGCGAGCGTGCCGCCATGAAAAGGAACATTTCGGTGCGGTCCGCAATGTTCAGCTCCTGTCGATGCAACAAAATGTTCCGAACGGCGTCCCCCAACGAGGTGCTCCCCGGATCCCGGCAAAGCACGACCCGCTCTCCTTGCGCTTGGAGCCAATCGGCGAGCCGTTGGAGTTGCGTGCTTTTTCCGCAGCCGTCGCCGCCGTCGATCGTGAGGAACATCGTTTTTGTATGGTTGAGGGTTCGATTTCCCCTTCATTGTAGTCAAAAATGCACCATCCACGAGCCGGGACCTGCGCTCCCGACGAATTTAATGTTTTTTGTCAATTTTCTGGAATCCGAGACCGAAATATAATGATATACTTCGAAAAAGGTGTAATCTCCTGAAAGAGAACCATTTTAATAAACTATTGTCCGGCGATTTTTGGCGGTATTGCTTACGGTTTCACATCGACCGAATAACGGAGAGGGTACAATGACGAAATTGAAGGGACTTGGAATCAACCTGTTAATCGTTTTGGGGATATTCGCCCTCTTGTTCCCTTGGACGTTGTTCAAGGGAGAGTATAAGGCTGTTTATGCTCAATCAACAACGACCCAGTCGGGGTTGACATCGTATTCCGGGGTGATGATCAACGGCAAGAGTGTTCTGCTGCGAAATGCCACCCAGGATTACGGACGCCTGTCGAACCAGCAGTTGGTCGTTGCGAGACGTTCGGCGACGCTGCTGCCGCAAAACGTCCGGATGAAAAGCAATCTCCGATGCGTTTCGTTGAACCGCCTCGAAAAGACGATCGCCGACAATCGCGGGATCGTGACCGAAGAAATGCGGTTTCTGGCCGGTATTCAGCGGATCAAATACGTGTTCTACTTCCCGGAATCGAAAGACATCGTCGTCGCCGGCCCCGCTGAAGGGTGGTATCCCGGTCTCGAAGGGGTGATGGTCGGTGAATCGACCCATAAACCGGTCTGCGAACTTCAAGACCTCGTCGTCGCGCTCCGCGCCTACGCTCCGAACGCCAAGGAAATCCCTGTCGTCGGATGCTCGATCGACCCGACCGAAGAAGGAAACGCCCGCTTGCAGCAGTTCATCAAGCAGTTCGGCAGAATGGACGGCGATCAGAACCGCCGCATGATGTTCATCAACGGATTGCGTCAGAGCCTTGGAATGCAGCAGATCCGCGTCGACGGCATTTCGCCGAACACGCATGCCGCCGTCGTCATGGTTTCCGCCGATTATCGGATGAAACTGATGGGGATCGGCGTCGAACAGTCGCCCGTTCCGATGAACACGTTCATTTCGATGGTCAATCCGAGTGCGGTCGCGAAAAACGCCCTCTTCCGTTGGTTCTTCGTTCCCGATTACAACTCGGTCGTTCTGACCGAGGACAAAACCGGCATGGAATTGGTCGGCAGCGGCGTCAAGCTGGTCGCGGAAGACGAACTCGTTTCCGAAACTGGCCAACGAACACGAACCGGCAAAGCGGACAAGGCAAGCAGTGAATTCGCCAAGAGTTTCACCGCGGCGTATCCGAAGCTCGCCGAAAAGGCAATGGTTTACGCCCAGCTCCGCAACTTCATCGACATGCTCGTTTGTGCCGCCCACCTCGACAAGGAAAACGTCTACGAGAAAGCGGAATGGAAAATGGAATTCTTCGGCGATGAATCGAAATTCGCCGTTCAAACCGTCAAAGCGCCCACAATGGTCGAACCGGTCGTCAACGGCTTTGCCCGCAACGGTCAGTTCGTCGCTCCGATTGGCGGCGGCGTCAGCATTGAAGCCGAAATCGCCCTGAAAGACGGTAACGCCAAGACCGAAGAAAAGGGTGAAATCACCAACGTCAAGAACGGCATCAAGCTCGACCTGAAGCCGGGCCAGTGGTGGTGGGACTGAGATTACGGTATAATGGGAGCCCCAAACGATGCGCTGTGCCGTGTTGTTTGGGGCTTTTCATTTTCTTGTTCCTCTTGATCTTTTGAGTTTTCATGCGACGTATCGTTTTTTTTGTTGCGCTCGCCGTATCGTTCACGGCCCCCGCGCTTTGGGCGTGCACCAATCTTCTTGTCACGAAAGGGGCCTCGGCGGACGGTTCCGTTACGATAACCTACACGGCGGATTCGGCGGGGTTCTATTCCCGGCTCGCGATTTTCCCGGCGGCGGACCATCCCGAAGACGCGGTGATCGAAATTCCGGAAACAAAGGAACGTCCGGCGGGAAAAATCAAACAAGCCGCACACACCCACCAGGTGCTCGGCGCCGTTTGGGACGGCGACGAACATTGCCGCCAGGGTTGCATCAACGAGTTCCAGGTCGCGGTCGCCGAAACGACGTTCGGCGGACGCAAGGAGAATCACAACACGAAGGCGCTGCTCAACTACCCGCTCCTGATGACGCTCGCCTTGCAGCGGTCGAAAACGGCACGGGAAGCAATCGACGTCATGGTGAAGCTCGTCGACGAATACGGGTATTCCGACGAAGGGGAGTCGATTTCCGTTGCGGATAAAGAGGAAGCGTGGGTCTTCGAAATCGTCGGCATCGGCCCGAACGACGACTTTTCGAAGGGGGGCGCGATTTGGGTTGCGAAAAAGGTTCCGGACGGCGAAATCTCCGCGCATGCCAACCAGGCGCGCATCGGGGAGATTCCGGCGAAACAGGACCCGGAGACCTGCCGATTTTCGGACAATATCGTGAGCTTCGCCGTCGACAAGGGTTGGTTCGACCCCGACGGCGGCAAGCCGTTCCGATTCGACGACGTTTACGGCGAGATCGACGTCAAGTCGAAACGGGTTTGCGAGGCTCGTGTTTGGAGCATTTTGCGGCGGGCGGCTCCGTCGCTGAATTTATCATCCGATTATCATCGCGGGGTCGAAGGGGCGGAACCGTATCCGTGGTCGGTGAAACCGGACAAAAAATTGGCGACCGGCGACGTGTTCGCGTTGATGCGGGACCATTTTAACGGAACGGAATTCGACATGACGAAGGGGGTCGACGCCGGCGAATACGGCTTGCCGCGTCGTTGGCGACCGCTTTATTGGAAGATCGACGGTCAGGAGTATTCCTGGGAGCGTCCGATTTCGACGCAGCAGACCGGGTTTTCAATCGTAACACAATCTCGCGATTCGCTTCCGGACCGGGTCGGCGGCGTGCTTTGGTACGGCGTCGACGATACGTATTTGAGCTGTTATTTCCCGCTTTATTGCGGCATCACGGAGCTTCCGGCGTCGTTCAACTGCGGCTCAATCCGGCAATTTTCGTGGGAGAGCGGTTGGTGGGTGTTCAACCTTGTGTCGAATTACGCCAACTTGAAGTACGACACGATCACGCCGGACATCATTGCGGTGCAGAAGGAATTCGAAACGAAATTCCTCGAACTGCAGGGACCGGTCGAAAAAACCGCCGTGGAACTGTTCGAGACGAACCCGGAGCTTGCGCAACGATATTTGACCGATTACAGCGTCTCGCAGGCGGAATCGGTTGCGACCCGTTGGAAGAAACTCGCGACGGATATTTTCACGAAGTACAACGACGGTTACGTTCGTTCCGAAGACGGAAAATATCCGAACGTCGGTTATCCGGAAGGTTGGCTTCGCCGTGTCCTCAAGGAACGTCCGGAACAGTTCAAACTGCCGTTCCCCAAAGAGGCGCCGGTAAAACCGTAATTCCGGCTTCCAGATCGGTTGCGTTTTGTTCCGTGCGAGTTGCTGACGGGGACTTGCCATGTGGTCGAAAGTCCGTATAATGAGGTCGACCAGCGAGGAGGGTATGCGAATGGTGAGCAGGCTGACTCGAAATCAGTTGCCGGGTAACCGGTTGAGGGTTCGACTCCCTTGCCCTCCGCTCATCGATAACCCCTTGAAATCCTAGGATTTCAAGGGGTTTTTGTTTTCTTACCGCCGTTTTTAGCAAAGGATCTTTCGAAAGCCATCTTACCCAAACTGACATTTGGGGCATGAAATCAGCCGATAGAACCGCTCAAGCGGATGGTTTCCCCGGGTCTCGCTCCCTCGCGGTCGCGGCTCTGATCAAGTCGTTTACGCCGTGTCATTCGCTCGATTTTCGAAACACTCGCAAACCGATAATACCGGACAACGACATGGCGATGAAACATGACATGACGAAAACGATGAGCAAATAAAAATACCCGCCGAATTGCATGTCTCCGGTTTGCAGCGAAACCACTCTCGTGATAACGGCAACCGCCAAATAAAGAACGGCATACAGCGTTCCGAAGACGGCGAATCCCCAATACCGTTTTCGAGGAATTCCCGCATAACGGACAAGCTGCCCAATCCATGCCACGAAACCGACGATCATCAGCAGAGAGCAAAACGAACCGGCAAGTTGATTGGCGTGGTACGTATTCATCGCGAACATCATACCGAACCAGTTGAAACACAGCCATGTGGCCGACTGGGCCGTGTGTTGCGTCAGGAAGTAGAGTTCCTGCTGTTCGTGCCGATGTTGTGACAAATAGTCCACAAGGGCCTGCTCTTCGTCGAGGGAGCCGTATTCAACATTTTTGCCCAAATATCGATGAACCTCATCGATGACGATCAAGGCTCGTTTCGGGAACCGCTTCCACCAGTAGGATTCTTGCCGGAGCAATTTTTTCGACGCGAAAAAGTACGGAAACTCGGACGCGCTGGAGATGCTGACAAGCATCACGCGACCTGCCGTCGAGGAGTCTTTTTGAAAATTTTTCCAAAATAATTCAATTTTAATCAAACAGAATTCATACGGCCCGGTTTTTTGATTTTTTGTCGTCGGTAATCAAGGCAAATTCCAGCTTTCGAACGCAGGAGAAGCGGCCCGAATCCCGAAATTTCCGGGTTCCGGGCCGTTTGCTCCATTACTTACTAAATGCGTACGAATTTACTATCCGTTGCAATAATTGGGTTTCCAAGGTCCCGTCGGGCGTCCCGCCGTTCGCCTGTAAATACTCGACGATCAACTCGTTGTCGAGAAGCATCTTGCGATATTCCGCCTCCTTGAAATATTGGAGGTAGTGCTTCTCCCGTATTCGTACGAAATTGCCGGACACCTTGTCGAGCGTCTTACAACCCTCAAAAACCTTTCCTTGTTCGTAATTCCGAACTTGCAGGACTCCTCACGCCGTGGACAAGTTTCACGGATCGAATCCGAGTCGTTCGGCGATGGCGGTTGGATCGGCGTGGCATTTTTCGTGGCCCTCTCGCAAGGTTCGTTCGCCGCTCCGGAGCAATCGAGCCAACGATAACGCCGTGTTTGGATCGGGGATCAGGAACTTTTTTGTGACATCGGACGAAGATTTCAAGAGGGGCGGGTTCGGACATGGGGACCTCCGCATGTGAAAAACAGACGCAAACCGTTCGCGTCCTGCTCTTTCTACGGCGAAAATGCCCTTCAGGTTCGCTCCGCTCCGTGAAACGTGTTC
>JAVBPI010000007.1:0-4097 GCA_031549705.1 Thermoguttaceae bacterium
AACTATACCCAAATCGTTATGGAGCAAGACGGTTACGAAAATGATGAGTGATTATGGAATTTTGACGGCGATGCGGGACGAACTGGCGAAGTACGACCACCCTCCCATCGCACAAACCGTTCGGGACTTTTACGCCGCGCTCGTGAAGCGGGTTCCGCAGGAGGGATTCGAACTGCTGCTCCCCGACAGCAATTTAGCTGAAACGGAAGAACAGGCGTTGCGTTCGCTGAAGGAAATGCAGTACCTCGAATTCAGCTTGAAGCACCACGCCGGGGACGGTTACGTTTATCACGTCCAGCTTCGCGGCCAGCGATTCCTCGAAGTGGCGAACGGTCAAGTCCGCTCCGTCGTCGTCGGCATGACGGACTCCGGCGAACGCCAGACCTTCGCAACCGGGGCAGTCCGCGACACCGCCGAAGGTAAATCCCGGCCCGACCTGATCTCACCCTTCGCGTTAGATAGAGTCGGACTTTGGCTTATGCTCGGCGCACAAAAATACTCCGAAAACAATTGGATGAAGGGGATTCCCGTAAGCCGCTGTATGGCGTCGCTTCACAGGCATCTCATGAAGTACATGCAGCGTGACACGTCGGAAGATCATCTGGCAGCGTTGGTTACGAACGGCATTTTCGTTTTGCATTTCGAAGAAATGGTCAAACGCGGCATACTGCCGGATACCCTGCTTGATCTGCCGGATTACGAACCGATTCCATCGGTCCACTGTAACGGCGACGAAACTCTTGAACACGAACCAGACGAGGAATTCCGATGGAGAAAGATACACGACAATACATGATCGACCTGGTGATCGGCAAGATCAAAAAGGAACTGGATAGGGCTGAATCGCTCCACGGCGCATTTCATTCGCTCCACGAAGCGATTGCAATCATCCGCGAGGAGTATCGGGAGTTAGAGGACGCCGTGTTTTGGGGCGTTCAAAAGACCGGCAGCATCGACGGGATACGTTCCGAGGCGATTCAGACGGCGGCGATGTGCATTCGCCTGGCGATGATGGTCACCCAACCGCCGCGCGAGGCGTATGACCGACAAGTCGGGCCGCGCACGGAAATGGAACGGCGGCTGCTCGACATGCTCAAACTTTACGTCGATCCCCAAACGCCGCATTTCTGCGAAGTCTGCTACGCCGAAACGAAAGATTCCCCCAACGACTGCCCCGGCTGTCCGTTCCGCGACCGATGGATCAAGGCGTTGGCTCTGATCAAAGAATGCGAAACGAAAATTTTTTCGCCCCATGTTCAAGAATAATCTCATGCAATTCACGCTCCAAGCCGAAGAAGTCCGGCGCTTCCATGAAATCGTCGGTTGGATCATCAAAAAACCGAAATATCTGAGCGTCCATTTGATTGTGTTTCGCGGCCAACCGGCATTGGTGATGCATCATTTCGATTGGACGCTGGTCATGCCGCTCCGTGGTCGGAAACCGTCCAAGCCGTTCAAGATTCCGTATCGACAATTGCAGGACGTTCCGACCGATGCCGAAGGAAACGTGATTGTCAAGATTTATCCGAAGAAGGGGATCGGGCAAATTCACTGGTCCGAACCGACCGGCGAAAACTTTGCACCGCCTTTCCCTTTCGGTCTGGACGGTTTCAATGCCCTCGGCGTGCCAGCGGGACCGGAAGCCAACGAATATCCGATTTCGCTGCTTGACGACATTTGGCGTTGCGCGAAACGGTGCATGAGACCGCGATATCCGAACCTCTCCTGCGTTCACCTGACGCCGGATGGGGAACTCCGGGCGACGGACGCCTCCTTCGCGCTTGGCATCCAGACGCCGTTTACGTTCGACGTGCCGGAGAAAGCGTTGGTTCGTTCCTGCGAACTGTTCGCCAAACGTCAATTACGGAAACGAAAAACGTTTCGTATGAATTACGACGGCATGTCGATGCGTTTCAATTTCGGCGATTTCCTTTTTTTGACGTCGCCGAACACGGAACACTATCCGAATCTGAACAAGACTTTCCCCCAAGACGACACGACGAAAACCCGCCTGACGCTCGATCCCGCCGACGCCGCTTTCCTGAAAAAGCACCTTGACGACCTTCCGGGACGCGAGGAACACGACGCCCCGGTGACGCTCCTGTGCGACTATGGCGGTTCGGTTTCCGTTCACGGCTCACAAGCCGAACGTGCCAAAACGAAGGCGATCCTGCTCGTCCGCTCCCAACATGAAGGGGATGCCTATGTCGTCCAGATGAAACGCAAACATTTGCAGGAGGCGTTGACGCTCGGCTGCCGTGATTTTCGGTTCGGTACGAGTTATCCGCTTGCTGTGACGGAAAACATCCGATTTTGCTGGATGGCACTCGACACTTGCGGCGCCCTGCCGCTGGAAAGCGAACGACCTCCGGCTCCGGCGGTGATTTGGTATTCCGATCAAGTACCATCAGCACCACCCTCAAAGAATCGAGAAAACACACGCATTTGCGAATCTTTGACGTAAAGTATTTCCTCCAAAAGCAGAAGATTCATAAAACTTAAACAATCATAGCACGAAATATATGTGGGGGTATCATGTAATGCATCTCTGGAACTGGATGCTTCAAAAAACGCAACAACATATTGTTTCCTGTCTTCTTCACCCTGCGGTACGAGCGCATAATAGTTTCCACATCCGTCGTCGGCAATGGGAATCCAACCGTTCCTTTCCCATGAGTCGCCAGGCGTAAAAAACATGTTCAATCCGAGACGCGGATTTGGGTCGGTTCCATAGACGACACCAAAAGCGACGGGAATGCTCTTTTTGAACCCGCCGATGCCGTTGCATAGCCCCAGCCAAATACGAAGTTCATCGGGCAAGTCGAGGTTTTCTTGGGCAAACTTTTCGGTAACAACTTCTTCTGAGATGCCGTCAAGAATAGTGTACTTTCCGGTTTTCTTGAAGCGTTGCAGTTTCATCCGCAACCGTTTAATCAAATTGTCTTGCTCGGTCATCATAGCGTTTTGTCGGATGCATGAATGTCAATCAATTCTGAATCAACAGTATCCATTGTCGTAATACCATGAAAAAAAGCGATCGTCAGGCTTATTCACGAACACTGAGTTCATTTTAGCAAAATGCGACGTCCGAAGGAAGTCCGACGTTCTTCGAAATTTTTCGTTCATAGGATTCTTTTATGTCCGTTTTCGCCCAAGAGGCCGAGCGTCTGCTTTTGCTCGGCTATCATCTTTTTCAATGCCTGCCCAAGAGCAAAGACCCGTTTGCGGGACCGGGCGGCACGGCTCCCAACGGCTGCAATTCGGCCTCCGGCGATCTGGAAACGATCCGACGCTGGTGGACCAACCACCCTGATTGCAATATCGGACTGAAATGCGACAATCTTCTCGTCATCGACGTCGACAACAAGAACGGCAAAAACGGAAACGCCGATTTCAGCAAGGTCATGGACCGCCTCGGTCCGGTGACGACCGGCCCCGTCTCGCAGTCCGGCAATTATGGTTACCATTTATTTTTCCGAAAACCCGGTGTCGATATCAAAAGTGCGAAAGGAGTCAAATGGGAGGGCAAGAAGACGGGCATCGACATTCAGGTCGGCAATCAATACATCGTCATGCCGCCGTCGATTCATCCCGTTACCGGCTTGGCGTATCAATGGAAGTCGCCGCCGTGTTCCGTCGACGAACTCCCTGCCCTGCCCGACGCCTGGATCGAACATTTTCTGCCGCATCGAACGCCGAAAACCATTATCGTCCCGGATAAACCGAAGCTGATCCTGCCGCCGTCGTGTTACGGCAGCAGCCCGGTCGACCGATGTCGGGAATACCTGACTCGCGTCGATCCATGCATCGCCGGTCCACGGCGAACACAATTTTGAACGCCGGGTTCAGTATGGAAAAGCTGTTTTGCCATAAAAAGCCTGACGGCGACTACGAATTACGCCGCATTCCGCTCGGCAAGGACGATTCGAAAGACACTTGCGAAATCGTGAACGAAGAGCCATCGCTTCGCCCCATCGCCAGAGCCGGGACATCCCGGCTTGGGGCAGTGAAAGGGCATCGCGTCGGAGCGAGCCAGCGATTTATCGAAACGATTTGAATAAGGAGCCAGCACATGTCAGCGTTCATGAAACCCGCAA
>JAVBPI010000203.1:0-4515 GCA_031549705.1 Thermoguttaceae bacterium
CGGTCGGTCTTGCCGGGATGGCCGGAGACGAACACCAACTCGCCGTCCTTCGCCCCGGCTTTCGACCATTTGAGAAAATGTTCGGTCTTGGCGGGTTGGCCGTTTTCGTACGCCCGGAAGAACGAACAGTCGAGACAGTATCGCGGAAACTCGTAATTGTCCGGATCGCCGCCGAACGCCGCAATGTCCTGCTCCGGCGCCCAAACGAGCCGCACGTCGTCGTACACTTTGTCTCGGTACAGATAATACGCACCGCCTTGGTAGAACGTCATCACGTCGCTTTTCAGTCCGGTCTTTTCTTTCGATTCCTTTTCGATCTCCGCCATGACCGCCTTCCGGGCCTTTTGAGCGTCTTCCGGTGTCATGTCGGCCTTCGCGGCGGCGTTGACTTTATCCGTAACGTTTTCCGTCGAGATCAAAATATTCAGTTCGAGTCCCTTGCATTTCAACTCTTTTTCAGTCGAGTCGGCGTAAAAGCCGGTCGTCAGGTAATCGTTTTCCGGCGTGCTGAGCGCTTGCAGTTGCCCGGCGCCGACGTGATGGTTCGTCATCACGAGCCCTTGCGACGACACGAACGAGCCGCTGCCGCCGCGTCCGAACCGCACCGACGACAGTTGAACGTGCTTGAGCCAATCGTCGGTCAGCTCGAAGCCGTATTTCTCCTGGACCTGTTTCTTCGGCGCGGCGTCGAAGAGCCACATCCCCTCGTCGGCACGGAGGAGCGTTACGGAAAAAAGAAGCAGGGTGGTAATCAAAACCAATCGCATGGTGTCTCTCCTTTCATTGCCCGGTATTTCGGCGTTTCTGTTGATTCCTTTTTGTCTCACACGGAGGCACAGAGGCACGGAGAGGGGGAGGAACAACGGCTTTTTCCCCCGTGCCTCCGTGTCTCCGTGTGAAAAATTTATTTTGCGTCGTCTTTGATCCGTTCGATGCGGACTTTCTCGATGCGGCGTTTGGTCGCTTCCAAGACGGTGAAACGAATCTTGCGACCGTCCTTTTCGAAATCGACGTTCTCGCCGACCTCCGGAACGTGTCCGAGCGTCGAAAAGATGAATCCGGCAACGGTGTCGTAATCCTCTTCCTCCGGCAATTGCGTTTCAAGATGTTCGTTGATGTCGTCGATGCGAACCTTGCCGGCCATTTCGTACGTGTTTTCGCCGGTTTCGAAAATTTCTTCCTCTTCGATCTCTTCGTCGTGTTCGTCGACGATTTCACCGACGATCTCTTCGAGAATGTCTTCCAACGTCACGATCCCGGAAACACCGCCGTATTCGTCCAGCACGATCGCCATGTGAGTTTTCGTACGCGTTCCCGATTCGTCGCCGTAACCGCTGCCGTTCGGTTTCGGTTTCACATTTTGGAATTCCTGGAGCAGCGTGTCGACCGCCTTGGTTTCCGGAACGAAAAGCGGTTCCTTCATCAGGTCGGTCCACGGGCGGCGGTCGTCGGGATTCTTCTTCGCCAGTTCGCCGAGAATGTCCTTGGCGTGCAGAATTCCGATGATGTCGTCGCGGTTTTCCGTATAGACGGGAACCCGGGAATGAGCGTTGTCGACGAGTTCGACGAGCATTTCGTCCCAACTCAGCGACGTCGGGATGCAAACCATGTCGGTGCGCGGCGTCATGATTTCGGAGACCGTGAAATCGCTCAGCTCGATCACGCTTTCGATCATTTCGCGGGCGTCTTCTTCGAGAAGCCCTTCACGGTGTCCTTCGGTGACGATGGTGCGGATTTCCTCTTCGAACGCTTCTTCGCCGTCGGTGATTTGCGACTTTCCCGCCAGCCGATGGAAGAAAATGCTGACGAAACGATCCGCTAAACCAAGCGGATAAAGAAGCACCGTCAGGAGTCGCCAAATCGGCCAGGTATAATAGACGAAACCGGTTCCCCAAAGTTGGGCGACTGCTTTCGGGAGCCAGACTTCCGTGGCGAGGAGCACGATCACGACACCGACCAGAACGGCTGCCTTCTGCCAGGAGGCGAATAGTTTCGAGACGAGTTGCGGATCAAGCCAAAAAATGCCGCAAACGATCACCGCCGTCGTACAGAGGACCCGAAACATCCCGACCGCGGCGGCGGTCCGTTCGTATTCCTTGAGAATCCGGTTGAACTTTTTGGTCTTTCCCCGTTTTTCGCACAATTCTTCCAAGTCGTGTCGGGAGAACGACTTCAGCGAACGGGACGCCAGTGATGAAAAGCCGACGAAAACGAGTCCAGTCAGAACCAAATAGAACATTGTACCTTGATTTTCGAACCGCCGAACGAACCTCCGAGGCCGTTCAGTTGGCCGATTATCCCGGATTTTTGATAACCGCAACCGGGTCCGCATATTTTGTCAAGTTTCGCCGTTTTTGTCAATCGGGCTTTCTTGTCTCCCGAATCACAGGTGTGGAGTGGTGGGTTGGCTCATGTATCAAAACGCAACGGTCTATAGAAAAATGCCACACCTACAATTAGGAAAATGATGAAAACGGGCCGTTTGGGGAAGATAATGACCCAAAAATCAGTAAAAACACGAAATTTTCGGTTTGGCGTGGCGTGTGCATGCTGTAATTCCACTCTATTGGGTACATGTACCAAAGTTTTTCCCGTTTAGTGACATCGAGACCATGAAAACCTTCCGCCTGATTTCCTTCCTGACGGTTTCGCTCCTGTATTCGACCTTTGCCTTGGCAGACGCCGTCACGCTCCAGTCGTTGGTCGATTCGTTCAACTCCGCGAACAGCGGAGCGGGAGTGAATGTGCTCTACACATCGGGAAGCTCGGATTCTTCGGCGGTCGGTCGGACCGGTCAGCACGCAATCGGGTTTTCACAAACGGACGCCGCCGGCTATCTTGGTGCCTACCTCTCGCCGTTCGAGTGGAACGGAACTTGGCAAGACCAGTATGCTCACGTTGGCAACCTCCGTGACGCCTCGTACCAAGGGAACAGCATGCTGTTCGCCAACTCGTTCTGCGTCGAAGTCGGTTCAAGAACGATCGAGAACACTTATGTGAACGCCAAGCTGAACCTCGTCGACAACGGTGATGGAACCTACAGGACGATGGTCGACGGAACCGGCGTTTACGGCAGCGCGATGAGCGACGCTCACGCCTTGACGCTCGGATCCGCTCTCATGTATCAAGCATGGTTGACCGGCGATCTCGATCGGGACATTTGGAACCAAGTCGGCGTCAAAGAAGGCTGGCGCGAAGATCCGAGCAAGATCACCCGATTCGGCGAATACGACATTCAGGCCGCGATTTGGGCGTTCCAAGGAGACAGCGTGTACGACAACTACACCGGTACCGGCTCGACCGAAGGATACCGTGAACACGCCGTCGCTTTCCTCGAAGCGATTTACGGCGACCTGTTCGGCGGTCAGGACGAATGGTGGTTACAGGCGTACGACCCGGTCAACCACAGTGTCGACGGATACTCGGTCCTCGTCGTCAACATGATGGCTGACGACGGAAAGTACGAAAATGGATTTCAGGATCACATCATTTTGGTTCCGAACAAACCGGCGACCACTCCGGAACCGGCGTCGATGCTGATCTTCGGATTCGGCCTCGCCTCGGTGTACGGCCTCCGTCGCCGTCCCCGCAAAACGGCGTAGTTCGCATCGAGTCTCTTCTCGAAACACCTATTGTGGTGACAATAAAAAAGAACGGAGTCGTGTTTTGTACGGAACGTAGTGGAGTTCAAAACGCGACGGACCACACGGCAGCCGACCAAACAACGGGTCAAATTTATCACCTGCTCAAGAGCCGGGGGCAACCGCCCCCGGTTCTTTTTTCTTGTTTTTCGTTTTTTCGAAAATTTCACTTGACATCTTCGCCCCGATCTGCTATTTTTTCTGCATGTGCTGAAAAAACTGCACGTATAAAAAGGAGCGATGATGAAAAAGGGAAGCAAATCCGTGCTCGATCTCGGCCGTCGGGAGCGGCAGGTATTCGAAACGGTATTGAAACTCGGCGAGGCGTCGGTCTCGGAAGTCGTTGACGCCATGGATTCGCCGCCGTCGTATTCGGCGGTCCGTGCAATTCTCGGCCAGCTCGTTCAAAAAGGGGAATTGACGTTCCGACACAGCGGCAAGCGGTATCTCTACCGCCCTGTGATTTCAAAGACGAAAGCGCAACGGTCCGCGATTCGAAATCTCTTGGCAACGCTGTTCGGCGGAAGCACGTCGGAAGCGTTCGCCGCGCTGTTGGACGTCGCCGGTCCGTCGATCTCCGAAGAGGAACTCGACCGCATGAAGGAACAAATCGAAAAAACCAAAACAGAGGGCCGGTAAAATGAGTACGATTTCGTTGACGCTCTTGAACATGCTTTTCGGCGGAACCGTGATCCTGATTTTGGCGTGGATCGCGACCGTTTGTCTGCAACGAAACACGGCGGCGCTGCGGCACCGAATTTGGACGCTCGCCGTCGTCGGACTCCTGCTGACGCCGGGACTCGCCGCCGTGATGCCGCGAATCAATTATACAAGTTCCAAGCGTGAGCGCGTGATGATCGAATTGGCGCAACAA
>JAVBPI010000209.1:0-10470 GCA_031549705.1 Thermoguttaceae bacterium
CTCAAGACATGGCGTTGCATTCGGCAGAACCGTTCCATCGAACGACTGATACATCCGGTGAAGTTTGCGGTTGGCGTCGTATTCAAAAAAGACTTGATTGACGACGCCACCGTTTCCGTCGAAGCAGGTGATCGTTTCCAATTCGCCGAAAGACGTATACGTTTTCCCGACTTTTCGAACCGAACCGTCGACCCCCGACTCCACGGGTGTCGTGGTGGCTTGTGAGACCGGTACATAGTGAGCGCCGAGGAGGGCGTCGGCGAGGGAATCAGCGGAGAAAACGATTCCAAGCGCAATGACGGCCAGTATTCCGAAGACGATCGGCAAGATCAACCGTTGGGACGACGCCGGTTTGATCGGTTCGACGACCAAACGGTTATTCCGAGCCTTTCGCTTGCGTTCTTTCTTGGACTGTGACATGATCCCGCATCCATTGTAGATGAAGAAAATGAAGCCGTGACGTCCATGTTGAAACGCTTGACGAACCATCCATGAGGTTCATTCTAACAAAAATCAAAACCAGTTGAAATATGTGTCAAGCAGATTTGCAAAATATTTTCAAAAAATCACTGCATGACCAGCGGGCAGCTTTTCGGGAGGTTGGATCTGATATTCGCGGAACGGATGTCGCCGTCGGAGAGGTATTTCAGGTCTTTGAACTTGTCGTCACGTAAAATCACCGGTTTCAGGAAGATGAACAAGGAGGTACAATCCTTCTTGTCGCTTTGCTGCGTAAACAACACGCTCAAATACGGGATTTTCTCCAGCCACGGAATGCCTTTCGTCGCCTGCTCGAAATTCTGACGGTTGAGCCCGCCGACGATCACCGTATAACCGTCCGGAATCGTCACGACGCTCGACACCTGGTCGACATGACGCGGCGGCGGGAGATTGGCCTGGCCGCCGGTCGTGAAATTGCTGAACTCGATGGCGAATTCCAGTTGAAGCTGTTCGCTGTCACCGATGTGCGGCGTAACGACAATCGACGTTCCCGCGTCCTGATTGCCGCCGAGACTCGTCGACTGCACGACTTGCGATGAATTGACGCTCGTGTACGGAATGCTCAGCGTGCTTTGAAGCCTCCCCTCTTCGTTGTCGTTGACCAACACTCGCGGAGAAGCGATCACTTTCGCACGATTACTCAGCGACAAGGCCCGAACGATCACGTCGGCCGTATCGGGGTCGACCAGCGTTCCGTTGAAGCCGACGCCGGGAATCAAGGCCAGCGCTCCCGTCACCGGGTTCGGCGTACTCAGGCCGAACGAACTGAACCCGAACAGCCGTTTCAATCCCGACCGCTCGCCGCCGCTGATTTCGACGCCGAGCATGAATTCGTTGCTCGTATCAATCGTTACGATTTTCGCTTCGATCAGCACCTGCGGACTACGCCGGTCGAGAAATTTTATTAACGTTGCGTAATGTTCCTGAATCTGCGGTTCGGCAACGACGATGATCGTATTCGTTTTCGTGTCGGCGGTGATTCGTACATCGGAGTCGAGCAAGGCGCTCATCATGCTTACCGGACCGACGGGTTGCCGCTCTGCTCCGAGCGCCGGTTCTCCCGGCAACGGCGTTGCCGCAAGCGCGGGAGTCGCCGCGTTCGTGTCGGTCGGCAACGCATCCGGAACGAGTGGCGGGAGCGGCTCGTTCGGCCTGAGCGGGAACGAAACCGCGCCGCCGATATGGTTGTACGCCTCCTGCGAACCGGGCAACGTTTTTCGCAACGCATCCCGGTCGCGTTGTTGTGGCGAATAATTCGACCCTTGCCTCAAGGCGTTGAGTGTCGTCATCACTTCGTCGACCGTCGTATTGTTCAATTTGTAAAACTTGATCGGACTCTGTTTCTGCGCCGCCGGGATATTGAGCCGTTTGGCGAGCGCAACGATCTGCTGGTGAACATCTTTCGTCGTCGAGACGACGAGCGAATTATCGTTTCGATTGATAACAGAGCGGTACGAGAGTTTTTCCTTGAGCGGATCAAGCATGCTCTTGACGAGCGAGTCGATGTCCCGCGCATCGATATACTGGAACGTGTAGAGTTCCGTCGTCTGCGTGGCCGCCACGTCAAGACTCTCGACCAACTGTTTTATCGTAACGATTTCTTCGGCGGTCCCGGTCAGGATCAATTGGTTCGTTCGCGGATCGGAAGAGATGTTGATCTTGACGGCAGCAGTCGCCTGACCACTCGCCTGATTCCGGGCTTGTAGAATCGCGGTAATCTGGCGACTCAGCGCGGTCGCATCAATGTTCTTGACTTCCAGAAATTCCGTTTTGATCGTCGGTTTCGGCACATCGAGCGTTTTGATCAGTTCCGACACTTTGATCACGTTCGCGGCGTAATCGGAAACGATCAGAATTTTCGATTCCTTGATCGGCGTACACAAACTCCCCTGCGGCGTGAGAAACGGCTGGATCAGTTGCTGGACCTGCGTCGGATCGGCGTGTTCGAGCGTGAAAATCTGCATGACCGGCGTCGCACCCCCTTTGTCCTTGAGAATCTGTTGCGCATTCCCTTGGGGGGCAAGCGTTCCGAGTTGAGCAACAGGAATGATCCGCTTCCAGCCGGGGACTTCGGCGTCGACGACAATCAGTTCCTTCATTTTCAAGGCACTTTGCAGGACCTGCATGAGCGAACCGACCGGGATATCGCCTGTCGTTCGGAGCCGGATTTTTTTGTTCGCAATCGCCTCGTCGAACAGGATTTTCAGTTCCAGTCGCTGAGAGACGTATTCGACCAATACTTCGAGGTCAACTTCGGTCGGGAAATTGAGCTGGACCAGTTCCTCGTCGGGATTTTTCGGTTGGGGGACCACCGCTCCGTTGGGAGCCACGAATTGATTTTGCGGAATGGGAAACGGCGGCAACGGACGTGGTCCGGCGACAGGCTGTTGGTTCGGCACGAACGGCAGCGGTTCCGGTGCGCCGGGTCGAGCGGGCCCGAACACAGGCGGTTGGGTTGTTCCATCCTGCTGCGCCACCAAGACATACGGAACCTGTTGCGTTACTCCGTTTGTTTGTGTGTAAAGTTGCCGATATTGGTTCGATGGCTGCTGATATTGCTGCGGTGGGTATGATTGGTTCGGATACTGCGGGGGCTGATACGGCGGGTATTGAGCGCACAATGAACCCGTCAAACCGACTAATAACGATACAAGAATAAGTAATCGCGTGCAAAACATGGCGTTTCCGGGAGAGGCGGTTAGAGCGACGGAGGCGGCGCAGGAGGGGCGAGTTGCGGTGCAGGATACTGTGGCGACGTGTTTGGCGGAGCCGGATAACGTTGTGGCATGGTTTCGTAGCGAGGTGGCGGGGGAGGCGGTGTTACGTTCCACTCCGTCATCGGTGTTCCTTGAGGCGGCGATTGGTACGTCACCACTTCGTTGGAGGCGAGTTTTCCACAGGCGATCTGTTCTTTCGCCCAGGCAACCCAGTCGGGGCGACAGTCGACGAAAACGAGTTGCTCCATCAGTTCGCGAGTCCGCAGGTTGTCTTTATCGTGACACCAATAAACACGGGCAAGGTTCCCGACGATTTCCGGATGGTTCGGACACATCAGGTTCGCCGTTTCGTAGGCTTCGATGGCATGCTCCATCTTGCCGACCCGCTCCATGACCATGCCGAGATTGTTGTACGGTTCACCGCGTTTCGGCATCACCTTCGTCGCATACTCGAATTCCCAGGCAGCCAGGTAATTCTTGCCTTGGTCGAAATACAGTCGCCCGAGATTATTGTGCGCCGGGCCGTAGTCGACATCCTTGATGAGCGCGTCCTTGAACAGTTTCTCGGACTTCTCGAATTTTCCCTTGGCGAGCGCCGTGACGCCGTGTTCGTTCAGTTTCGCCGCCGCTTCGGGATCGCGTTTCGGATTCGCTTTAATCGTTTCGTAATTCGGCCCTTTTTTCGAGGCGTCCGACGCGCAGCCGCCAACGCTCAACAGGGTAAATAACAAAAGAATGCCGATGCGCGAAATCATGAATACTGAACCGGTTAACAACTTCACAAGGAAAAACCGGCGAATTCTACGGAGAATAGATGGTATTTGTCAAGACCAATTCCGCATTCCAAATTTCCGGACCTGATTCAGAGGAGGAAGAGCGGGGAGCATGAATCCGCAAATCCGTCGCTTCCAAGCGATTCTTTGCGGAGAGAGCGTACAGGAACCGAATCAGCTGCTCCAATGTAACGTCACGCAGTTCAAGATGGGAAGGTTGCTGGAGGAATGGGGTCTTTTCGAACCGAATTGCCGAACGCGGTTCGATCCGGACCAATTTGGCGGCGGGAATTTCGGATTCCTGCATCGCCGCTTCGACCGACTGGGCAATCTGGGCGGTCGAACTCATTTTACCGGAAATCAGTTCCGGTTTCTTTTTCAGGTCGACGATCCGGCGTGATAGTTCCTGACACGCTTGCGCATTCGTCGACGCCTCGACCGCTCCGCGATATGCCCGACCGAGTTCGCCGGAAAGCCAAAACGCCAAAATCGCCAAACCAACGAACAGCAACAACGGCAGTCGGGTTTCCGGAGCGGTCAAAAAATTTCTGATATATTTACCTATCGTAGACATATCTTACATATTTGCCATCTTCATCGAAGTAGACATGCAGAATTCCCCATGAAAGTTTTCGAGAGTAACAATATTCCTTCCCATCAGGTGTTTGGTAATCAGGGGGACCCAAGACTTGCTCCACTTCGATTCTTTTCATGCCGACATGAACTTTTGAAACTAAAAAATATGCCTTGGGAGGGCGAGAAAAGCTCCACAAGAAAAAGATATAAACAATCACTAATACGGTAGTTACAAGGACCGCAAATACACACCCAGGACGCATACTGCCGTAATTCTTTTTAGTCACCATAGTAGACTGTCGAATATTATTCGGCATGAAACCCAACGCCGACCGGAGAAAATGGCCTCGGAGGCAGTGCGGGTCTAGAAGGTTTTGTTGGTCGTTTCAGTGGCTGACCGGTGTTGATATGGTCGGGGAATTCTCGAGGCGGAGGACACCTTACAAGCTTTCCTTCGTTTGTACAAGTTAATTCTCCTGAAGCCCAAGCGGTGTATCATGAGTTCCAACAAGTTTGTCTCGAATTTTCCCCCAGTCGATAACCAACGCTATTGTTCTTCAAATCTTGTTGTCCATCAAGATCCGTTCCTTCACGTCCATCCCAAAATTCTTTTGCACAAGAGGTCCCGCAGAGCCGAACGGTTCTACACGTGGCAAGACAATGCATCATTGCATTGCCGCCACCTCGATCACTCATATATTTGATATTGCTATTGTACTCCAATCCGTTCAACGTTAAGCTGCCGGAAGTCATGGCACATGTTTTGCAACAGCCCGAAGGTTTCAAACCATCGTAATCCGTATAGATCGTCGGCGAATTGTTCACATATCTATATAAATTGGTATCACCCGCGTCATATCCGATGGGGTCGCGGGTGAGGAATCGTCCCGACGCTGGATCGTAATATCGACCGCGATAATACATCAAGCCGGTTTCAGCGTCGTAGGTTTGGCCCGTGAAGGTTCGATTCCAGCCGACGTTTGACTGCGATTGCGGGGCTGGCGTCGAAAAAGAGACCGGCACGAATTTTACCGTTCCAACCGGTGTGGATTTCTCCGAAAAGCTCGCATGAGCGAAAAGAATCGCGGGAATCGTAATGACGACCAGAATCCCGATGACCAGCGGCAAGATCAGACGCTTGGGTGAGGATGCCGGTTTGGTCTGTTCGACGACCGAATGATTCGTTCGAGCCCGCCGCTTGTGCCCTTTTTGGGACTGTGACATGATCCCGCCTCCATTGGTGTGAAGAAAATGAAGCCGCGACGTCCCTGTCGAAACAGTTGAGGTGCCGTCCATGTGAAACATTCTACCGAAAATCAAAATCGTTTGAAATATGTGTCAAGATGCTTTTCAAAATTATTTTTTGCCTTCCTTCGTTGGTCGGACGACGGACAGACGAACCGCGACGCCGCTGGCGCCGGTCTGTTGCGTGCTGGGCGCTTCGACGGCGAAGCCGCCGTCCTCCAGAGCCGTCGCGATCAGTTCGGCGTCACCGTGAACTTGCAGTTGGCCGTCAAGTCGGATCGCGTCCTGCTCGATACGGATTTCCGGGAATCGATACCGGACCTTCTTGGGAAGCGATTTCAGAATGCTCAAGAGCGGAAGCAACACTGATTCCCGTTGCGGTAAGTCTGCCGTATTTTCCCGCTGGGCCGACATTTTCGTGTACTCGCTTTCCAGTCGGTTCCGAAACCCCGTCTGCAATTTTTGATCCGGCAATGCTTCCTGGAACGCTTTTTCCTGATCCTGACGGTATTGCGAAGCCAAATGATCGTATCGATAGGTTCGCACGGCCAAAACAAGACACAACGCCGCAACCAGCGCGACGGCTCCCCACAACAAGGTTCGGATCGACTTGCCGAGAACGCGATCCGTTCCCCGCATCGCCAACGAATCGCGGCAAAAATTCCACCACGGCTTTCTTTTTCGCGACAAAATCGCTTCGCTTTGTTTCGCAATCGCCAGCAGCAGAATGTCGCCGGTCTCTTCGTCGTTTTCCGGTTCGTTCGTCATCAGTTTGACGCGAGGAATCGACGCCAACGTCTGCCGCAATTCCTCCGACAGATGCGGCGAATCAACGGAGACGTTCACGTTTCTTGTAAGAATCTCCGTTTCGAACGCCCGGCGGAGTGATTCCGGTTTCGTGTCGAGCAGTTGCCATGAAAGCGGTTGACCGTCCGGTGTCAGGAAAAACAACTCGATCCGCTGCTCGTCGAACCAGTCTTCTTTTTCGTAAGACCAGACAACGGCCCAGATTCCGTTCTCGACGGTGATCGGGTTCTGCGTCAAAAACTGGGCAGCAAGGACCGACAAGGGAACGATAGCCTGAACGAGAATTTGTCGTGCCGCCAACTCGTCGAGCAGCGGCAAAAACTTTTCAGAATCGATCACTCCGGCAAAGCGGGCTTTGTCGTGCGAAAAGAAATCGGCAACAAACCGCTCGGCGGGAATCGGGACGTATTCCTCCAGTTCGAAAAGCATCGCCTGCCGGTTGACGTTCGTTTCCGGCGGTAAAGAAATGGCAAGAACATCGGAAGAGCGGGGCGCGAGCAGGATCGGTTGGGCGTCGTATTCCTGTTCGGTGAACACAGTCGCTATTGCTTGCGCGAGCGGCGTTTCATCGTTTGCCTCGGCGATAAACGGCGCAACGGCATTCCCGACGACTCGCAAGACGACAGCCCGGTCTTCCGAGGGAACGATCAACCAGAGGATTTTGTTGCTCTCCTGACTCATTTCGGTTCTCGCATGCGGCGGCTAAAACGCAAGCGTTTGTTATTTCATACCAATTTTGATTTGCTCCTCGAATCCCTCAAACTGCAGCATGACCTGTTTGCCGTCGATGCCGACGATCTTCGCCGTGCCGGGATTGTTGTCGAACGTGTCGCCGACTTTGAGCGTCACGTATTTTCCGGACGGAATCTTGAACATCGCCGTCGGTTGTCCCCGGTCGAGTGCCGTCGCCATGAGTTGGGCTTTCAGCTTCGGCGGGTCAGGTTTGACTTCCGGCGGCGGAGGTGGCGGCGGTGCGTCGAAGACGGGCCGTTGGAGCGGCGTGTGCCAGACGGTGGCAAAAGCGGAGAGCGGCGGCAGCTCCTCCTTTTTCGTTCCTGAATCTTTCGTCATGTTTTGCCGGACTACCGGTCCGTTCTCCAGTTCGACTTTCACCGGCCCGAACGCGGCGTACAACAACAGTCCTCCCGCCATGTACCAGAACAGGGAACCCAAAACGAACAGGATGGTATTCAAACGGAGAACGTGCATTTTTTCATTGTCATCAAATCGTCGTTATTCGTATCAGGAAAGCGACCAACGGAAGCGGGCCTTTTCAACGGTGCGGAAGCACCAGCCGCCCGCCGGGGCTCCCGGCTACCAATAGAATGTTTCTATTTCGTCGGTGGTTTTGACGTCGAGCCGTACCCAGGAACGCTTGGTGTCGTCCGTGATCGTCCAGAGTGCATGGCATCGGCTTCGGTCGGTCAACACTCGCCGGAAAGCACGGCGGTCCTTGTCGGAAACGTCGACTTCTTTCATCGTTTTTTCGTAATCCCATTCCGGGTGTTCTTGACGCAGTTCGAGTAAGGCCGTCACCGATTGCGGCGGCGCGACCAATTCGCAGACCGTTCGGATCGTATCGGCGTCCACTCGGTAGATGTTCAGTTGACCGTTCCCCCAACAGGTAATTCGTTCGCCCAGTTGCGTCAGTTGCCCATAATTCTTCTCCGTCGTGTTGGAAAAGACCGAGAAATCGTACACTTGTCCCCAGGACGCGAACGCCGGAGGATAGGGGTTGTTTGTCGACGCTCTCGGATCGGGTCGCATCCGAACCGGCCAGAGAGCGGCTCCGTCGAAAAGGGCTTTTCGGACCGCCGGTTCCTTGCCGTACCGAAACGCCGCGTTCAGGTTCAGTTTCGCTTGTTCATCCGACAACACGAGTGTAAATGTTCGGTCACGCAGCTTGACGGTTGTTTGGAGGGACGAGGCGTTGGGAGTACCAGCTAAATCGGATGTTCGCAAAAGGATTTCGGCACGATTAAGGACCGCATGGCGCAAACTGATTTCGCCCCAGCGTCGCTGGAGTTCGTCGGCCCGTTTCGAAGCGGCGACCGTCTGGTCGAGACTTTTTCTCGCGAGTCCCGCCGAGAGCAACGCCGCAATCGCCAGCATCGCCAAGACGAGCACCAACACGAAACCCTTTTGCTGATGTTTCCTTTTTCTCATCGATAAATCAATTCGTCGATCAACACGATATTCTTCGGCCCCTGGACGACCAGTTTGAGTACCTTGGGTATCGTCGCCCAGTCCCCCGATTCGTCGTCACGCCGCTCCGATGTCGTCATGGTTTTTATTTCGTTTTTTTCTTCGTTCTCACGTCCTGTAAAGGTACCGACGGAAATGTTCTTGATGCCAACCGCCATCAGTTCCGTTCGCGGCGCTGCCGTCAGTTCCTCCATGCCACCACGCGGCGTTTCCGTCCGGGTCAACAAATCGTAACCGCTTTCCCTTTTCAGGACCCACGCGACCTGAACCGGAGCCTGCGTCGGTTCGCCGGTCAGCGGATCGTGTCCGCAAAATCCCGAGAGCTCCAGCGACTTCGAGCCGATCCGCATTTCCTTCGACCGTAATATATCGTCTCGCAGTTTTTCGGCCAGTTCCACACGCCACGGCTGAACGTCGAGTCGATCCGCGAACACCTTCTTTTTCTGTTGCATCGACTTGATCACCCCGGCGGTCGTCACGAGCAACAGTGTCGACAACGCCAGCGCTACGGTAATTTCGATCAATGTCATGCCGTAACGGTATCTCATTCGAGCGTCTCCCACGAAGGGACAATCAGTTCCAGCGACAGAACGGGCGTTTTGCGGTCGGTCGCAAAGACTTCATAGGATATTTTTCCGATCAAAAATGGGCGGTCGATCATTTGTTCGACCGGGCGGGTTTGCCAACGGTACGTCTTCTTGTCGATCTTGAATTCGCCGTCTTCGTTCATCGGTGCGAAGCCGAACTGGAGATGCCACTCGGCAAGCTGCGTCTCCGCCGCATCCAACACCCGGAGCCGTTCCGACGATTGTTCGATCTGTACCGCCTGGCGACTGAACGCAACGAGCAGCGACACGAGCAACGTACCGAGCAGCAGCATCGCCGTAATCACTTCGACCAGCGTCAGACCCCGGCTAGGGCCGGATCCGGATTGGAGCTTCCGCTCCGTTGAAATCAATCGCTCCCGTTGGTCGCTTGCTCGCACGTTAAAATCAATCGTCGGAAGGGCTGTCATAAAGTCTCTCAAACTTGATCAATGCTTCTTCGTTGTCGAACGGGATCGACTGTCCCGTCGCCCCGATGACAAGCCGGTATTTTTCACGGCTCCTGGAGTAGGCGATACTGTACGCCCAGCACGAAGCCGTTCCCCGCGACGTGTAGGGAATTTTCGTATCGCGTCCGAATCGGTTTTCGCCCATGATTCGGAGTTCCTTGATTTTCATGCCGCCCGGGATTTTCGCTGCGGGAATCGGCAGCGGACCACCGGTTTCCTTTTCCGCCGCAAAAACGCCCCGATCGAGGTCGACCGTGATCCGGGCCGGGGAATCGTTCGTTTTGCACCAAAGCCGTATTCGTTGATCCAACCGCTCGACGGTTTCGAAGGCGTTTTCCAGACGGGCGTTATTGACCGGTTCCCGGTAATTGACCGCGACCAACGACGCGGTCAAGGCCAGGATCGTCAGCACGGCTGTCATTTCAAGGAGGGTGAAAGCCGGTCGCTTCATGGTCAATATTGTCCTGAGACGATGTCCGCGTTTTCGTTTTCGCCGCCTTCGCGGCCGTCGGCAGCGTAACAGATGATTTCATACGCCGACGTCCGACCGGGGCAGTTGTACACGTAATCGTTACTCCACGGGTCCTTGGGA
>JAVBPI010000170.1:0-8057 GCA_031549705.1 Thermoguttaceae bacterium
CCAACAAAACTTACGATCACAAAGACGCGGCGACCGGCAATTTGCTTGAATCGGCCTATCTATTGGGGTAAAATGTCGGTATAATGCGACAATATTGGCGATAGGCCGTTTTCTTTTTTCGTGAAACACGACAACAACTAAGGAGCAACCGATGTCCGAACAGCATGTCAATCCGATGGAACAGCAGGGTGAACCGACGAATCCCGACCGCCGCAAAGTGCTCGGCACGCTCCTCGCCGGTGGGGCGGCGGTCGCCGGTGCCGCTTTCGCCAGTCGGGAAGACGAAATTCTCGCGCAGGAACTCGCCAAGGACGCCAAGCCCGAGGCGCCGAAGGATATGACGGTCGACGCCCTTTCCGGCGCTTCCCGAACCCACACCAACTGGGCGAAGTTCTCCGATCTCAAGGAGCCGATGGGAACCGCGACGATCAAGGGGATCAAGTTCAGCCGGATCATCATGGGGGGGAACCTGATCGGCGGTTGGGCCCATGCCCGCGATTTGATTTACGTCTCGGATCTCGTCAAGGCGTATCACACACGGGACAAAATCTTTGCGACGTTCAAAATGGGAGAGGCGTGCGGGATCAACACTTATCTCGGACACCATTCGCACATCAATATCATGGTCGACTACTGGGAAAAAGGGGGCGGTGCGATGCAATACATCGCCGACTGCTCCTCGATCGACGGCGCGTTGAGCTGCGCCGAAAAAGGGGCGACCGCCGTTTACATCCAAGGGGAGACCAACGACCGACTGGTCCGTGAAGGAAAGTTCGATGAAATCGCGGCGTTCGTTGAGCGGTTCAACAAGGAAGACGTTCCCGTCGGCCTCGGCGGACACCGGATCGAAACGATCAAGGCGTGTGTCGAGAAAGGGATTTCCCCCGATTTCTGGATGAAGACGATCCACCACGGCAACTATTGGTCCCGGCTCGCCGACAAACCGGAGCGGGACAACGTCTACGACCGGCAGCCGGAAGAGACGATCGCCTTCATGAACACGCTCAAACAGCCGTGGATCGGGTTCAAGGTCCTAGCCGCCGGTTCGATTCATCCGAAGGACGGTTTTCGGTACGCTTTCCAAGCAGGAGCGGATTTCCTCTGCGTTGGAATGTACGACTTCCAAGTCGTCGACGACGTGAACATCTGCATGAACATTCTCAAGTCGGACGTCAAACGTGACCGGCCTTGGTGTTTTACCTGAACGGAAGTCGACCGTACCGCACCCGGCGCCATTGAGCCGGCACTCCGCGTCGTTACGAGACGAACGCGGGTTTAAAATGAGTCTGGAACGGAACGCAGCGACGGCAACATGTTATCGGCCGTCATGGCGTTTCGTTCCATGGCGACTTTTGTCCTTCCGCTGGAAGAAGGGAAGCGACTTTCTTACGAAATGTTTCGTCGACCAGCACATCGAACTCGCGGCGCCGCCAGTCGGAGCGGTGGAAAGAGCGGTCGCCGTCGCTGCATTTCCATGTCGTTTCGTCGTTTCCCGGTTCCCAAGAGGGGTGAACATTCACTTCCGTAACGGAATTTCGCAAGACGCCGAGAATCGAATCCCACGCGGCGGCATCGACTTTTCCCGTATCGAGAATTCCGAAGTAATCCGGGCCGGCAACCGTTTTCGGCAGGAAATATCGGAGCACGGAGCGTTTCAGGATTCCGACGGGCCCCCAGTGCAACGATCGACGTAAAATTCGGCCGGCGCCGCCGAACCGTTCCCGTGGGATCCGGAGCACCCATTGCCGCCGTTGCGATTCGGCGAAAATCGTCTCAAAAATTCCCGGCAGCACGTGAACGTGTTGATGCGAATCGAGATGGTCGAAGGCATAATCGTGCAAATTTGCCAGTCGGTCCGCTTCCGCGAGCTGGGCTTCGAACTCCCTCCGAATTTGGATGCGGGCTTCGTTCCCTTGTCGGCCGCGCAGCAGTTTCAGGAGTCCGCCGAAACCGTGCGCAAATCGTCCTTCGGCGTCGACCAATAATGGAACGGAATCGGCCGGCGCAACGGAAACGCCGCTGGTCAGCGTGAAATGCAAGCCGAGACTCAGGTTCGGCGTTCGTTTGCGAGCGGCGGCGACGGCGGCTTCCGCGAACGGCATGTTCGTCATCAAACTGGCCGCCCGGAGTGTTCCGAACTCCGCCGCACGGAGCACCGCTTCGTTGGCCGACGCCGAGAATCCGAAATCGTCCGCACTGATGATAAGCGTTCGGGACATTTTTCGTTATGTATTTTTTTGAAGGCTATTCTACGACAACGTTAACGAAAAAGCATTCGAGAACAAGGATAAAACCTCGTCATCCCCGCGCAGGCGGGGACCCAGAGATTCACTTTCCACGAGTTCTTGCATCCGTTGTTCACGGATGCAAACGGATGTTGGCCTTTTCGTCTAGTAAATCAACGCGATTTTCAAGTTGGGACCTCGCCCATTTTCGCAAACGCCTCGGGTGTTATGCCGACTTCCGGTAGTCGTCTTGAAGAGAAATCGTCGCCTGGCGGTTGTGAACGGTTTGTTCGTCGATGAGATAGCGCGGACGTTGTTTCACTTCCATGAAGACCCGACCGACGTACTCGCCGACGATTCCCAGCCCCATGAGCTGGATGCCGCCGAGCGCCCAAAGCGACGTCGCCAACGTCGCCCACCCCGGTACCGTATCGCCGAAACAAGAGTCGACTATAAACCAACCGGTCAGGAGCGTCGACAAGACGAAAAACAGGAGTCCCGTGAAAAACAGGCAACGGAGCGGTACGACGGAGAACGATGTAATTCCGACCAGCGATAAATTCATCATCTTCGAAAGCGTATATTTCGTCGTTCCCGCCATCCGGTCGGAGATGTCGTAATGAACGAGTTCGGTTTTCAGTCCCAACTGCAAAATAATGCCGCGCAGAAACAGATCGGTCTCCTTGTACGCCGCCAGGCAACGGAGCGCTTTGGGGCTCAGCAATCGGAAATCGGCGTGATCCTCCACGCTTTTGCTTCCGATCCAATCGAGGATTCGGTAAAATGTTTTCGCCGTCAATCGCTTGAAAAACGAATCGGCGGTCCGTTTGCGTTTGACGCCGAGCACGATCTCCGCCTGACCGTTGCGATAAAGGTCGACCATTTTCCGTAACGCTCCGAGATCGTCCTGGAGATCCGCGTCGATCGTCACGCAGCAATCGCAATGGTCGGTCACCGTGTGCATTCCGGCGAGAATCGCCTGCTGGTGTCCGCAGTTTTTCGACAGCCGAACGGAGCGGAACCGCACCGGATTGACGGTCGTCGCCATGCAGATCAACTCCCATGTCCGGTCGCTGCTGCCGTCGTCGACAAAGCAAGCGTACGAATCCACCGCGATCTGACCGTCACGAATCATGTCGTCCAGGAGATTGCCGATACGTTGGAACGTCGTCGGCAGAACATCCTCTTCATTGAAACAAGGAAGAACAATGGCTAAAACAGGTTTGGGCATTGATCTGGGGGAAACATTTTTTCCGACGAAAACAAAACGAATCGGCGGAAGAATAATGTTTTCCCCAAAACCGGTCAACCCCATTGAGCCGGTACTCCGAGTAAACAGTCCCGGCGTTCCGCGATATTACACCTTGTCTGGATCGGGGACGACGAAACCGTCTCGATAACCACGGCTGAACATGCTGTTCGCCGCATCGTTGCCGACGAATTCCTCTTTTTCCGGGTTGAGTTTCAGCACCGGACCGAGCGACAGCAGGCTCTTTTTCGTGTCGATGCCGTTCTTTTCCAGATGCGCCATCGTGTTCTGAAAAACCACCTGATGCGATTCCGGGATCCGTTTTTCGATTTCGGCGGCGGGCTGTTTGTCCGACTCGCCGACGTAATACGCAATGTTACCGAGATGGCACATCGCCGCCGACAGGGCGCCGCAACGGGCATCCGCTTTGACCGACACCGGATCGTTATTCTCCACGGAATCGACGAATTCCTTGAAATTGTCGCCCCCCCCGGTAAACCGCTTGGTTTCGTTGCCGTTGTTGTCGAACACGATGCACGTCTTGTCGGTCGCCGTCAAAAACCCTTCGGAGCCGTAAATGATCGTTCCAAAATCGACGCCGTTGAGCTTCGGCGACTCCAGACCACGGCATTCCATCACGACCGTCTTGTCGCCGAAACCGAAGACCGAAACATGTGTGTTCGGCGTGTTTCCGGCGTCGACGTAATCCGGATCCTTCCGTTCGATGTCGTAACCGATGCGGCCTCCGTAAGCGTACACTTGGTCGGGAAACCGTTCCAGACCGAGATACCAGCGGGCCAAGTCGCAAAAATGGGGGCCGTTGTTGCCGATTTCGCCGTTGCCGTATTCCCGCTGCCAATGCCAATCGTAGTGGAACGTCGGTCGGGTCGGCGGATCGTTCGGTCGCGGGCCGCACCAGAAATCGTAATCGACGGTCGGCGGAAGCGGATATTTGCCGAGCGGTCCGATCGATTTGCGTCGTTTATAACAGATACCCCGCGCGAGCTTGACGTCGCCGATTCCCCCTTTTTTGACGAAATCGACCGCTTCGATGTGAGCCGTGAAGGAACGCCTTTGTGTACCGACCTGACAGATTTTGCCGTATTTCTTCGCAGCGGCGGTAATCGCTTTTCCTTCGTGAATGCTGCTGGAAATCGGCTTTTCCAGGAAAACGTGTTTTCCCGCCTGCAAGGCCCAAATTCCGCAGAGGGTGTGCCAGTGGTTCACTGAAGCGCATGTGACGACGTCAAGGTTCTTGTCGGAAAGCGCCTCCCGCATATCGATGATCACTTTGGGGTCGATTCCCTGCTGGGCCTTGATCTTTTCGCCCCAAGCGGCTGCCCGTTTCGTGTCCGGATCGCATACGTAAAGGACCACGGTCCGGGGATCGGCGAGCATCGCCTTGATGTGGTCGCCGCCACGTCCGCCGCACCCCATCACCATGACGCCGAGCTTTTCGTTCGGCGAGTTTGCCTGTCCGAAAGCCGGTAGAGCGGTAATGGAGGCCGCTGCCGTCGTTAAAAGGGAACCCGCCAGAAAGCGACGCCGAGAAAGTTGCTTGTCCATGATCGATCAGGTTATCAGTAATAATTGAGCCGGTACTCCGCGTTTCGTCGGAACTAATCGAGATTATGGTGAATTCGATTTCGCTTGTCAACGCTGGGAACACCCCCGTTTCCAAGATGGGGTTCGGCGATATAATGCATGTTTTCTCTGTTTGCCTCAATTTTGCGTTTGAATCCGTATGCCGCTCAACATTGCCATCGGAAGCGACCACCATGGAGTCATGCTCCGCATCAAGATCGCGGAACACCTTCGCCAGCTCGGAAACGACGTGGTGGAATTCGGTCCCCCCATGGGCGCGACGACGCCGGTCGACTATCCCGATGTTGCTGCCGCGGTCGCGGAATTGGTCAGTCACGGTAAGTCGGACCGTGGAATTTTGGTTTGTGGCACCGGGATCGGGATGTGTATTACGGCGAACAAATTCATGGGAGTCCGTGCCGCTCCGGTGATCGACGAGATTTCGGCGGAACTGAGCCGTCGACATAATGATTTGAATGTTCTTTGTCTTTCGGCGGATCTTTTGAACGAGGAGTCGATCATTCGGATCGTGAATCTTTGGATCGCCACGCCGTTTGACGGTGGCCGACACGAAAAGCGTCTCGAAAAGATCAAGAAGATCGAAAAGGAATTAGGACTTTGACGTTTTCGCGGAAAACGTAAAAAACGGAAATCCCCCTTGCGTCGGTTCAAAAAATCGGTTAATATACTTGGTCTAGCGACGATTATTTGTCGTGATATTTACTTTCCCTGGTAGCTCAGTTGGTTAGAGCGGCGGACTGTTAATCCGTAGGTCGAAGGTTCGAGTCCTTCCCGGGGAGCTGCGTACGTGGGTTCTTCCCGTAGTTATTGGCGGTAAGGACACTGCTAACCCGTATGCGTGCCTCGGTGCGTTTCTATATGCACCGGGGCTTTTTCTTTTCTTGCTGGAAGGGGGTGAAGCATGATCGACTTCACCCCGCTCAAAAATACCGGCGAAAAGCTCATCGCCCTGTTTCTGGCATTTTCACCGCAGCCGTTGCGTCAATGCGAAATTGCCGACATTCTTTGCATTAGCGTTTCACACTGCCGAGAGCACTTAAAACGGCTGGCAAGTATTGGCATAGTCGAAACACTCCAAGAAAGACGGGACACATTTTACCGTTTTTCATGCTCCGCCGACCGCCCAATCGGGGCGGATGACCGCCCAATCGGGGCGGATGACCGCCCAATCGGGGCGGATGACCGCCCAATCGGGGCGGATGACCGCCCAATCGGGGCGGGTGACCGCCCAATCGGGGCGGGTTATTTCCCCGAAAACTCGGGACAACTAACTAATATTGTTAATACAACTAATGGAATTGAACAAACGAATAAAAAGGGAAAAGGACAAGGAGGAAAACGGGGATCGAACATCGGAGTTGGTTCGCTTTCGACGGCGGCCGGTTCGATGACGGCGGGCTCCGGCGGTTCGCCATCTCCGGCCGCCGACCCGCTCCGATACCCGTCCCACGCCCATACAGCCCCCCAGACGCACGTCGCCGGCCCAAGTCGGGGACACAATCCCCGGCTCGTCAATACCGCTCACAACGTCTCCAATCACAAGGAAAATTTAGATAAACCGGGCAATCTGTGTGCTATATTGGGTTGTTTAACAAGCGTCAAGCTCACCCCAAACAACCGATTTAGCCATGATGATGTCCCCGGCACGAAAGGAACCAGACACGATGACCTACTCCGGGAGATTCGCTATCCGATTGCGGGAACTGCGAGAGAAAGCGGGGTTGACTGTGCCAGAGCTTGCAGAACGAATCGGCGTGCCAGCGCAAACGATCTACCACTGGGAGATCGGCAAGCCAACATTTCGGCTCGATCTCATTCCGGCTCTTGCCGAAATTTACGGCATAGAACCGAGAGAACTCCTTCCAGAGAAATAATATTTTCAAAATTTGAAAATAGATCGTTGACATTTTCAAATTTTGATAATATATTTACCTCCGTAGCACCACTACGGAGAGTTATCTATTTTACCATTTCCCACGAAGGACCGGCTCCTCGACGCCCACGGTGCTACATTCGGGCGGCGGGGGCCGGTCTCTTTTTTGGAGGATTCCCCCATGTCAACAGTAGCACCAGAAGTCAAGAATTTCGAAGAACTTACGCCGGAAGAACAGAGCCTTCGGCGGCAACAGAGGAAGGATTACGGTCGATATATCGCCGCGATCGTTTCCGATGCGATCACCGGGATCGAAACGGCGACCGGTCGCAAGGTCTTGTCGCTCACGATGCCCAAACCCTGCAATTTCGAGGATCCGGAGAAGAACCCGCTCATCTGCGTCAAGTTCGTGCCGACGAACACCGTCGGCTCCGCCACCGCGACCGTGCTCTTCCGCTAACTCGCTCTGAACCTCTTTGTCGCCCCCTTGCGCCGGTCGGCCGGAAAGGGGGTGCTCTATGATCGACGTGTCTAAATTTACGCACCTGCAAGCCGCTATTGCGCTTTTGATCGAACGTCGGGGAGAAGCCGGACGGAGATTTTGCGAATTATGTCCGGAGATCAAAGCGACCCCGAGAGCAGTAAAAAAAGTCTTGGCTCAACTGCTCAAGGCTGGTTTAATTCGCAAGACAGGAGGTGATGTTTCGCGATATGTCTCCGTCAGGTCGATTTTTCCGGTGTCCACAGAATCACCTGAGGTGTCCCTAGGATCACCTGAGGTGTCCCTAGGATCACCTACTTTTCTCGAAAACTCGCGACAACTAACTAATATTAATATTAAACAAACTAAACAAACAAAAAAACAAAAAGGAAATTTTGAAGAAGGGAAAATCGAGGAGACCCCACCGAGCACCACGACGCCGAAACCGCATTTCTTCTCACGGCAGCCGGAGAGCCGGAAAATCGATCCTGACGCCATGCCCGGCGATTGGGTGTTCGACGGCTCCATCTACTCACGCGGCGTCGACGATCCGGACCGCTTCCCCCGACTCGACCGTCGGCTCTACGTCGATCGGATGCTCGATTCCTTCTCCGACGTCGACCT
>JAVBPI010000150.1:0-46256 GCA_031549705.1 Thermoguttaceae bacterium
CGGTCGAAGTCGAACGGAGCCTCCGCGTGCTGGACGGAGCCGTTTTGGTTCTCTGCTCCGTCGGCGGCGTGCAAGCCCACTCGATCACGATCGACCGCCAAATGAAACGGTACGGTATTCCCCGACTCGCCTTGATCAACAAAATGGACCGCGTCGGCGCCAATCCCGAGCGGGTCGTGAAGCAACTCAAGGAAAAGCTCGACTGCGACGCCGTCCTGATGCAGATTCCGATCGGCAAGGAAACCGCTTTCGAGGGGGTGGTCGATCTCGTCGAACAAAAAGCGATTTATTTCGACGGTTCGCAGGGGGAAAAGATTCGAGAAGAAGAAATCCCCGCCGAACTCCAAGCCGAAGCGAAAGCGGCCCGACAGCATCTGCTCGAATCGTTGGCGATGTTCAGCGACGATCTGATGGAAATTCTCCTCGAAGAAAAAGAGCCGCCGCTCGATTTGATCCAACACGTCGTTCGGCTCGCGGTTTGGTCGCAACAGCTCACGCCGGTTTTCCTGGCGACCGCCTATAAAAACAAAGGAGTCCAACCGCTTCTCGACGCCGTGGGAAAATATCTGCCGTCGCCGCTGGATTGCGACAACTTCGCGTGGAAATACGGCATGGATCAGAAAGACGCGGACGCCAAGATGTCGCTCACGCCGGATCCCTTGGCCCCGACCGTTGCGATGGCGTTCAAGATCATCGAAGATCCGTACGGTACGCTGACGTTCATGCGGGTTTATCAGGGAACGCTTAACAAGGGGGAAACCTATTTCAACCAACGGACCGGCGAAAAGGAACGGATCAGCCGTATTTTTCACATGCACGCCGAAAGCCGTGAGGAAATCGACGTCGCCGAACCGGGGGACATCGTCGCCGTGATCGGCATCGATTGCAGCTCCGGCGACACGTTTTCGTCCGAAAAAGATTTCTGCACGCTGGAATCGATGTTCGTGCCGGAACCGGTGATCCAAATCGCCGTTCGGGCCAAGGCGACGAAAGACGCCGACCGACTCGGCAAGGCCCTGTATCGTTTTCGAAAAGAAGATCCGACGCTTTCGATTTCGACCGATCCGGAAAGCGGCGAAACCTTGATGGCCGGGATGGGAGAACTCCATCTCGACGTTTACGTCGAACGGATTCGCCGTGAATATAAAGTCGAGATCGAAACGAGTCCTCCGAAGGTCAATTACCGCGAAGCGCCGACCGCTGCCGTCGATTACGATATCAAGCACAAAAAGCAGTCCGGCGGAAGCGGGCAGTTCGCACATATTTGCGGAACGATGTCGCCGATTCCGGAAGACGACGAGTCCGGCGAAACGTTCATTTTCGAGGAAGAAATCGTCGGCGGAACGATTCCGACGAACTACATTCCGGCGATTGAAAAAGGTTTTCGTGGTTCGTTGGAAAAGGGCCCGGTTGCCGGATATCCGGTCGTCGGCCTGAAGATTTTGGTGAACGACGGCTCGTTCCATACGGTCGACAGCTCGGACTTGGCATTCCGAATCTGCGCCCAAACGGCGTTACGGGAAACCTTCCCCCGGATGAAGCCGACGCTGCTCGAACCGATTATGAAGCTCGAAATCGAATGTCCGAGCAATTTTCAAGGAAACGTGGTCGGCGACGTGAACTCCCGGCGGGGTCTCATTCTCGTCACGGAAACGATCGGCGCCGCGACCCGTATCGAAGGGGAGATTCCGCTCGCCGAAACGTTCGGTTATTCGACGACGCTCCGCAGCATGACGCAGGGACAGGGAACGTTTACGATGGAGTTCCTGAAGTACAAAAAGGTTCCGAACTCCATCCAAGAAGAGATCATCCGGGAACGCAAAGAAGCGAAGAAGTAGTTTTTCACGATAAAGAGCCCCAAGTGAAGGCGTACTCGCCGTAACTTGGGGCTCTTTTATTTATCGCTCACTTATGGCGACAACCGTACAGACACGTCCCCGAACGAATACGGTTCTTCATACTGCTCCGGTTTCAAAATCGGCATTGTCACCGACGCGCCATACATCGAGACGCTTGGTATGTGAATGCGAATCTTATATTCCAATCCGGGAATCAAGCGATCGGCCTTGAAAACGCCGTCGGAATCCGTGACGCAATATTCGTATTCGAATGTCTCGACCGTGGCGGATTTATCGAAACCGAAATCGGGGGTTCGACTGAATTGCAGACTGAATTCGTAACCGGCCAGCGGAGCTCCCTTCTGATCGACCAAGCGTCCCGTCGCGGAATGCCGTGGGTGGAGTTCGACCACGAGTCCGGTCGTCGGATCGTTTGGCCCCAGATCGACCACGGCGGCGTATTTTTTGTCCTTGGTGTGAAAAAACAGCGTGGAAGCGTACTTCGGTATCTTGATGGGAATCCTGTTGCCGAATTCGGATTTGCCGACGTAAAGATTCCGCTTGCGATTGAGGTCGGACCAGAAATAGCCGCTGGGGTAATGAGAAAAGAACGTCAAATCGACTTCCCGCCACGGGATCGGCACCCCTTTTTCGTCCAGAATAGCAACGGTTCCTTCAAGGTTCGTGCCGTTCCATGGTCCCGACTGCCGAGCCGCCAGAAACAAGACACATGCGAATAGTATCAAATTGCATCCAAGCGCGACCCAGTTGGTTCGTGTTTGTTTTCGTGATGCAGTTTCGAAGTTGGGAGCGGCGTTTTCCGTGGACATGGCTTTGCGTTGTTAAACTCAGAGAGATTTTCGAAACGACGAAGCATGAAAACAGTGTACGATACTTTTTCGCCGGGGACAATACCCTGCGCCGCCGTTGTCGCTTGTTGCATCGTGGTGTATACTGGTGTCGTCGGTTTTTTGAAACTCAAACCTCAATGCGCGGAGTACCGGCTAAATCGAATATTTAGCCGGTACTCCGCGCTCCCCGTCAATGAACAACGCAACACTCCATCTCGACGCGAAAGCGGAACTCGCCGAGGGGCCGGTCTGGAACCCCGTTACGAAAACGCTGTCGTGGGTCGACATCGAACGGGGCGAACTCCATGTCGGCGACCGGCGGTTCGAGCTTGGTGTCAAGATCGGCGTCGCGGTTCCCTGCCGTAACGGTAATTTTCTTCTCGGTACGCAAAACGGTTTCGAATTCTTCGATCCCGTCACGGAAACCCGAACACCGATCGCCGATCCCGAAGCCGATCTCCCGGAAAACCGAATGAACGACGGCAAATGCGACGCCGCCGGACGATTTTGGTGCGGCTCGCTCAGCATGACACGCAAGGTCGGAACCGCCGCGTTTTATGTGTTGGATTCCGATCTTTCCGTCCGAAAAGTACTCGGCAACCTGACGAATTCCAACGGGCTCGGTTGGAGTCCGGACGGTCGGACGCTTTACCATATCGACACGCCGCGTCTGGAGGTTTCCGCGTTCGACTTCGATCTCGATAGCGCAACAATTTCCAACCGGCGGCTCGCAATCAAATTTCCGGACGGAATCGGCAGGCCGGACGGCATGAGCGTCGACGCCGAAGGAATGCTCTGGATCGCCCATTGGAGCGGCGGTTGCATCGGTCGCTGGAATCCGCTGACCGGTAAAATGATCGATACCGTCCAACTGCCGGTTGCCCGGGTTTCGTCCTGTACGTTCGGCGGCGACGACCTTCAAACGCTTTTCATCACGACGGCACGGCACGGACTGTCCGGCGACGAACTGTTGTTGCAACCGCTCGCCGGAGGAATATTTTCGTACAGAACGGACGTTCCCGGGTTGGCGGCGAATTTTTTCTCGCTGCGCGGCTAAAACGCAAGCGGATGGAGGCTCAGGACGATGGACGCTTTTCTTCTATTATCGTACGGATCGCCGGAACGCAAGGACGATATTGTTCCGTTCTTGCGGAACATTCTCACCGGAAAAAACGTTGCGCAGGACCGGATCGACGCCGTTGCCGGGAAATATTACGAGTTCGCCTGCCGTACCGGATCGTTCAGTCCGCTCAACGACGAATGTCGCGCCCTGTTGAAGGGGATCGCGGAGGAATTCGGCGATTCCGGCCCACGCTGTTATTGGGGAAATCTTTTTTGGGAGCCGTTTCTCGACGACACCGTCGCCGAGATGGCTGCCGACGGCGTGCAGCGGGCGGTTTGTTTTGCAACGTCGGCGTTCGATTCCCCGGCCGGAAACCAGCGGTACACCGATGCCTTGGAAGCCGCTCGCCGGAAAGTCGGGCCTGCCGCTCCGGAAATCGTCAAACTGCCGCTTCCGTTCGACCATCCGTTGTTCCTCGAAGCGCAAGCGGATCGTTTGCTTTCCGTGTTAGCCGAAGTCGCTCTGGACCATCCGTTCGACGCCGCCGCCGACAAGAACGTCTTGCTGCTTTTCAGCGCCCACAGCATTCCGGAGAAAGACGCTGCCGAATCGCCGTATCGGGAGCAACTTCAGAAAACTTGCAGCGCCGTCATGGAACAGATGGGGGCGGACGATCTTTCCTGGGAGCTCGTTTTTCAGAGCCGTAGCGGTCCCCCCTCGGAGCCGTGGATTGGACCGTCGATCAACAAGCGGGTTCGGGAAATCGCCGCCGAAGGACGCTTTCGAACGGTGGTCGTCTCGCCGATCGGCTTCTTTTGCGAAAATTTCGAGACGGTCCGCGATCTCGATGTCGAAATCGGCGACCTGTGCGCAGAACTCGGCCTCGTTTATGTTCGCGCTTCCGCCGTCGGAGCCGCTCCGAAAATCTGCCGCATGATCCGCGAACTTTGCATCGAAAATGGGTAGGCGCCGTCCATCCGATGGTCGGTCGCCTACCTTTATTCATCTACCTGGCACAGCAGATTGCTTTGGTCGGGCAGAGGTTCATGCACATTTCGCAACCGGCACAGAGGAGCTCGTTGATTTGAATCGTGTTGCCGTCCTTTTCGATGGCCGGACAACCGAGCTTCAGGCAGAGGTTGCAACGCTTGCAAACGACGGTTTCGATCTTCAGCGGCGGTCCGATCGGTTTGCGTTCGTGCAGCGGACACGGTGCTTTGGAGACGATCAACCACGGTTCCGGTGAGTCGATCGCCTCCTTGAGCGTGTCGACCGCCTTTTTGACGTCCCGCGGATGCACCGTCCGAATATTCTTGATCCCGCAAGCCTTGCCGATCTCTTCGATGGAAAGTTCGACGGTATCCTTATCCATCAAGGTTTTGCCGGTTCCGGGGTTTTCCTGATGTCCGGTCATCGCGGTGATCCGGTTGTCGACGACGATGATCGTCGAGGATCCCTTGTTGTACGCAATATCGACCAATCCGGTGATTCCCGAATGAAAGAACGTCGAGTCGCCGACCATCCCGACGACTTTCCGCTTGTTCCCCGCTTTGTCCATTCCGTGAGCCATGGAAACGCCGGCACCCATGCAGAGAATCGTGTCGAGCCGCGATAGCGGCGGCAAGACGCCGAGACTGTAACAACCGATATCGCCGGTCACGACGACGTCGAAGCGGCCCAAGGCGTAAAAAATTCCCCGATGCGGACAGCCCGGACAGAGAACCGGCGGGCGTCCCGGCAACGGCGGCGGAATCAGTGGAGAGCCTTTTTGGACGGCGAACGACGAGGTTCGGTCCAACAAAACGTCTTTCCGTTCGTGGAGAATATCCGACGAAAGCTCCCCGATGCGTGGAACGATCGGCTTGCCGGTACAGGAAATTCCCATGGCCCGAACATGTTCTTCGATCAAATCTTCGAGTTCTTCGATGATGAGCAGGCGACCGACTTTGTTGGCGAATTCCCGAATCAGATCGTTCGGAAACGGAAACGGCAGACCGAGTTTCAGTACCGAAGCGTCCGGAAAAACCTCCCGAACATATTGATACGCGATTCCCGACGTGATGATTCCGACCTTCCGATCCTGCCAGAGAATCGTGTTCGCCGGAGAATCGCAGGCCGCTTTCTGGAGTTGCTCCATCCGTTCGTCGACACGGACTCGCATCACGCGACCCCACGCCGGAATCGGAACGAATCGAGGGGGATCCTTTTCGAAATTGATCGGCCGTTCGGGAACCTTCCGTTCCTGTTCTTCGACAAGCGTTCGGGAATGGGAAATCCGCGTCGTGCTGCGAACGATCACGGGGGTCCGATACTCTTCGGAGAGCTCCAGCGCCAGTTTGACGAAATCTTTCGCTTCGGCGGAGTCGGACGGATCGAAGAACGGAATTTTCGCGAATTTGGCAAACAGCCGGGTGTCCTGTTCGTTTTGCGAGGAGTGCATGCCGGGATCGTCGGCGACGATGGCGACGAATCCGCCGACGGTTCCGACGTAACTGAGCGTCATCAACGGGTCGGCGGCGACGTTCAGTCCGACATGTTTCATCGTCGTGAGAACGCGGGCTCCGGTGAGCGCGGCGCCGGCGGCGACTTCGAACGCAACCTTTTCGTTCGGCGCCCATTCGCAGTAGATTTCGTCTTTATATTTTTCGGCGACGTTTTCGAGGATTTCGGTGGACGGCGTCCCCGGATATCCGGCGGCGAGTGTGACACCGGCCTCGTAAGCGCCGCGGGCAAACGCTTCGTTTCCCGAGAGAAGTTTTTTCATGACAAAAGTGAAATAGAGGGCTTCAGGCTTTCGCTGGAAAGTAAAATACCCGTTCGACGTTGCCGAAAGCCCATTTAACCGGTACTCCGCGCCGGCGAGCAGGTATATTACGACCTGCCGCGAGCCTCAAACAGAATTCATCCATTGTAATGTCCGCCGGTCGATTGTCAATTCTGTGAAGCCGAACTTGGATCGCCAAGGGTTGTATTGGTCGGGAAAACGCTTACAATATACGGTAACCGTTGTTCTATTGCCTCGTCTTTTTCTCTTTCTCCCCATTATTTCATTCGCGACCCATGAGCGACACGACGACTTCCGTTCCGAAGACCATGTTCCGTAAAATCTGGGACGCCCACCTCGTTCACCAGGAACCGGACGGCGATGCGATTCTTTACATCGACCTGCATCTCTGCCACGAAGTGACCAGTCCGCAGGCATTTGAAGGACTTCGCCTCGCCAAACGGAAAGTGCGGCGTCCCAATCGGACGTTTGCCGTTCAGGACCACAACGTCCCGACCGTCGACCGAGCGCTGCCGATCCTCGACCCGGTCGCCAAGACGCAAATCGAAACGCTCCAACGGAACGCAAGACAGTTCGGAATCAAGCTTTACGACATTCTCGACCCGAACCAGGGGGTCGTCCACGTCGTCGGTCCGGAACGCGGTTTGACCTGGCCCGGCAAGACGATCGTTTGCGGCGACAGCCATACGGCGACGCACGGGGCGTTCGGGGCGTTGGCGTTCGGCATCGGAACCAGCGAAGTCGAGCACGTCCTTGCCACGCAGACACTTCGCCAAAAATTACCGAAAACCTTCCGGATTCACGGCGAAAATGGGTTGCCGAAAGGATGTTCCGCCAAGGATTTGATTCTCTACATCATCGGTGAACTGTCGACCTCCGGTGGAGCGGGATACGCCGTCGAGTTCACCGGTCAGCCGTTCGTCCAACTTTCCATGGAAGGTCGGATGACGGTTTGCAACATGGCGATCGAGATGGGTGCCCGCGCCGGAATGATCGCTCCTGACCAGAAAACATTTGATTACCTGATCGGTCGGGAATACGCTCCTGACCGCAATTTCTGGGACACCGCCGTCAAGGAATGGAAGCAGCTTCCTTCCGATCCGGGAGCGACGTTCGACAACGAGTGGAAATTTGACGCCTCGAAAGTCGAGCCGATGGTGACGTGGGGAACGAATCCGGCGCAGGTGGCCCCGATTTCGGGAAAGGTTCCGACACTCGATTCGCTGACCGATCCGAATCAGCGAAAAATGGCGGAAGCGGCGCTCGCCTACATGGATTTGCAGCCCGGCATGCCGATCACCGACATCAAGATCAACCGCGTGTTCATCGGTTCCTGTACGAACGGCCGCATCGAAGACCTCCGTGCCGCCGCCGAAGTCGTCAAAGGAAAACGGATCGCCAACGGTGTCCGCGGAATGGTCGTTCCCGGAAGCGGACCGGTCAAGCGGCAAGCGGAACTGGAAGGATTGCACCAGACTTTCATCTCGGCCGGTTTCGAATGGCGTGAGCCGGGTTGCAGCATGTGCTTGGCGATGAATCCGGACCAACTTCGTCCCGGTGATCGTTGCGCGGCGACGAGCAACCGCAATTTCGAAGGACGGCAGGGAAAGGGAGGCCGCACGCATCTCGTTTCCCCCGCGATGGCCGCCGCCGCCGGAATCGCCGGACATTTCGTCGATGTCCGGAATAAATAAATTCGTCCCGGGATCGTTTGCGGATTGAGGGCGAAAAAGGGTTTGTTTTTTCCGTGAAAGGTTGGTTTTCCGTCCCCTCTCACTCCGGGAGAGGGTTAGGGTGAGGGGCTCTGCGGTAGGAATTAGGAAAAACCACATGGTAAACCGATTCGCTCCTTTGTTGCTTTCTACGATATTTTCCCTGTTTTCCACGCCGAACGCCCCTCGCCCTGGCCCTCTTCCGAGGGAGAGGGGAGGTGAAAACGACCGTTCATGCAGATTCAAACTCGCCCCCTTTTCGAAAACGCTCCCATTCGTCCCCTTCTCCCGGAGGGAGAGGGGACGATTTATTCCGGCTCGTTGGGGTTTCCGAAATCGGCGCGGTTACGAAAATCGGCGGAGTTCAAAGCGGTGTTCGATGCCCGCCGATCCGCCGCCGATAAACTGTTGATCGTGCTGGTGCGGGAGAACGCCTTGGCGTTTTCCCGACTGGGGCTGTCGGTTTCCCGCAAAGTCGGCAATGCCGTTGTTCGAAACCGCTGGAAACGACTGATTCGTGAGGCGTTCCGAAAAAATCGGGCCGGCTTTCCCCTGAACATCGACATGGTCGTGATTCCGCAAAAAGGAGCCGCGCCGCCGTCCGCTCAGGAATTGGAAGCGTCGTTGGTACGCCTCGTCAATCGCGCAACAAAAAAACTCCGCAATGCATGATGCTTGCGTTTGCCGCCCGGCGCGTTTATTTTTTACGGACAAACGCCGATGACCATACAGCAGACGATCCCCCTTTTCGGCATTGCGGTTTTCACGTTCCTGGCGTGGCTCGTTTCCCGTGACGTGAAACGGCTCAATTTTCGTCTCGTTTTTTGGGTTTTCGCGTTTCAGTTTCTTTTCGCGCTGTTCGTTTTTCGCACGGAATCCGGCCGAAACCTGTTCGGCGGGATCAACACCGTCGTGAACGCAACGGTCGACGCCGCTTTGGAGGGCCCGAAATTCGTGTTCGGTTCCCTTGCGGATCCCGTTGTTTCGGAGAAGAACGGCCTCGGCTTCCTCCTGTTTTTTCAGGGGCTTGTCACGGTATTGGTGATCTCCGCGCTGCTTGCGATCCTCTATTACGTCGGGATCATGAGTCGGATGTTGAAACTGTTCTCCGCTGTTTTTTCGTTCCTGACGGGAATTTCCGGCGCGGAATCTCTGGCGGCGACGGCGAACGTGTTCGTCGGCAACGAATCCTTGCTCGCCATTCGTCCCTGCCTGCCGAAGCTGACGCGGTCCGAGTTCTGCGTCGTCTTGGCGACCTGCATGGCAACGATTTCGGCGAACGTGATCGGCATTTACATCGGTGCGTTGCGGTCGGTGTTTCCGTCCATAGCGGGACATTTGGTGTCGGCGTCGATCCTGTCGGTTCCGGCGGCGGTGCTCCTTGCCAAGCTGGCGGTTCCTGAAACGGAAAAACCGGAAACCCTCGGAATCCGCGTCGATCCGCACTACGAACGGGAGAACACGCTCGTTGAAGCGGTGTTGAGCGGCGGCGAAACCGGCTTCAAGATGGTCGTCGGCATCACGTCGATGCTGATTGCCGTCGTCGGGCTCCTTGCCATCGTCAACGCTTTTTTCGGATGGTGTGGAAGCCAACTGAATCCGCACCTCGGCCTTGCCGGCGAATGGTCGATCGAAGGAACACTCGCTTACCTTTTCTATCCGTTCGCCTGGTTGATGGGAGTTACCGCAACGGATATTCCGGCCGTTTCGAAATTGCTCGGGGTGCGGATGATCGCGACGGAAGTCCCGGCGTATTTCACGCTTTCGCAACTGATCGCCGCGGAAGCGATCGAACCGCGTTCGGCAGTGATCACGGCGTACGCCCTTTGCGGATTCGCCCATCTGCCGTCGTTGGCGATTTACGTCGGCGGCGCAACGGCATTGGCTCCGGAACGCAAGTCGGATATCGCCGCCGTCGCTTGGAAAGCCCTTTTCATCGCCACGCTCGCCTGCCTCATGACCGGAGCGCTTGCCGGAATTTTTTGTGACAATAATTCGATACTGTTAACCCACGGAAATTAAAATCGTAGCACGAATTTGACAATGCCGTTTCAACTCACGGAGAATCAATCGTGGCGAACGATCCGAAAATTCAATTCGTCGACCGTGTCCGCGAACGGTTTTCCGCGTAAAAAAGATTGCCAAAGGGTTCCCATGCAACGTCTGTCGAAATCGCGTTGGATCATCGGTCTTCTGTTGCACGTCGCATTCTTCGCCGTTGTAACGAAAACATTCGCCGTCGAAACGGAACCGTCGCCGTGTTCGCTCCAGGCCCGGGTTTTCGACGCCGACGGCAACGAATACAACGACCGGACGCCGGGAATCGAAATTTACGTTTTTCTGTGGCAAAAAATCGGCGACGGCGACTACGTGCGGGGAACAAACGGGAATCCCGTCGTCCATTCTCCGGACGGTTCCTCATGGAAGCGAATCGGCGCATCATATCTCCGGGATCCCGGCTGGACGTCGGAATGGCCCGTCAAGCACGACGTTTCGCCCGGCGAGTACCGCTTCTCTTTTATCGTGCATAAAATATTCACGACGTGGGAAGGTCCGCCGGGAACACGGGAGTCAGGCTCCGGCGCCAATCATGGCCGTGTGACCGACGTCAACGGTTACGGTGCGCCGAAACGAATCTTCGGTTGGGGCTTGAGCGACGTAATCCTCGTCGAGCCCGGCGAATCGGAAAAGGTGATGAATCTCCGTCCCGACGCCGGACCGAAAGTTCGAATACGGACGACATTTTTTCCCGATCCGGCCGCCGTTTCCGCAACGATTTCTCAAGAGGAGAAGGAAGTTCTGCCGCAGCGTTACCGTGAAGCGAGTGAAATCACGATGCGGATTTTTCGCGACGACAATTTTTCGACGGACCGGTATCTCGAATCTGGTTCCTATGGCATTCCGTGGTACGTCGACTTCGATCGGATGAAACCGGGGCGGTATTTCGTGCATTTTTTTCGGGGAGTCACGCCGACGGAGACGGGAACGACCGCCGCGACGGACGTGTTTTCATTCGATGTTACGGAAAGCGGTCCGAACGATTTCGTTTTCACGCCGAAAAAGTCGCTTGCCGAAAACGCCCCATGGCAAGTCGTTGGAACCGTTCGTGACGAAAATGGCAGGCCGTTGCCGAAGGTATCCGTCGCGATTGTCGAATCGAGGCTTGCTTCGGGGTTTTCTTTCCACCCGGCCTGTGAACAGTTTTCTACGGCAACCGACGACGAAGGAAAATACCGCCTCGCGGTCAACCCTGCACCGTCGCAGTCCGGAGCAATATTCGATGCGAAAACGAATCAATGGCGTTGGGGATTCCGGGTTCAACAAGCACTGATCGGTGCGACCCGCGGATACCAGGACCTCGGAAACAAGTCGATTTCAAGTCGCCGTGGGGACTTGATTTTCCTCGGCGAACTTGCGACAGACGAACTCAAAAAGGAACTTGTCGACCGAAAGGAAGAAAAAATTCTCGTCTCGATGAACGAACCGGTGACCGTCGACTTCACGCTCCCGCCGCAGGAACCGGAAATTCCGTGGCGGGAATTGAACACAAACCCCGAACGTCGAAAACGACGCCTCGAAATCCTTGAAAGCCGAAAACGATCGAACGATTCCGATGCGAAAAAACTGTTTCGAGAAATCGTTTTGCCGAACTCGCTCAACGGGCGTTTCGTTGAAGCGATGGAAGTCGGTGCGAGAATCTCGACGACCCTGACGACCGAGAAGCCGACGTTCATGCTCAACGAGCCGATTGAATTGAGTTGGAATATTGCCAACGGAAACAACGTCGACGTCTCCGTAATGCTCGACGAAAACATGGGAGATCCCACGGAAGTTTGGGCCGTCTCCGCCGCCGGCGATGTGATCATGGACAAGGAACAGCTTGTCGTCATGCACAGCGGGCCCATTTATTTCGAACGGCTTCTTCCGAAAAAATCGTTTTCGTACAAAATATTCTTGCCGGACAAGTTCGCGATTTCCAAGCCGGGGCGTTACACGATCAACGTCGTTCGAAATCTTTCGGTTCAACGGATCGAACCCGCGAAAGACGAGCGAAGCCGACGCTGGTTCGGCGAGTCGACGTCCTGGGAATCCGTTTCCGTACCGGTATCCGCTTCCGTGACGATCGACGTCGTGCCGACTGATCCGGTCGCTCTCGGCAAGCAGATCAACGAACTCGTCCGAGTGATTCAGGGTCGGGATAAAACGAAGAAATACGACGATGCCGAAAAAGCGTTGCAGGTGCTTTGCGCGATCGACGACGAACGGGCCGTTCCGTGCCTTGTCGGCGAGATTCGTGAGGACAATTACAGTTTTGCGTACCATTCGCTCGGTGCCCTGTCGAAGTTCAAAAGCGATGCGGCTCTCAAGGGGATCAAGAAGGCCTTTAAGTTTTCGGACCATAATTTGCTGCTCTCCGCCGCTTATGCGATGGCCGCCGGCAAGCACCCGAACGCCGTTGCCGAGCTCCTGGAAAACCAGAACCATTCGAATTATTCGGTGCGGTTGATCGTCGTGCAATCGGCGGATAAGATGGACCACGAAACGGCTTTGGAAATGTTACGCAACCATTTCGACGACGATGGGGGTGAAGGTGTTGTCGGCCGGGAAGCCCGACGGATTTACGATGAACTGACCGCCCCCAAAACGAAACAATAAATACGGAAGGACATTGGCATGGAGTTCCAAAAATTCGAACCGTCGCTCATTCAATTTCTCAAGCAACTTTCTCGCAACAACAATCGTGAGTGGTTCCAGGAAAACAAATCACGGTACGAAAAAGAAGTCCGCGAACCGAGCCTGGCGTTCATTCGGGCGTTTCGGTCCCGCCTGGAGAAAATCTCGGAATATTTCACGGCGGTCGACAAAAAAGTCGGCGGTTCCTTGATGCGGGTTTACCGTGACACTCGCTTTCACGGTGCCGACGAGCCGTACAAGACGAACGTCGGGATTCAATTCCGTCACGAATTCGGCAAGGATGTTCATGCGCCAGGCTTTTATGTCCACATCGAACCGGGCGCGTGTTTTCTGGCCGTCGGTCTTTGGCGTCCCGAATCCGACGTTCTTAGGCATGTTCGGGAACGGATCGTCGACGATCCGGCACGTTGGCGACGTATTCGTGACGATAAAAAATTCCGGAATTATTACAAACTCGACGGGGCCAGCCTGAAAAAATGTCCGTTGGGGTTCCCTTCCGATCATCCTTGTATCGAAGACCTCCGACGCACCGACTTCGCCGCCGTCGGTCATCTTTCCGATGCCGACGTATTGCAGGACACGTTCATCGATTTTGTTGCGCAATCGTTTGCCGCCGCCAAGCCGTTCATGCGTTTCCTGTGCGATGCGGCGAAGATTCCCTTTTGATCCGACCCTTCAACCCGGGAGCACATCATGTTACATAAAACCTTGAAATTTCTCCAGGATGCGAAAACATTTTACATTGCGACGGTCGAGGACGACAAACCCAGAGTTCGCCCGTTCGGCCTTGTGGTCGAACACGAAGGTAAACTTTGGTTCGGCACCGCGAACACGAAAGCGGTCTATCGCCAGTTGCAGTCGAATCCATTCGTCGAGATTTCAGCGACGTTGCCGTCGATGGAATGGATCCGCCTTTCCGGCAAGGCGGTTTTCGAACGGAATACCGTCGTCAAACGCAAAGCATTCGAACTGCTCCCGATGCTTGCGAAAATCTACAAAGGACCGGAAGATCCCGTCTTCGAGATGTTTCGGCTCGACGACGCCGAAGTCTCGTTCTGGAGCACGGGTAATTTCGGACGGAAACCGGAATCTTTTCGTTTTTAATGATGTGACAATAATAATGAACGGTGTCGTGTTTTGTACGGAACGTAGCTGAGTTCAAAACGCGGCGGACCCCACATGACAGTCGCTCAAACAATAGATCGAATTTTGTCACCCGCTCAATAACTTTCAAGGAGAAAACATGAACAAACCGACCGCCGATTTCCGGCATCTCGCCGCAAGCCGCTATTCCGTGCGAAAATTTAGCGACAAACCGGTCGAGAAAGAGATGCGGGACATCATTCTTGAAGCCGGTCGGGTTGCGCCGACGGCGTGCAATTATCAGCCGCAACGAATTCTCGTACTCGAAAACGCCGCAGCCCTCGCCAAGCTGAAAGAATGCACTCCGTACCATTTCGACGCTCCGCTTGCCCTGTTGATTTGTTACGACAAGTCGGTGAGTTGGAAACGGAAATACGACGGCAACGACGAAGGTACCGTCGATGCGAGCATCGTGACGACGCAGATGATGTTGCAGGCGTTCGAACTGGGAATCGGTTCGACGTGGGTCGGTAGTTTCGATCCACGGAAAGCCCGTGAGGTGTTCGGACTGCCGGACAATTATATTCCCGTTGCGATATTGCCGCTCGGATATCCCGCCGACGGGGCCAAGCCGGCTCCGCAACACGCCAACCGCGAGCCGTTGAAGAAAACGGTGTTTTACAACGAATTTCCGGAAATGTAATCGTTACGGCATCGCCATCACACGGGTCAGCGCAAGTGATAGCGTCGTCGCAGCGCCCATTCGACCGTCAGGAGCACGACGAAGACCAGCCAGAAAAAGAGCGGCGGCGCCAGCGGGACCTGTTCGATCACTTTTCGTTTCATCAAGTCGCGGTTGAGCTGGTCGATCAAAAAGTCCGCCGTCGTGATGTGGGCGTACCGACCGCCGGAAGCGTTCGCGATTTTCGTCATCAAATCCTCGTTCAGGTCCAAACGGTCGAACTCCATGTTCGGACGCCCCACGTCGATGATCATCTTCTCCGGGGCGGCGTGGGTTTGACCGTCGATCTTCGCGTCGACTTTAACCTCCTGCTGGCCGATCACTTGCGGAGCGTATGATGCGGTGTATTTTCCCGGCGTTCCCTGGATCGGCTCCAGTTTCACTTCGTCTTTTTGTCCGTCGGGACGAATAATCGTACCGGTAACGGTCGCTTTCTCGGTTCCTTCTCCGTCGGCGTTTTTGACGGTCGCCGTTATCGTTACGGATTCCTGCGGGTCATAATACGCCTTGTCGACCGCCGCCGAAACGCCCGCTTCGCGAACGACGGGGCCTTCACGTCCGGCAAGGAAGCGGACCATCTGCCCCCAAAATTGCATGAACGGGGAGTCCTGTCCCAAGGCACGGGGGCCCTGTTGCCATTTTCGTGTCGTGTCGCCGGTGAAAACAACCGTTCGTCCGCTGCCGACCGGTTGGAACGTGACGACCGGCATCTCGACTTCGCCGCCGCCGGGGCCGGGAACCTTCACGCCGGGACACGTCGCCAACGTCGTCGCCGCCGGATTCGGAGCGAGTACCCGCGTGCAACCGTCGAGCGTCGGCAATCCCGTACGTTTACCCGGTCCTGCCGTGGTCGGAAAAAAGTCGCCGATGTTCGCGAAAATATGGCTGTTCACGCCGTCCGGCGTCAGCTTCGGCATAAACGGTTCCGAATATTGTCCGACTTCCCGATCGCCGAGAATTACCGGCAGAATCTTGCCGATCGGCGTCCCCGCATATCCGCCGGGACCGAGCGAATGGTATCCGCCGAGCATTAGCAACCCGGCGCCGTTCTGGACCCGGTTGACGATCATCTGCTGCAATTCCGGTTTTAAATACGAACTGTCGATGTCGCCGAGGATGAACACGTCGAACGAGTCGATCGTCGTCTGGTCGGTCGGCAGTCCCTTCAGTTCGAAGTCGTCGATATTCGTTCGTTTTTGGAAAACGTTCGGTTTCGTCTGGACCATCGCGTAGAATTGCAGGTCGGGATCCTTCGACAAAAACCGTTCGGTAATTGCCCCGGTTTCGGGACGGAGCGTCCCTTCAAGGTAGAAGACCCGCATCCCGGGTTCGACGACGAGCGCCGCGGTCTGGCGTTCGTTGTTCTCCTTGATCGCTTCGTCGGCAAGCGGTTCGACCCGGGCGATGTAGAGCGTGCGGCCGACCTTTTCGGGTTTGAATTCGAAGACGACCTCCTGCGGTCCTTCGATGGCGTCGAGCGTGAGTTCCTGTGACGCGATTTCACGGCGGTTCGACGAGCCGGGAGCTGCGGTCCCGGGTTTTTCGGGTTCGTTTGCCGGGGGGGAAACCGGGGACGCAGTCCCCGGCTCGTTGGGGGGAGTTTCTTTTTTCGTTGCGCGGGAGGGATCCGAGGCGAACGTCGTGTCTTCTTCGAGCACCACCCGAACGAGCCGGCCTTCGAGTCCGACGGCGTCGACCCCCGCCGTGATGCGGGCTTTGTTGTTCAGCGTGAGCCGCTCCGGGACTCGGATATCGCTGACTTGCACGTCTTTGAACGACGAACTGCTTTTCAAACCGGTTCCGACGCCGATCGAGTAAACCGGCACGCCGAGCTTTTCGGCATCGGGGAGGGGATTTCGTGCGGAATTATGTTGGCCGTCGGAGAAAAGGAAAACCGCTTCGATTTCCTTTGCCGGGACTTTCTTCTTACCGTCCATCACGGAGAGGGCGCCGACGAGTCCCCAGGAGAGCGACGTCGATTTGCCTTCGGCTTTCAAGGACAAATACTCGCCGACTTCCTGCCGGTTGGTTGCGTTTTCGGAGAAGTCGATTAAGTGTAACAGAAAATCTTTTTCGAGTTTCCCGCTCCACGATTTGATCTTGTCCTTGATCTGGTCGAGCCGGATTTGCAGCGCGACGGCTCCGCCCCCTTCTTGATTCTCGGTTCCGGCGACGACACCGGCACCGTCGGAGATCCCCATCGACGCCGATGTGTCGACGGAGAAGACGATCGACTTCCGTTGGACCTGTTCCTTGGTGTACTGGAGCGTCGGCTTGACGATCAGCAGCACGACGGTACAGATCGTAAGAAAACGCAACAACAGCAGCGTCGAAAACCGACGGCGGGTGAGCGTACCGAACGTCCTCGAATAAAAGAACGCCGTGATCCCCATCGCCATGACGAGAACCGCGAACAGAAATGGAAAACTATACCCCTGGGCGAGAACGAGTTCGGTCACGAATTAACGAAGTGTGAATAGTGAATAACGAATAGTGAAGAAGCGGTTGCAAACGCTTGCGTTTTAGCCGCGCAGCGTGGTTCGTCGTGTCGGCGTCGTTTTTTCGTTACAGTCCTGAAGTACGGGAATTCCGTAAAACATTTCAAGGCAATAGGTACGGATTCCGCCGTAACCGCAAAGGACGGTGAACAACCAAGCGGCGGTGATTAACGCGAAATTGAGTGGATGAAAAACATATTTCCCGGCTCCGTCGATCAAGGCGATATTCGGATCGTTCGGCATGTAAAGTATTTTGACGGTTTTGCCGATTCGCCATTCTTTTACCGTCTCTTGGAACGGCGACTCGAATTGATGTTGGTGACCGGATAGGTCATGGAATTCGACGGTCGGAAATGCCGACCTCGTAAACCTTTGCCGACCGATACGGAAGCGATGCGTAACAATCGTTCCCTGCGTGACAAGTCCGTCTTGACGAAGCCGGCCGCCTTTTTGTGAATGCATGATCCAACCGACGATAAAGTACATTTCCGCAAACGAAAATGCGGCACAAAGAACGGTTGTGATGACGAGAATCATGTGAAGCTCGAAAAATCGTCGCCATGTTCTTTGCGGTTTTCGTGACATCGGATGAAACAACGGTTGTCGAAAAATCGCAACGCGCTGACGCGGCTAAAACGCAAGCGTTCGCAATATCGGTCGAAAATTAAATACGCGGGCCCTTTTTGCCTTCTTCGCGTTTTTTGATTTTCGCCGGGGGGGTCTTTGCGTTGTCCTTCGTGGCGCCGATCGCTTTCGCTTTTTTCAATCCTTCCGCCAACGCCTCGTCGCCGACCACCACTTTCGTGACATAATGAATGTCGCCGAGCTTCTTGCCGATGTTCGTCTTCTCCGCGTCTCGTTTGTGGAAGTAAAACCGCTCCGCGTCGCGCTCCGGAATGTGCCCCACCGATGCGTCCTCGTCCCCTTCCAACGGTTGCACGAAAAGGATGCCCGACATCGGACCTTCCAGCGAACGGCCGTCGTCGAACGTCAACGTGTACGAAAATTTGCGGCACGGATACGTTTCGCCGGTGAACATCTTTTCGTCGCTGGCGAGTTCCTTGAACCGCCAGACTTTTTCCATCCATTCCTCTTCGACGTTGCACTCGATCTTCGCGATCCGTTCGACCGGAATCGTCCGCTGCCGCTTCAACTCCACGTCGTAAATTTCGAGACGTTTATCCCGTGTGATGTACAGCAACCCCGGAAAAATCCGGCCGTTCGACATCTCGATGTATCCCGGCATCGTGTCTTCCCGGACGTTGCTTTCCCGGCGGGAACTGAGCGGGTTCTTCAACGCCGGCGGTTCGGCGACGGCCAGCGGAACGATGCACAAAACGAAAATTGCAGCAAATATTGAACGCATGGGAAATACCATAAATCCGTCATCCCCGCGCAGGCGGGGACCTAGAGAGTAAGGATTGTTGACCGTTTGCATCCGTCGTTAACCGGGTTTTCATCCTGCGTACGACGTGTGCAAGAATTCATCATCGTCTTTCGTCTAGGTCCCCGCCTGCGCGGGGATGACGAAATGTTTTTTCAAACGTCATTACTTCTCGACGCCGAACATATGGGTCGTTTGGCTGTGGAACTTTTCGCCGGGACGCAGTACCGTGCTCGGGAAGCTCGGTTCGTTCGGCGAGTTCGGATAATGCTGCGTTTCCAAACAGAACGAGGCGTGCTTCACATATTTCACGCCGAACGCTCCGGTCGAACCGTCCAGAAAGTTGCCGCTGTAGAACTGCACCCCCGGCTCTGTCGTGTGAATGGTCATCGTCCTGCCGCTGGTCGGTTCGACGATTTTCGCACAGAATGTATTTTCTTTCGGCCTCGCCTGGTTCAAAACGAAGCAGTGGTCGTATCCGCCGTTGAATTGCGGTTCCTTCACGTCAGCGATCCGTTCGCCGATCTTGTGCGGCTTGCGGAAGTCGAGCGGCGTCCCTTCCACGGCTTTCAGTTCGCCGGTCGGAATCAACGTATCGTCCGTCGGGAGAAATTCGTTGCAGTTCAGCGTCAGAATGTGATCGTGATTCGTCGGAATTTTTCCCGTTTCGTAACCGGCCAAATTCCAGAACGTGTGGTTCGTGAGATTTAGAACCGTCGGCTTGTCCGTCGTCGCTTCGTAGTGCATTGCCCAATGACCTTGATTGCTAAGTATGTAACGTACAGTAACGTCGAGTGTTCCGGGATAGCCTTCTTCGCCGTCTTTCGACGTGTACGTCAGCTTGAGGCCAACGCCGTTGCCGCCCGTCATTTCCTCGACGTTCCAGAGCACGGTATCAAAACCTTTGATGCCGCCGTGGAGCGAATTCGGGCCGTTGTTGCACGGCAGCGAGTATTCCTTGCCGTCGAGCGTGAACTTTCCCTTGGCGATTCGGTTTCCGTAACGACCGACCAACGCACCGAAGAACGGACGCTCTTTTTGGTATTCCGCGACCGTTTCGAGGTTCGCCGAGATGTTCGCGACCTTGCCGTTCTTGTCCGGCACGTTGAACGAGTAAATCACGCCGCCGAGGTTCAGCACCTCGACCGTGATTCCGTTGCCGTTGTCGAGTTTGTACTTGTCGACCGTCCTGCCGTCGGCGGTCTTACCGAATTCGCTTTTTTCGATGCTCATTTTCTTGTTCGGGGTGGTGGATTCCTGGGCGAACGCCGGGACTTGTCCAACGGCGAGCAACACGATCAACGCGGAAAGAATCGTTCTCATGGAAAATACGGGGATCGGGGTGGATGTTCTCGAATTTCGACGGATTTACCGCACACGTTCATTTTACGGGGAAAAGGAATTGTTTTCAAGCAGTTCGAAAAAGTAGCCGCTTGAATTACCTTGGTATCGTGCTAAAATTCGTCCATGAAAATTCTTCGGATCGACAGCCGGACGGACGACGTTGCGGCGAAAATGGAGGTTTTGCGGCAGCGGCTCAGTCCGCAGGGGAACGTTGTCAGCCCGGCGGGACGGCAGCGGACGCTCGCAATATTCGGCGAAGCGCTCTCTCCCGTCCAAGTCGTCGATCGAATCTGCAACGACGTTCGCGCCAAGGGAATCGACCCCCTTCTGGATTACAGCCGCCGGATCGACAACGCCGACCTGACGCCGAAAACGATCCGTGTTCCGCTTGCCGATCTCGAAAAAGCGCACCGCAGCGCCGACGTCGAATTTTTGGCGACGATCCGTCGGATTCGAGAGAACATCCAGACATTTCAGGAAGCGATTCGGCACCGAGACGTTCGGATCGAACGGAAAGACGGTTTCCTTGTCGAGCGGTACCGTCCGATGCGTCGAACCGGAATTTGCGTTCCCGGCGGTGCGGCGGCGTATCCGTCGACCGTCTTGATGACCGCCGTCCCCGCGCAGGTCGCCGGAGTCCCGGAAATCGCCGTGATGGCCCCACCGACCGCCAACGGAGCGTACAACGCCGACATGTTGGCGACCTGTTTCGAGCTTGGAATCACCGAAGTTTACCGTATGGGGGGCGCCCAAGGAGTCGCCGCTTTCGCTTATGGTGTTGACGGCATTCCGAAAGTCGATAAAATCGTCGGTCCCGGCAACCTGTTCGTCGCCTTGGCTAAAAAATTCGTTTACGGTGATGTCGATATCGACTCGATTGCCGGTCCGAGCGAAGTCGTCGTGATCGTCGATTCCTCGACGCGACCGGAATTTACGGCGTATGACATCCTCGCCCAAGCGGAGCACGCGCCCGGTGCAAGCATTTTGATCGGTTGGGACGAAGCCGTTCTCGAACGCACCGTCAAGGAAATCGAAACCCGTTGCGGTACCGTCGAACGGGGGGCGTTGGCCAAGCAGAGCCTCGAAGAGTTCGGAGCCGTGATTGTCGCCAAGGACGCCAACGATGCCTGTTGTCTGACCGACCAAATCGCCCCGGAACACTTGCATATCGCCACGGAAAACGCGGAGGAGCTCGCCGAGAAGATTTCCTGCGCCGGCGCGATGTTCCTCGGCAATTACACGCCGGTCGCCGTCGGGGATTACGCCGCCGGACCATCCCATGTGCTGCCGACCAGCGGAACCGCCCGATTTGCCAGCGGATTGACCTGCAACGACTTTTTACGAGCCAACAGTCTGCTTCATTTTGGAGCGGCGGGACTCGCCGAACTCGCCCCGGATATCCGACTCCTCGCCACCAAAGAAGGACTCACCGCCCACCGCGAAAGCGTCGACATTCGACAACGATAAACCCGTTCCCCAGTGAGCCGGTACTCCGCGTCTCCCAAGCGCGGAGTACCAACGAAAACGCGGAGTACCGGCTCAATTATTTTTGTTTTTCAACCCCGAATCTTAAAAGGAGCAACCCCATGGCCGCGACTATTGATCAATCCAAATGCACCGCTTGTGGCGCGTGTGTCGAAACCTGTCCCGTTGAAGCGATTGCCCAGAAGCCGGAAAACGGCGACAAAGCGTGCGTCGACGAAAGCACTTGCGTCGATTGCGGCGCCTGCGTCGATTCCTGCCCGGTCTCGGCGATCTCGCTGTAGTGAAAACTCGAATCCGGGGACTGCGATTCGCTTCGTCCCCGGCTCTTTGAATGCGAATTTCCGTTGCCGACGCTTGGGAGCTGTTCCGATCCGACGATCTGCCGAAGCTCGGTGCGGCGGCGGACGCCGTGACACGACGGTTGCATCCGGGGTTGGAACGGACGTATAAAATCGAGCGGAACATCAATTACACGAACGTTTGCGTCAGCGGTTGCCGCTTTTGTGCGTTCTGCCGCTCGGATTCCGCCCACGACGGATATGTTCTTGACGACGAAACGCTTTTGAAAAAAGTCGCCGAGACGGTCGAACTCGGCGGCGACCAGATTCTTCTTCAAGGCGGTCTCCATCCAACCTTGCCGTTCGAGTGGTACGAACGGATGATCCGACTGATCAAGGAACGCTTTCCAAGCATCAACGTTCACGGATTCAGTCCGACGGAAATCGCGTTCTTTGCCGACCATTTCGAACTTTCCGACCAAGAAGTTTTGGAGCGGCTCCGTGCAGCGGGGCTCGGTTCGCTTCCCGGCGGCGGGGCGGAGATTCTCGTCGACCGTGTTCGCAAGATTTTGAGTCCGAAAAAAGCGACCGCCGACCGTTGGCTTTCCGTCTGCCGAACTTGGCACCGAATGGGGGGCAAAGGTTCCGCGACGATGATGTTCGGACACCTCGAAACCGTTGAGGAACGGTTCGAACACCTTCAACGGATTCGGGAACTTCAGGACGAGACCGGCGGATTCACGGCGTTCATTCCGTGGACGTTCCAACCGGGAAACACCGAGCTTGCCGAGACGCCGAAAACCGGAGCGTGGGAATATCTCAAGATGCTCGCCGTGTCGCGGATTTTTTTGGACAATTTTCCGACCGTCCAGGCGAGTTGGGTCACGCAGGGCCTACCGATTGGAACGCTCGGCCTTTCGTTCGGTTCCGACGATATGGGGAGCGTGATGATCGAGGAAAACGTCGTCGCCGCCGCCGGAACCGTACATCGGACCAACGAATCGGAATTACGCCGCGCCATCGAGTCCGCCGGATTCATTCCCCGACGTCGAGCGGGGTTCGGGTAAAATAATCGGAACCAGAAGTATTCACCGGGGTTTCTCTGGGTGAAGCCCACCTCTTTTTTCATTGAGCCATGAAACGAATACTTTTTTTCCTTCTCGTTCTCGGATTGATCGGCGGTTCGGTCTACTATGCCGCCAGCCAAAGTGCCGCCGGACCGAAGACGGTGCTGCTCACGGAAGCCGTCAAACGGGGCGAGCTCCTCTCGACGGTGAACGCAACCGGTACGCTGGAGCCGGAAGAGGTCGTCAACGTCGGCGCCCAAGTCGCCGGGTTGATCGTCCAGTTTGGCGCCGATCCGAAGTCGCCGTCGAAGCATGTCGACTATTGCAGCATCGTCGAACAGGAGACCGTTCTTGCGGAAATCGATCCGACGTTCTACAAGGCGGCAGTCGAGGAAGCCGAGGCGACGCTGCAGAGTTCCGAAGCGAACCTGATGCAACTGGAAGCGAAACTCGTCCAAACCGAAAAGGAATGGAAACGCAACGAACCGCTCCTGAAAAGGATGGCGATTTCCGAGTCGGAATACGACACGGCCAAGGCGGACTACGAAATCGCCAAAGCGAACGTCGACGTCGGCAAGGCGACGATCCGGCAAAACAAAGCGCGAGTCGACACGGCACGGATCAACCTCGGTTATTGCACGATTAAATCGCCGGTCCGGGGCACGGTCATCGAACGGCGTGTCAACATCGGGCAGACGGTGGTCGCCAGTCTCAACGCGCCGAGCCTGTTCCTGATCGCCAAGGACCTGACCAAAATGGAGGTTTGGACGTCGGTCAACGAAGCGGACATCGGCCGCATCCGACTCGGCATGCCGGTCCGATTCACCGTCGACGCCTACGAGAACGACCATTTCACCGGAACCGTTACGCAAATTCGGATGAACGCGCAGATGACGCAAAATGTCGTTACGTTTACCGTCGTCGTGACGACCGATAATTCGAGCAATAAACTGCTCCCCTACTTGACCGCGAACGTCCATTTCGAAATCGACCGAAAGGCGGACGTGCTGCTGGTTCCGAACGCCGCGCTGCGGTGGTCCCCCGACTCCACGCAACTCGATCCGTCGGTCGACGCGAACATTCTCGACGAACATCTCGACAAGAGCGGGGGAAAGGGACGCATCTGGATCGCCGTTGCCGAAGGACGCGTGAAACCCTTGGACGTCGTCGTCGGCGCAACGGATGGAAATGTTACGGAGATCAGCGGCGACGACGCCAAAGAAGGTTTGGCCGCCGTGATCGGCGAATCGGACGCCGCCGCGACCTCGGAGGAACAAACGAACAACCCGTTCCTGCCGAAATTCCCGAAACGTCCCCCGCCGAGGTGAAAACGTCAAAAGCTCACGCAAATCGCAAGACCAACGGCAGGAGTTGATGCTCGTGCATGTCGATCAGCGCGGCGTCGCCGTCGACCTTGATCTCTTTGATCGTTTCACCGAGAAGGTCGACCGCTTCAGCTTTCCGTAACGGCAAAAAAGAACGCAACGGAAAATGGGCGCGACGGCCTTCGGTCTCCAAAAGGAACACACGCAGACCGCTCCGCTTGCCGTCTTCGACGAGCGGTTCCCAACGGAGCGCGACGACGTTCTTGGCGTCGACGTGGAACAACCAGGACGATTTTCGTTTCGGAATTTTCGGCGCCGGACAAACCAGCAGGGCGGGATTTTCGAGGAATTGCAGCGACGCCGGAACCGGATATGCGAGATCGACGCCGATTCCGAAACGAAAACGGGTCGCCGTCTCCCCCTTGGCGATCAAAATCGTGTCGAGCTGTCGTTCGCCGAACTTGCGATGAAACGGCAGGCCGCCGGAAAGGAGCGTCAGCGAATTCTTTTCGCCGCGCAAATCGACGAACTGCGGGGCCTGCAACAGGTCCGCCGTCAACGGATGAGAGCCGTTCCCAACGCCGCCGCGGACATCCAACGTGTTGTCGTTCCATGCCAATCGAACACCGTAATACGAATCCCACGGCGAATCCCCCGCCGGCATCTTCGGATCGATTTCGACCTCGCATTCGATCACCCGACTCAGGCGACGAACCGTTAACGTTTCGATAAACATTGCCGCGATGCAACCGTCCGGGCAAACGAGTCGGCCGGAAATTCGAATTCGTCCGGTAATCGGGCCGGTTTGCTCGACGACGATTTCGTCGGCCGCCATCCCGGCGTACCCCCGGTTCGGATCGTCTTCGTTACGAAAATCCTTGGCACGCAGTTCTTTCGGCATCCGGTAGCCGAGTTGCATCGAAAGCCGGTTATGCCGGTGTTCATTCGTGAAGAGAGACCGCAGCATCCCGATGGTTGCGTCGATGTTCGCTTCGAAATACTCGTTTTGGAGACGATAAAGAGTCCGGGTCGATTGGGCGTCGATTTTTTGTTCGACTTTTTCGATGAGCGGCTTCGACGACTTCGAAATCGTTCGGGCCGTCGGCTTGGCGAAGAGCGACGCCAGGAACGATTTCGGTTGTTTTCGTTGCGCCGGTTGAGGATCGTCGTCGGTTCCAGCGGATTTCGACGGCGGTTCGACCACGACATAACCGAGCGGCGGAACGTCGACGACGATTTCCTTGTGTTCTTTTTTCTGTCGCGCTAAAACGATCGGTTTCTCTTCGGGTGGAAGCTCGGTCCAATCGGAGACGTCGAGATGGACACGGCGTGGGAAGCTCCACGGATTGGCGAGGAAGATTGGTTTTTGCACAGAAACGTTTTCGGAGGCGTCGCCGCAGACCGCCTTGGCCAGCGTCGCGGTTTCCTTGTCGAATTCCGTTTCAAAAACACCGAGAACGGCGCAAAGCGTTTGGATCGTGGAACGGTTCGTCTTCTCGACGTGTTCCTCCCGATAGAACCCGGCCCAAAACGAGACCGGATCGTCGTCCCCCTCCAGGACGGCGGTGGAAAGGGAATTGCCGGGATATTTTCCGAATCCGTTTTGCGTGACGGTTCCGGCGTGTTCGGTGCTCTTGAAATAGTCGTCGATTCCGCAAAACACCCCCAGCGCCGGTGAAAAGCGGTCCATCCGGAGAAGGTCGTCGAGCCAACGGCTTTTTTGTCCCGGAAATCGGGCGAAGACCGCCGTTGCGGCGTGATCGGAGTCGATGATATGCCCGAGGCGACTCGGCAAATCGAAAAAATCCCGATGCGACGTCGCGTTCATCGGGTAGCGGATCAAGGCGTCGAGCCTGGAGCCGTCGTCCCCTTTCCAAATCATTTTGCTTTGCGTCTGCTCCTTCATCTTCCAACCGTCCAGCGGCGCAAAATGGATGGCGCCTTTGTATCCGCAAAGGTTCAGCAGTTGCGGCAGGAACGGATTCAAACCGGTTCCGAGCTTTCCGAACACCGTCGGTTGAACGCTGAAAAGCGTTGTGTAAACCGACTTTCCGTCCAGAATTTTTTGGGCGGCGTCGAGCAGCGGATACGCCAGAAGCGATTTCGTGCAGAAATCGTCGGCGATGAATTGGACCTTCCCCGCTTCGCAGGCGGATTTCAGGGCCGCAAAGCTTTCCGGGTCGGCTTCCGGGAGGTTTTTCAAGTCGCGGCTCGAAACGAACAGGTTGATTCGATCCCGTTCGGCGAGTAATTTTCGAAACGGCTCACCGAACGTCGACGGCTTCAGGAGCGTCAGTTCGAGGAGATAGGATTGCGTCGGATAGAAGTATTCCTTCGATTCGCTGACGGACTCGAACGCCGCTTTGAGCTGCTCCGTCGACTTTTCCGTGTCGCCGTTACGATAAGCCTTGATCGATTCGAAAACCTGCTCGGCGAGCTTCGTGTCGTCCAGCATGCTCATGTATCGGAGCTGTCGGACGAGCAGGTCGGTCAGGAAATACGCGGTTCCGAGAGCGAGGAAATTCGCAACGAATTCGGGATCGAAACCGTGGTCGGCGACGCCGAGCTCCGGGAGGAACCGGTCGAGCATTTCGTCGCGGTCGGCCAGGTTACGAAAAACGGTGCTTCCCCGTTTTTCCTGGCGTTCGATCCAGTCGGGGGGGAGGAGTTCTTCGCAACACGGCGGAACGATCACAAGATCGTCGTCGATTTCGTACGAACAGCCGGTCGCGCTTTCCCAACGGGGAATTCTCGTCGCTTTTTCAAGCAGCGCCGGATGAAAGAGAGCCGACCACGCCGAGAGAAGCTGGTTCGCCTCGGCGTCGTCGCGGTCGGTTGAAAGAGTTTCGAAACTGTAGCTGGGATAAAGAACAAGCATGATCGTTTAGCCGGTACTCCGCGTTTCATCAGCACGCAAACGCGGAGTACCGGCTAAAACGCAAGCGTTCAAATTACCGTCCCTGTTATTGGGCGACGGTTCCTTCAGAGAGTTTTTTGAAATACTCCTTGTTGACGGACTCCCAACCGGCCGGCGACGGATCGTCGAAACCGGAGACGAGCTGTTCCTGAATGTTCGTCGGAAGGTTTAGCGTGCTGTCTTCCTTCACGAAGAAGTCGCCGCCGAGATGCTTCTTGACGTCTTCGCCGGAATCGAGCATCACCTTGCGTTGTCGTTGCGCATTCGCATAACGACCACCGCGAAGATCGGTTTCGACTTGCGACATCGCGTCTTTCATTTTTTCGAGATCGGTGTTGTGGAAGCCCATCACTTTCATGTGATTCAGGTCGATTCCCTCCGCTCTGTTACGCAAATCGGCTTGTTTGCCGGGGAGACGGTTCCGTTCGCGGTCGCCACGGTTGCGGGCTTGCGGACCTTCGAGACCTTCACCGGTTTCGCCCCCTTCCTTTCCACCACCGGTCGCGCCGCCGACGGCGTCACGGCTGTGGTCCTTGATCTGACCTTTTTGGTACGGATCCGGCGTCAACCGGGTCGGCGTGTTGCGGCCCCCTTTACCGACCGCTTCTTCGCCGACGAATTCACCGCCGGCCTTACCGGAGCGGCCTTCACCGGAGCGCCCCGCGATTTCGTTCGTGTTCGGCAACCGGTTTCCCGTTACGCCTTTCGCGGAGTTGTTCGAAATCGGCCCGTCCAAAGCGTCCCAACCGGCCCCTTTGTCGAGCGAGTCGATCATGCTCGACGAAATATCTTCCATTTCGTCGAAGAGATCGTCTTCTTCTTCCCTCAGTTCGCCGATGAGGTCTTCGAGTTCGAGCGGCAGTTCGGCCATCGGGGCCTCTTTTTCGTCGTCGTTGACGGTTTCCTCTTGCGACCAGCGTTCCCGGTCGCTCGTGTCCGGGAGCCATTTTTCCATGTTCGACGTGATTTCCTCGGCCATTTCGGTTCCGAGCTGTTCGAGCGGCACGGCGATTTCGGCACACTTTTCGAGGTCGCCGGCGTCGCCGTTCCTTTTGTTGAGCTCGGTTTGAATCTCGACCATTTCCTGGAGCAGCGAAGCGTTCGCAAAGTCCTGAAACGGCAGCTTGCTCAAGTCGGTGTTCAGTTCGTTTTGGAATTTCTCCCAAGCGTCTTGGGCGGCCTGGAGCTGTTTCGCAAGTTGTTCTTCCTCTTCGGAGAAGTCCTCGACGTTTTCCTTGTTGAGATTCTGGGCCGCCTCGACGACTTTTCGTTGCGCTTCGACCGCTTCGTCGATCGCATTTTTGAGGCTTTCCATTTTCTTTTTCACGTCGTCCGGCAAGTCGTCTTCGTTCCGGTGTCCCATTTCAGCGAGCGCCTTGGTTTCGGCGTTGCGGGCGATTCCGATCATGTTCCGAAGCGCTTCGCCGATTTTGCTTTGCAGGTTGCCGAGCGTTGCCGCCGGGGCGTCGAACGCTTCGACGGTCGTCGACTTCGTGAGAAGGTCTGCCGCTTCGACCGCTTGCGTCATTTCGGTGAACGCCAATTTGTTGAGATCTCGCTTGATCATTTGGTCTTCCGCGCGGCCGTCGGCGGGAATCGACTTGACGATTCGAGCGGCTTCCTTCGAGATTTCAACCTGATTGGTCCGGTCTTCGGCGGCGACGGCGGCCCGTTCGTCCAGCGTCTTTTTATGGCCGAGCGAACCGGTACGAACGAGGTTGCGAATCTGTTTTTCCATCAATTTGCGGAGCGAATCGCGGAGCGTTCCGATTTGGGCTTGCGTCTCCTTAACCGCTTCGTTTTTGTCGATCACCTTGATCATCCGCCACGGACCGGCGGTTTCCTGCGGTTTCAGGTCGATTCCCCAGCTCGGATTCGTGTAAGCCCGATTGTCCAAAGCGACGACGCGGACCATCAATGTTTGTCCCGGCGTCGCCAGCGAATCGTTGACTTGGAGCGTGTACTCGGCGTTTTCGAGGAGCGGTTGGTTCTTTTCATCAATCGTCCATTCGTAAATCTTCTTGACGCCGGCTTCCTTTCCTTTGGACGCAGCGGCACCCGGTTTTTCGGCGGGAACGTCGGCGCCGGTTTCACGGACTTTCGCTTCGAGCCAAACGGCGGAGATTCCGAAGTCGTCGGTCAACTTTGCGGCGATCGGAACGCTCTGGCCGGGACCGATTGCAACTTCAGCGGTCGGACGGACCATTTCGACGGTCGGAGCTCGATCAATGTCGACTCGAACATTGTTCAAACGCGGAGCCGGATCTTCGAAACCGTCCTTTTGGAGCCGGATTTTATACGACATGGTTCGGAGCATGTCGACTTTGGCAACGAGGGAATTTCCGTTGTCGGCAACGTCGCCGATGACGCCGCCGCCATCCCAATCGAGCCGCCCCGTTGTAATCGGAACACTCGACCGAATCCGAAGCTGGGCGCTCGAGTATTGCGGAGCGGCAAGGTCAGCCGTTCGGAGCGTCACGGTATTCGGCGGACGCTTCATGTACGGCGGATAGGTATACGTCACCTCGGCGTCGACGACGGTCGGCTTTTCGAGGACTTTGATCATGTATTTCGGACTTTGGGAGTCGCCGATCTCGACACGGTAAGTCGCCGGTTTCGCGATCACCGGAATCGTCACGGTGTATTGCTTCTTAACACGAGCCGGGACCTGCGGTCCCGATTCCGATTCCGTCGGAGCTGCGGCTTCCGGCTCGTTGGTTGACGCAATCAGCGGATACTGCTCTTCTTTGTCCGCTCCTTCCGGCATCAGGAAGAGTCTTGCGGAGAGCGGCATCGGCGAAACCGGTTCGTCGGTGTCGGCGATCACCTCCAGCGGTGTTCCGAGGAGAACTTCGGTGTTCCCCGGTTTGAGATCGATTTTCACGTTCCCAACGGACGGCACGAATTCCCACGGTTTAGTGAGCCGACCGGCAGCGGAGCTCCAGTTCGGAAGGAGCGAACTTCCGAGAATGGAGAGGAGCAGCAGGAATCCGAGAACGCCGCACGCCTCGGCAAGGTCGCGGGAGTTTTGGAGCGAATAGAGAAACCGTCGGAATCGGCTTTCACGAACGGCGAGCTTGTCGAACGGAAATCCGCTGACTTTGCTGGCGGCCTGTTCAACGGCGGCGCGGCAGAAATCCTTATCGACGTTCCGTTCGTCCTGTGAAAGCTGCACGAGGTTGATCAGATTACTTTCGAGTTCCGGATTCTCGGTTTCGACGCACCGGGCGGTTCCTTCCAAGGAACGCTGGCTGATCAAAATTCGGCGGATCACGAACCAGATAAGCCCGATGGTCGCAACAAGCCAAAGAGCGAGCCCGGTTCCGAGCACCGATTGCGGAAACCGGAAAAAGGAGTCGAGCAGCGCAATCGCCAGAAACAGGGCGAGCGACGCACTGGCCGCCCAAACCGCCGAGCTGAGGAGCGTGAATACCCACCATTTTTGACGAAGCTGGTCAAGTCGGTCGATCACTTGTTGTACATTGGGAGACATCGCTCAAGCTCCTTGGTGAATGGGTGGGAAGACGAAATTGCGGTGCGGTTCCGAAGCGGCACGAAAACAAGCCCTTCCATTGTACAAGAAAGATCGAAAAAAAGAAGCATGAAAAAAATTTGTTTTTTCGTATTTCGCGGATTTTTACCATTTTGTGAGGTCCGGTTCTCCATGGGATAAAATTTCGCGATTCTCGGCCAAATTCCCCTTGTCGATTCGCTCAGGATGACTACAATTCTCTGCAACAGTAGGCGAGGCATTTGCCTAACTGTGGCAGTTTCGACAGAAAGAGATAGAGGGGCAAAGATCGATGCAACTGGCGATTGGAAGTGATCATCGAGGAAGAGAGTTGTACCGTGTTTTGTGTGAGCATCTTTCGAAAGATGCCCGTTTCGACTTGCGGACGTTTGCGTCGGAGGAAATTACCGACTATCCCGACATCGCCTCGACGGTCGCTCAAGAAGTCAGCAGTGGGTTTGCCGATTTCGGCATTCTGATTTGCGGCACCGGCATTGGCATGAGCGTGGTTGCCAACAAATATCCCGGTGTTCGAGCGGCTCCGTGCCATAACGAATTGATGGCGGAGTTCAGCCGACGTCACAACAACGCCAATGTGCTCTGTCTCTCCGGAGACATGTTGGGCGATGTTTCCGGTCTGCGGATCGTGACACGGTGGCTGGAAACCCCGTTCGAAGGGGGCCGCCACGAACATCGGCTCGAAAAGATTCGAGAGATCGAACATCGACACCGTCCGGTGTCGATTCTGGAAGAAGACGAAGCGTTCGTCGGTTAGCGGAGGTAGGCGACCGATCGCCGAGCGGTCGCGTGTGGTACTCCGCACTTGAACTTGGTTCGAGTCTGGAGTACCAGACGTTGCCGCCCGGCGGTCGGCAACCTACCGCCGATTTCTTAGAAATCGTTTTCCGTTCCGAGCGGGAGATGGTAACGGGACGACGACGCGAGATCCTGTTTCGCTTTCGCCTGCTGTTGGCTCTCTTGGCGAATCTTTTGGCTCAGGACGGCGGCGTCGTACCAGGTAAAGCTCAGCTCCGGATTGGAGGCGTACCGTCCGAGGACCCGGAGCGTTTCGGCGCGATTGCTTTCGGTGTAGAGGAAAACGTAGCGTTCTTCTCCTTTGACCAATGCCAGAACGTTGACATCTTGATTCACGGCGGCCTGTCCTTTATTGATGTGTTCGTTAGTGAGCGGCAGCGTTACCATTTCGACGTTGTGGTCCATGACAAAAGTCTTTCCAATAAAAAAGGACGCAGGCATGGAATCACGTCTATCTCCTTATCGGACGTTTCGACGTGTTTCCTTAAAAGTAGTTGATAGCGGAGAGTTGATCGTGGAGAGTAAGGGACAGAAGACTCGGTTTATTACGAATGCCATGTCGGAATTGTTTGACCAACCCGGATATTTTCCAGGTTTTTCCGCAAGGTCCGGGACCGTAGGTCCCGGCTCGTGTTCCTTACTCTTCACGATCCACTCTCAGCTATCAACTAATACGGTCTTTTTCCGCCTTGCCAAAGTTTCCATTCACGGACGACTTTTTCGGCGCGGCCGGCTCCGCCGCGGGCGGAGAACATCTCCCAAATCTGCATGCGGCAGCAGAAACTGATAAACTCGGTGCGGTTATTCAAAAGCGATTGTTTGCTGGCGATTCGTTTGTCGTCCCGGAACAGGAAGTCGTAATCCTGCAGCGCCTGCATGAATTCGCTGTCGTTTCCGTTGTACATCGCGGTATGTGTCAGGATCGGACCGTTGTTCTTGACTTTGCGGACCGGGCGTTCCGGTTCCGGACCTTCGGGAATCAGGCCGCGCGGATCGGGCCAATCTCCCGGCAGGCCGGGGAAGCGGGCCGGTTCTCCCATGATCATTCCGGGTTGTCCTTCGACCGGCATTCCCGGCATGAGCGGATACTGGTTTTGAACCGCCGCGATTTGTTGGTTCAGCCAACCGAACTGTTCGATCTGCTCCGGCGTCAAATTCGGGGGCATCGGGTATCCTTGGTAAGTTCCCTGATAAGTGCCCGGATCTTGTTTGGCTTGTTGGGCAAGCGGCTGCTGATTCGTTTCGGACCATTCGGTCGCCCACGGTCCCCGCTGCAACGGATGTGGAATCGACGGATCGATTTCATAAACCGATTTTTTCCGCTCCTCTTGGGAAATCGGTTGCGCCTCCGGAACGAACGGAACGCCGGTCGACAGGATGTTTTCGTCGCTGAACCGCTTTTGACGGTACTCCGCAATCTGCTGGAACCGCGACTCGTCCGACGAATTGTAAACGTCGACATTGTTCGGGACCCCCTGCATTGTCGCCGAGGCGAGTCGAATCGGATTCTCTTTCTTTGCTTCTTTTCTCGGCTGATCCGATTCCGGTTGTCGGCCTCGACGCTGGTTTTCCAGCTTTTGCAACATCAACTGTTGTTCCTGCTCTTCGGGAGAGAGCCGCTTGATCGGTTCGTATTCCGGCGTCTGCGTCGCCAATTGAGCGGTTGCGATTTCTTTTTCGGCGAGGAGCTGGATTTTTCCCGGAATCTCCGCTTCGAATTGCGTGCCCCACGGCAGACCGTAGCCGACCGGAATCGGATGCAGGTACGGATTGACCGAGTACCATTCGATCTGGAGCTTCGCACGCGGCGGATAGTTGATCGTGAAGTCGTGAATCTTTCCGATCACGATGGCGTCGACCTTGAGGATTTGGGCAAGATAGCGAATGTCGTCGACCGATTTGAGCTCGTGCAGCTCGTTGTTGAGCATTGCCTGATTGACGAGCTCGTTGGCGATCACGTTCCAACCGGGAACACGCTGCAGCTCGTTAGCATAACAGCGGGCGAACTCCCGACCGTCAACTTTGCTATTTCCCGTCAAATTGTAAAACGGTACCACGGCAACATTCGTCAACTGGGGAAACGGATTGTGCAGCGTCGGCTTGTACCGCGTCACCGGCATGATCTCGCAACCGGTCGCCGAGACGACCGAGATCAGCAAAATCAAAAAAATGAATCGTTTGAGAAACATTATTAAGCCGGTGTGTATTTCATCGTTTAGCCCGAGAACCGAAGTTCCGGTGCGTTCAATATGCTGTTACAATCGGATTAATCGGCAAAAACGGCGCGGTTTCTCCAGTTTATTTTCCTGGAATCTTTGGCAGCCGGACATAGAGACCTGACCGATGGGGAGGGTACTCCCGGCCAAGCCCTCCCTATCGGTCGGGTCTTGGAGGCATTACTGGATGCAACGCGTGAAAACGGTATAATAGTCGAGTATCCACGAATCACGCCCCACGAACCACGAATTACGAAACATGAGCAAATTCGCCTGTTGGTCGGTTGTCTTGATGGTCGCCCTGTCTCTTCTTGGCTGTTCGGAGAAAAAGTCGGGGGGAGGTCCCACCCGTGAACTGATGAACGTGTCGTACGATCCGACACGGGAGCTTTACGAGAAGTATAACCAACGGTTCGTCGAGCACTGGAAGGAACTGAAGAAGGAAACCGTTAGCGTGACGCAAGCGCACGCCGGTTCCGGGGCGCAGTCGCAAAGCGTGATCAACGGTCTGGAAGCGGACGTCGTGACGCTGGCCTTGTCGCATGACATCGATCAAATCGCGACGAAGGCGAAGCTCCTTCCGGAAGATTGGCAAGGGCGCTTGCCGCATAACAGTTGTCCGTATACCTCGACGATCGTGTTCATGGTCCGCAAGGGGAATCCGAAGTCGCTCAAGGACTGGGACGATCTTCTCAAGCCGGGCGTGGAGATTATCACGCCGAATCCGAAGACGTCCGGCGGCGCCCGCTGGAATTACCTGGCGGCGTGGGGATATGTGTTGCGAAAAGAGCTCGGCGACTTGAAAGCGATCAACGATCCGGCGAAAAAAGACGACGTCGCCAAAGCTCAGACAAAAGCCCGCGAATTCATGAAGGAGCTGTTCAAGCACACCAAGGCGCTTGACACCGGCGCCCGTGGTTCGACGCAACGGTTCGTGAGCAACAAGAGCGGCGACGTGCTGCTGGCATGGGAAAACGAGGCGCTCTATTTCCAAAAAATGGAGCCGGAAGAAGGGTTCGAAATCGTCGTGCCGTCGATCACGATCCTTGCGGAGCCGCCGGTCGCCGTGGTCGATAAAGTCGTCGACCGCAAGGGAACCCGTGACATTGCCGAGGAATACTTGAAGTTCCTGTACGAACCGGCGGGCCAACGGATCGTCGCGCAGAATTTTTACCGGCCGTCGAATCCGGAGGTGATGAAAGAGTTCGCGGAAATCTTCCCGAAAGTGGAAACCTTCACGATCACGGAGGTGTTCGGTTCCTGGGCCGCGGTGCAGAAGGAACACTTCAACCGCGACGCGATCTTCGACCAAATCCGCTTGGAAAACGTCAAGTAAATTTAGCCGGTACTCCGCGCCCTTTTTGACGCAACTTTTTCATGCCATCGAATTTTCGCCGGCGGAGCGTGATCCCGGGCTTCGGCCTGACGTTGGGGCTCTCCGTGGTTTATCTCAGTTTGGTCATCCTGTTGCCGTTGTCGGGACTCTTCGCGACGGCGATCGGGCTGACGCCGCAATTTTTCTGGAAGACGATCTCCCGACCGGACGTCGTCGCGGCGTTCAAGTTGACGTTCGGCGCGTCGTTTCTGGCGGCGTCGTTGAACGCCGTGTTCGGCTTCATCGTCGCCTGGGTGTTGGTCCGTTACAAATTTTGGGGCCGCCGCTTCGTCGACGCCATGGTCGATCTCCCCTTTGCGCTGCCGACCGCCGTGTCGGGAATCGCGCTGGCCGAGATTTACTCCAAGCACGGTTGGATCGGCCGATTCCTCCCGTTCCAGGTCGAAGGAACACGACTCGGCGTTCTCGTTGCGCTAACGTTTATCGGGTTGCCGTTCGTGGTCCGCGCGATGCAACCGGCGATCCAGGACATCGAAGGGGAGCTCGAAGAAGTCGCCGCGAGTCTCGGAGCGAACCGCTTGCAGACGTTCGTGTACGTTATCTTTCCGACGGTGTTCCCCGCGCTCGTGACCGGTTTCGCGATGGCGTTCGCCCGGGCTTTGGGGGAATACGGCTCCGTGATTTTCATCGTCGGCATGGAGCCGATGAAAACGGAAATCGTCTCGCACGTCATCGCCGCGTCGCTCCTTGAAGACGACGGTATCAAGGCGGCGACCGCCATCGCGATCACGATGCTCGCCGCGTCGTTCACGCTCATGTTTTTGATCAACATGGTCCAACTCTGGAGACGCCGTTAGCCGCGTCGGCTCCCGACGCGCTTCCCCCTGTGCCAATGTCAACCCCGTTCAACGCGTCGCTCGGCGACGCGGCTGACAATGAAACGAATGATTCTTCTGCTCCTCGTTTTCGTGACGAACACGCTCCATGCCGAAGTGATCGCCCCGAACGGTTCGAAGCGTTTTGAGAATTACCGTACGTCATGGATCGGCAACAGTTACGGCGGCTTGAATCCGGAGACCGGCAAAGGGCAATGGGTGCAGCAGGACATCGCCGCGATTTGTGTAACGCCTGACGGAACCGTTTACACGAACGTTCCGTGGGAAGAAGGGGGCGGCAACTGCATGATGTACAAGGACGGCAAGATGCTCGGTCACGCCGGACACACGCACGGCTGGGGTTTCAACGGCGGCAAGGCGGTCGCGGTGAACGATAAATATGTCTACATCGCTCTTCGGGGAAATAATGAAGGGGGCGGATTGGTCGATGCCGATACCTGGCCGCCGAAGGGTTCCGATTGGCACGGCGTCTCCCGACGATTACGCGGCGCTCCGGGAGAAGCACCGACGAAGGGGGCTCCGTTCGATCACGGCAAAGGGGGAAAAGGGGACACGCTGCCGAAATCGTTTCTCGTCGTAAACGAAGTCCCCGTCGCGGAAACGGAAACCGGTTACATCACGGGGCTCTGGGCCGACGACGAAAAACTGTACGTTTCGAACCCGCTCGAAAACCGCATCGAGATTTACGACGCCGAGTCGATGAAAAAACTTGCCGCTTGGCCGCTCCCGGAAACATTCAAGGGAAAAGCCGGCCCGATCGCGATGGATCCCGACGGCAATCTCTGGATGCTTCCCCACGGTCTTCTCACGGATTCGGAGGACGTTGCGGAATGGTTTGTCGTTTTCGATCGCCAGGGAAAACTCACGTCGAAAAACATTTCGTTTTCTCCTCCGGACGAAAGCAAAAATACACATCCTGTTTCCGTCGTTCCTTCAGCGTTTTGTTTCGACAACGAAGGACGTTTGCTCGTTGCGGATGCGGGAACGTTGCTGTCGATCATCGTTTTCAATAAAAACGGTTCCGATTATGTCGCCGCGGAATGGGGGATCGGCTGGCCGGGGGTCTCGCAAATCAGGCAAGGAATTTACGACGATTTCGTTTTTCGTAACATCACGGCAATCGGCTGCGACGCCGAAGGAAATGTTTACGTCGCCTCGGATTGGTCGACCAACGGCGGCGGCACGATCCTTGAATCGTATGCCTCGACATCGGAATCGGCCGACGTGAACTCGCCGTTGATGAAGAGTCTCGGTCTGAGTCCCAAGGTCGTGGAATCATGGAGTCGCCGGAAACTGAACTGGCGGCTTTACGGACTCTGTTTCATCGATTGCGCAACGCTTGACCCCGACGACGAAACCGTCGCTTACACGAAGGAAGAACGTTACAAAATCGACTGGTCGAAAGAACCCGGCAAGGAGTGGACGTTTCTCGGCAGCACGGCGTTTCGGCCGAATTCGGTTTTCATGACATCGGGGCTGCCGGACAACGGCGAATTTTTGTACCGCGATCCCCGATTGAATATCAAGGATTCCGGACCGGTATGGGTGAGGAATCTCGGCGGCAAAAAATTCCTGTTCGTCGGCGACATGAATTCAACGAGACTTCAGGTTTACGATCTTCATGCGAAAGACGACAAGATTCCGGTCGAAGCGAAAGTTCTCTTTTCGCCGCAACACTACAAATTACGTGACGGCAGCGAACCCGTTGACTGGCTTCCCGGCCAACCGAAAAAGGGGGAATGGATCTGGACCAATTCAGACGCGCCATTTGAAAGCGAGGATGAATTTGTATCCGCCCTTTCGGATACTCTGGCTCTTATGCAATCGACATTAGGCCGGTATTCGCAAACCGCCGAACTCGCCATGTCGCAGGAGGAATTTTCGTCCCGTGAAGAAGAAGCTCCGCGGATCGAAGGTTGGTGCATCGAACCGAAAGGGGATATCTGGCAGGCGACGCTCGACAAGGGACTCCGGCGGTTTCTGTATCAGGGGCTCGACAAGATCGGCAATCCGATTTGGAATTTCGAACACATGGAACTCTTCCCGCATCCGGCGGAGTTCAAGCAGGTCAAACGGATTCGGTACATTCCTGAAACGGATATGCTCTATCTCGGCGGCTGCGCGACGATCGACGGCGTCGAACACAAGAACCAGCATTGGAAGCCGATGGGCCCCGTGATTTGCCGATACGACAATTTTCTCAAGGGCGAAAAGAAATTGCGGTGGAAGACAGTGTTGCCGTACGTTTCCGGGTCGAAAGGACACGAATCGTGTGAGCCGATGGGCTTCGACGTCGCCGGAGACTACATTTTCGTGCCGTATACCGGGGCGTCGAAGGAGTCCGGTTTTAAGACGGGACACGTCGAAGTGCTCCGCGCCGACGACGCTTCGCCGGTCGGGTGGATGGAGCCCGACCCGAAAACCGTCGGCGAAATCGGATTGCAGGACATGCGTGAATGTATTTCCGCACACAAACGCAAAAACGGCGAATACGTGATCTTCCTCGAAGACGATTACAAAGCGAAAGTCGTCATGTACCGTTTAGCCGCGTCGGACCCCGACGCGATTCCAAACGGCAAACCCTAATTCCGCGCGTCGCTCGGCGCCGCGGCTAACGCCATGAAAATCGAACATATCGTCAAACACGAACACCGGCAAATTCGCGAAGCGACGACGGAGCCGCTCTGGGTACGGCTGCTGTTGATCTTTCTCGCGGTCGGGTTTTTGGCACTTTTTCTGCTGTTGCCGCTGCTGTCGGTGTTCGTCAAAGCGTTTTCGGACGGAATCGCCGTTTTTTGGCAATCGCTGACGAAACCGGACTCCCTTGCCGCAATCCGATTGACGCTTTTCACGGCGGCGATCGTGGTTCCGTTGAACATCGCGTTCGGCGTCGCGGCGGCGTGGTGTCTCGGCAAGTTCGAGTTCAAAGGAAAGGGGTTTTTCCTCACGCTGATCGATATTCCGTTCGCGATTTCGCCGGTCATCGCCGGCTTGTTGTTCGTTTTTCTTTATAGTACGCAAAGCACGCTCGGCAGTTGGCTTTTATCGCACAATATCAAAATCCTTTACGCCACTCCGGCGATCGTGTTGGCGACGATGTTCGTGACCGCCCCGTTTGTCGTGCGGGAATTGCTCCCGATCATGCAAGCCCAGGGAAACGAGGAAGAAACGGCCGCCCGCGTTCTCGGTGCCCGGGGCTGGCAGATTTTCTGGCGGGTCACACTTCCGAACATCAAATGGGGGCTCCTCTACGGTGCGATTTTGTGTAACGCCCGTGCCATGGGAGAGTTCGGCGCCGTTTACGTCGTATCCGGACACCGGCGCGGCGTGACAATGACACTGCCGCTGCAAATCGAATTAGCGTACCAGGAGTATCCGAAGTCCGCTCCGTTCGCGCTGGCGTCGGTGCTCGCCATGCTTGCGATCATCACGTTGATCGTCAAAACCGTCGTCGAAATACGGACGAAAAGAGAGGACGGATGAGCGTCGATCGTGAATGAAAAGAATCGGAGTCGGGACCGACAGGTCCCGGCTCGTGGGGCGCTCGTTGATTTACGCGGCGGCGTCTTCTTCGTTTTCATCCAACGGGTCGGTACCGAGTTGTTCTTCCTCTTCTTCGTCCTTGGACTTGGTTTCGTCGTTCTTCTTCGGCTCCTCGATCAGGTCGACCACCGTCGGAGCCTGTTTCGGCTTGTTCGTGAGCATGATCGAATACTGGAACGTCGGAAGTTGGGCGTAAATGTTCTTCTTCTGGTCGGCGCTCGATTCCTCGGCGGCGGCCTGCTCCGATTCCTCATCCGTCACGGCGGCGGTTTCGGATTCGACCTGGATCGGTTCGTGGACATAAACGTCGATGTTGTATTCCAGTTCGGCGTCCTCCGGCGTTGCGAGCATCGAATCGAATCCGATCGTGAAATTGCGGGGAACCGTGTTTTCGCGGTCTGGAATCCCGAGTTCATCCCGGGTCTTCCGCATCCGGGCGATCAGGTCGCCGTCCCCTTGCAACGCTTCGTTGAATTGGGCCGCCAGTTCCGGATCGTCGATTCCGGTCGCCTCGATGGTTCCGTCAAGGAAGTTGACCCGCAAGTCGAATTTCTGGCCGTCGGGAACCTCAAGCCCCTTTTCCGAGAGGAGATCCTTGACCCGTTCGAGCACGGAGTTCTTGTTGACTCGAATCATTTCGACCCGCTGCTGCTCCGAAATGTCGTTCGGTGTGCCGAGTGTAACGTCGTCGGTCGCCGTCGGATCCAAGACGTCGTCGGCCGGTTCGGTCGCGTCCATCGGGTTGGTCGGCGTCAACAGCTTCGAAAGATCCCGTCCCTCCGCGGAGAGATCGAGAATGTCCAAGGTCGTTTCCCGGCGAACGTGAAATGCGCCGTTGGCGTACGCCGCCGTGATACTCTGCATCCCGGTCAGCGTCTTGTTGTCCTTGTTGAACGAGAAAAACGACGTGGAATTGGCGAAAAAATTATTGATCGACGAAAGACTCATGATACGGCTCGAATTCGAAACATCCTTGACGAAAAATGGAACTCTACCGATATTGTCGTCAAAACCGGGCGGAGTTGAACAGTGTTCCGGAGCAGTTGCTAAAAGATTCAGGATATTCCGTGAATCACGAATTTGCCGATTGTTCCGCGGCGGTTCGTTGTTGATTTTTTCACAAAACGGGAGTAAAATGGTTTTTTCGAGCTTTTGCGCCTCAATGCTGCGACCATGATCAAAACCGAAGACCTGACGAAACAATACGGCAAACTGTTCGCCGTTAAAAACCTCAAACTCGACCTCGTCGAAGGGGATCTGTTCGGATTCATCGGACCGAACGGCTCCGGGAAGACGACGACGATGAAAATCCTCGCGACGCTTCTCCAACCGACTTGGGGCGAGGCGTACGTCTGCGGCAAGTCGATTTATACCCATCCGAAGGAAATCCGGCGGCTCGTCGGATATATGCCCGACTTCTTCGGCGTCTACGATGACATGAAGGTGATCGAATATCTTGAATTCTTCGCCGCCGCGTATCGGATCAAAGGGGAAAAACGGAAGAAAGTCTGCGACGAAATGCTCGACTTGGTCGACCTCGGATACAAACGGGAAGCGTTGGCGACGAGTTTGTCCCGTGGAATGACGCAACGTCTCGGTTTGGCCCGGGTTCTGCTCCACGATCCGCAGGTCCTGCTCCTCGACGAACCGGCCAGCGGTCTCGATCCCCGAGCCCGAATCGAGATGCGGGAATTATTGAAACGGCTCGGCGGACGCGGCAAGACGATCATGGTTTCGTCTCATATTCTGCCGGAACTCGCCGACGTCTGCAATAAGGTCGGGATCATCGAACGGGGAGAACTGCTCGTCAACGCCGACGTCGCCGAGGTGATGCGCAAAGTCCGCGACCATCTCGTGATCAACATCGAAGTCGTCGGCGACATCGACCAGGCCGGGAAGCTGCTTGAGCAGCACGGCTCGGTGCAGTCGGTCGAGATCAAAACGCAATTCGGTAAGAAGTTTCTCCGCGTTTCCCTGGCGAAGGAAAAAGGGCTCGACGACTATTGCGATTTGCCGTCGATTTTAATCGAACACGGCTTCAAGATCCGTTCGTTCAAAGAAGACGAGATCAACCTCGAAACCGCGTTCATGACGCTGACAAAGGGGATTACCGCATAAACGTAAACACAGAGCCCGAAGCGTAAGCGAGGGATTGCGCCCATGAACTATTATCTCGGCATCGACTGCGGTTCGACGATGGTGAAGGCGGCGCTCTTCGACCGCTCCGGCAAAGAAGTCGCGGTCCGTTCGGTCAAGAACAAGCTGCTGCATCCGAAGAGCGGTTGGACGGAAATCGACATGAACGCCCTCTGGGAAAATATCGTAACGGCAATCGGTGACGTGCTCCGATTTTCCGGCGTCGATCCGAAATCGATCGCCTGCGTCGCCTGCTGCGGGCATGGCAACGGACTCTTTCTCGCCGACGCCGACGGTAACCCGACGCGCAACGGAATCGGTTCCTCCGACGGTCGCGCACGAAAATACATCGAGGATTGGAACCGAGAAAACATTCTCGAACATTTACGTCCGAAAACGATGCAGGCGATCTGGCCCGCCCAGCCGAACGCGTTGCTCCGCTGGCTGCTCGACAACGAACCGGAAACCGTCGCGAAAGCCCGTTGGCTCTTTATGTGCAAGGATTTCATCCGCTTCCGACTGACCGGCGAAGCGTTCATGGAACTGTCCGACATGTCCGGAACTTCGCTCATCGACGTTGGCACCGGCGATTACGACGATGCGTTGCTCGACGCCTGGGGACTTTCCGTAACACGCCGTTTGATGCCGCCGTTACGAAATTCAGGCGACCTCTGCGGCAAGATCACGAAGGATGTCGCGGCACGGACCGGTCTCGTCGCCGGAACGCCGGTCGCCGGGGGGATGTTCGATATCGACGCTTGCGGACTCGCCGTCGGAATGGTCGACGAAACGCAACTCTGTCTCGTCGCCGGAACGTGGGGGAACAATCAATACATTTCGAAGACGCCGGTCGTGAGCCCGGACATTTTCATGACGAGCCGGTACAGCATTCCCGGGTATTACCTGATGCTCGAAGGCTCCGCGAGTTCGGCGAGCAACTTCGAATGGATCGTTACGGAATTCTTTCAGGCGGACGGCAAGTTGTTGGAAATGAAAAACGACAAATTGCCGAACATTTATTCGTACTGCGTCGACTTGGCGTCGAGAGTCGGCCCGAAAGAGAGCGGGGTGATCTTCCTGCCATATTTGTACGGTTCGCCGGTCAGCCTCGACGGCAAAGGGGTTCTCTTCGGTCTCGACGGTCGCCAGACACGCGGACACGTTCTTCGTGCGGTGCTCGAAGGGATCATTTTCGGACACGTTTGGCACGTCGAAAAACTGCTGAAATTCCGACCGAAGCCGGACACGATCCGCTTGACCGGCGGCGGCACGGCGAGCAAATTTTGGACGCAAATGTTCGCCGACATTTTTCAGACCCGCGTCGAGGTTCCCGCCGGTTCGGAACTCGGCTGTCTCGGTGCCGCGATTTGTGCCGCTGTTGCCATCGGAGACGCCCCGTCGTACGAAATCGCCTGCCGTGACATGGTGAAAATCGAACAGGTTCACGAACCGAACCGCGAACTCGCCGATATTTATCGCAAAAAATACGAACGGTTTCGAAAACTGCTCGACGTCCTCGCCCCGGCATGGGAACCGTTGGCGTGGTAGTTATTGTAACACACCACGAGCCGGGACCTGTGGTCCCGGAGTGTTGAGGTCGCCCCTGTTCTCCGGGACCGCAGGTCCCGGCTCGTGTTTCAATCTCTATTGATTATTTCCGCTTTTCCAACCGAACGGCGTCCCATTCGGCGTTGCGGGGAATATCGATTTTCACATTTCCCTCGGTGTCGATGCCGATGGTTGCCGTCAGATGTTGCAACGGCTTTTCGACAGGCTCCTCACGTCCTTCGTCGAATTTTTTCGCAAGGCGGATTTCAAGCATACCGTCCTTGAACGTCGCGGTTCCTTCGTAACGGTCGTCATCGTTCGGATCGTGTCCGTCGTCCGGCAGGCCGTCCTCGTAAACGGTAACATCGTAATCGCCGACCGTTTTCGTCGACGGAGCAAGTACCATTCCCATCTTGTCGTCCCCTTCCCGACCGAGATAACGACCGGCAAGAGACTTGGTGGCCAGCTCTTCGACCTCTGCTTTGACAGCCGAAAGAACTTTGCGCGACAAAATCGACGTTTCGATCGCCTGCCCTCCGTTGCTCAGGCATATGTATTTCCCCTCTCCCGATGCTCCGAAGCCGTCGAGACGCAGGACTTTTCCCAATCCGTTTTCGACGGTCAGTCGAAACATTCCTTTCGATCCCTTGAAAACGGTTCCGGCGGCGATGTCGGCTCCGGTTTTCTCGTTCTTCCATTGGCCGTCGAAAACCAACACGTCGGAATCCGCCAAGGGGGTCGGATCAATTTTCGTTTCAACGGATCGCAACTCCCCATGCTGCGGCGATGACTTTTCTTTCAACGTTTTCGTAACACGGACTTCGTCCCAAATTTTGTTCTTCGGAATGCTAAGGACGAGGACAATATCGTTGTTCTCGGCTTTCAGTTCAATCGCCATCTTCAGTTCGCGGAGTTCCGGTTCGAGCGGTTCTTCACGGGAACCGACGAATTTTTGTTTCAACGTGATCGGCGACCACATCTTGCCGCTGATCAAGTTAGCGTTGAGCTGAAGCGTGCCGACATATTTTTTATCTTTCAGTATATCATAACCGTTGCCGGGGAGTCCGTTCTCGTAAATCGTGATTGGACGGGTGTTTCCGTCTCCGATCTCAATGCCGATCCGATGCTTTCCTTCCGTGCCGAGATATTGGCCCGGAAATGCCCCTGCGGCAACACGAACGGCGGCCGACTCCGATGCTTCGTCTTTCATCGACTTCCGAATTTCCGCTTGTTCTTTTCGGACTTCGGCGAGGAACTCTTTTACTTTTTCGTGATCGGTTTTGTCTCCGACGACAAGGAGCATGTTCGTTTTCACGTCCTTGGATATCCGTACATCCGGTGAATCGGCCAACCGTTTTTGAAGTTCCGCGATGATCCCGTCCGTATGTGTCAAGTCAGTCATCGCATAGGCCTGTACGATTGCGGTGTTTTTTAACAATCTGGCGTACTCTTCGGCCTGTGCTTCGAGGATTTCTTTGCGGGGCAGCATCGATGTTCCGATTGCCTGTCCTCCGTCGCTCAACCGTACATATTTTCCTTCACCGGTCGCTCCACTGCCGTCGAGAAGCAGGACTTTTCCCAATCCGTTTTCAACCGTCAGTCGAAACATTCCTTTTGATCCCTTGAAAACGGTTCCGGCGGCGATGTCGGCTCCGGTTTTCTCGTTCTTCCATTGGCCGTCGAAAACCAACACGTCGGAATCCGCCAACGGCGTCGGATCGATTTTCATTTCAACGGCTCGCAACTCGCCCGGTTGCGGCATTTTCTTTTCCGTTTTCGGATCGAGCTTGTCTTTCACAACGTCGGGCTTGACCGTCGGTTCCTGCAATGGCACCGATTTTTGTTCCTGTTTATATTTTTCGACAAGGTCCAGGAATTTTTGCACTTCGGCCGTCGTCACCACGCCGTCGCGGTCGGCGTCGAGGCCTTCGAATTCCCGGATCATGCTTTCCGTTACAGGTTTTCCGTCGGCGTATTCGCTCAGCGTAAGATTTCCGTCACCGTTCTTGTCCCGCTTGAGAAACCAGTCGGGAATTTCAAAAACGATCTTCCGAAGCGCGACGATTTCCCCGGTGTTTTCGATTTTCATCTCGGCCGTGAGGTCGTCGTTTTCCTTCTTGAACGTTACGTTGAAACGAACGACGGACGATCGATTCTCCTGCGTGGAATATTCGACTTTCAAACCGTGAGCCGGTTTTCCCGCAACGATCGGAGTGCCGGATTCGTCGACGAGCACCGCCATTCCGCTTCCCCTGATGTAATCGTCCATACGGATCATTACCTCGTAACCGGCAATGTTTTTGTCGAAGACGAGCATTTCGAGGTCGCTGTCTTTGTACTTTCCCGAATATTTTCCCACGATTTGCTTGAGAGGATAAGGTTGCCGTTTTCCATCCGGCGAGACTTGGACGCTTATCATGCCAACTTCCACCTCCGCGTCTTTCGCCTTCTGCAAGGGCGCCGATGGGAGCGTCTTTGCTTCCCGCACCGTTCTCGTCACATGGATTTCGCCCCAGACGTCGTTCTTCGGAATTTCCAAGGTAACGACCTTGTCGCCGTCGCGGATCACCTTGACCGACAGCTTTTTCAAGGCGTCCGGAATGGATTTTTGGTCGGCGTTGTCTTTGAAATGCTTGACGACACAGAGTTCCAATTCATTCGAATTGACGTATCTCAACCTTCCGAGATAGACGTCGTCTTGTATCTTCTTGTCTTTCGAAAACCCTCCTCGATAAACGGTGGCGAACAATTCCTTTGATATTGTGTATTCAATCCTATCGACTTCAAATTTTTTACCGGTCGATCGGCTGAAGATCGGATCGTCGGCAGTTATCGCTCTGATGTTGAGCGAAAAATCGATCGGCCTATCGCCTTCCATGCCGCTGTAATCGCCGATGAATTTAAGCGACGGAAAATTCTTTGGGAATCTTTCATCGTCTTGCGACGGCATCTTTTCCGGCTTGTAAATCGCCCCATGTTCCGCGTCTTTCGCCTTCTGCAATTGGGTTTGCAGTTTGTCGATTTTCTTTTGGATGTCGGCGGCACTCTTTTTCGGTTTCTTTTCCTTGGCGTCGGTCAGCGTCGCGGCTCCGAGGCAGAGCACGGCGACCATCGCGAAAATCTTCCAACGCAGTTTCCACGTTCCGATTTGTCTGATCATGTCGATTCTCCTTGTCAAAAATTTTCC
>JAVBPI010000183.1:0-2604 GCA_031549705.1 Thermoguttaceae bacterium
GGGTCCCCTGCGGCCTGGTGACCGGCAGATATTTCAAATGCGTACGGATAAACTCCCAAACGCCTTCCTCTGTTTGCACCTCTTTTTCGAAACGCTCTTCAAAGCCTCCGTTGGGCTTGTACGCCGAAATGACAAGGTCCTGCTTCACCGCCGTCGGTCCGAGCATCGCGTGCAGGCCGCCTCGCGTTTTGTCCAGCGCGGCAACGGAGGCGACGATGAATCCGACGTCCGAGAGCGCGTTCTGGATGCTGTTCCAAACACTTGCTTTCGTATTCGAAAACTCCACCGTCAGCCAACGCCCGGGCTTCAGGCATCGAAAAGCGGCGGCGAAACATTTTGTCATGAGGCGACGATATTCATCGATGGTTTTCTTTTGCGACTTGTTTTCGATCGCTTCCGGGACGGCGTCCGTCGCGACTTTAAGCCAGGACTCCCGGATGAAGCTCAATTCGGAGTACATGATGTTCGCGCCGAACGGAGGATCGATGAACAGGTAATCCAAGGAATCCTCGGGGAGCGGTAGGGATTGAGCCGCCTGGGTGCTCAGAACCGAGCCGGAGAGCGGCGTCAGCGCTTGAACGATTTTTTTCGCCTGAAATTCAAGTTGATCGATGACGTTGTTTTCCACACTGAGCGGTGGGACATACAACGTGTTGACCATGGGGCCGACCAATGCTCGACCGCCATGCTGCGGCATGTAGCGATTCAGTATCGTCAGCTTGGGGAGCATGCTTCCTATCAGGAAATTCAATGGCGGGTCGGCGCCGACGATGTCTTGCAAGATGGAAAGCGAGGCCAAAATCCTCCTGGTATAAAAGTGATGGACGTGAGTGATTCCCTCGTCGTCGTTTCTGCGAGCCTCGTCCCCTTCCGGCATTCGCGCGGACGGAATGTTCGCCGTAACGGAAAGTTGCTCGACTCGTGAAATGGCCGCCAAGTCCGAAGCGTCCGGAAACTTCTGGAAGCGCGTGGTGCCGACGCTGTAATTGATAGCAACCGGTATTCTTTGTTGTGTTCGAATCGTCTTTTGGAGCTCTTGATCGAAAACGGTCTGCCAAACCCTTTCCAACTTGTGCGCCGGAGAATTTTTTGACGGACTTTTGGCGCAAAGCGAACCGCAACCGGGACAGTGGAATTCCGGTGTGTATTGAACCTCCCCGTTTTTCCGCGTTTGGAAGGCGTGTGAGTAATAATCGAATTCTTTCAAGCATCCCGGACAGGAATAGACCTCGGACCAAACAACGTAGTTGATCTTTCCCACGGTTTTTCCATCGGAATGCAGGGTGTGCCACATCCAGTCGGTTTGCTTGGCGAACTCGCTTATCGTCCGGTTGAACTTCCGCTGAAGATCGTTCTGATTTACCGGAGCGTTATAATTGTACGCAATAAACGTCGCCGCGGGGGAGAGATCGTTCAGGACGGCTTGACGAGCCCCCAGTTTCGAAAAGGGTCGCCAGACCTTTTTGCCGTTTTCATCGATTTCCTCCTGTAAAACGGTTCCGTCGGACTTGACTTGGTAGCCGAGCGATTCGACGACTTGACGGTCGCCGCACATCTGCGCGGCGACGCCGGTCATGCCGGTTCCGCAAAAACCGTCGAACACGGTGTCGCCCGGCTCGGTGTAGTGGAGGATGTACCGCATGATCGCCTTGTACGGCACCTTCGTGTGGTAGGAGTGGGCGTTGTAAATCGGATCGTTCTTTCCTTCGCTCACATCGGCGGCGAAGGGCTCACGATGGTATTGATCGTTCTTGAGCCGCTTCGGCTTTTGCGACTCCCATTCAGCGATGAAGTCGCCGATCCACGGGTTCGGACACGCGGTGTAATACGGCGGATCGCTCCATTTCAAAATGTCCTCGTCGTCGCCGAGGGGAAAGCCTTCGATCCCACGGAATCTCGGATCCCGGAGCTTCTTGCGCAGCTCTTCGATGAAGTGGGTACGACGGGCCTCGTCGTTATCGAAGGTCTTGCCGAAACAAGTCACCGGACCGGATGGCTGCCTCGGTTCTTCCGGCAACGAGTCGAACAATTGTTTTTGGGCCATCGTGATAATCCTTGTTGATCTTATGCGTATCCGCGTCGGTCACGATTTATTCCATGACGATCCGCACCTTGGCCGGGTCTTTCCCCTTGGTGAGCCGGTCGATGAACTCTTCAAAGCGTTTCTTCATCTCCGCCGGTGTGGCCGGGGCGCCGGCGACTTGCAGAGCCTGTCGCACATCCGCCGCCGTCACGGAAACCTTGATCAATCCGGAGAGCACTTCTTTCAAGGCGTGAACGAAGTTGTTGTCGAGCGGCATCGGCAGTTCCCGTGATCGAATGAAAGCGTCCAGCGATTCGCGGTCGTCGTTCTTCAGCAGCCCCATGTTGGCCTGGGTGATCGGATCTCCCAGATTGTCAAGGATGGTCGATGTCCAAACCGTCACCATTTTCTCGAGCTGTTCGTCCATTTGCCCGATCATCAACGAACTCGCGACCGTCGCGATTTCCACCGAAGGCCGGAACCCGCAATGCGGACAAACGGGCGACGCTTCGAGGTTTTGTTCCGTCAAGGCGAAACAGCTCTTCATTCCGGCCAAATGATTTTGGTAATCGGTGAGTTGC
>JAVBPI010000124.1:0-24762 GCA_031549705.1 Thermoguttaceae bacterium
GGACAGCAAGCGATGGGAATGATGAACGGAGCCATGGATCGGATCATGAAGAATTCGTCGGAAGTCCAACGAGTCATCAAAGTGATCGACGACATCGCGTTCCAAACAAACCTGCTGGCCCTGAACGCCGCCGTGGAAGCGGCGAGGGCCGGTCAGCACGGAAAAGGCTTTGCCGTCGTCGCCGAAGAAGTGCGGAACCTCGCCGCCCGCAGCGCGAAAGCCGCCCGTGAAACCGCCGACCTGATCGCGACCAGCGGACAGGAAATCCAAAAGGGGGGCGAAATCGCCAACAATACGTCCGAAGTCTTGAACACGATCGTCGAACAGATCAAGCAAACGACGGACTTGGTCGCCGGAATCGCCGTGGCGAGCAACGAACAGGCCCAAGGGGTCAATCAGGTGACGATCGGTCTGCAACAGATCGACGCGGTGACACAGCAGAACACCGCCAGCGCCGAGGAATCCGCCAGCGCCGCCAACGAAATGAGTTCGATGGCCGCCAATCTCCAGAAACTCGTCGCACAATTCCAATTGCGGTAAATACAACTTCCCGCTTATGAAAAAACGACTTTGGAGTTCGTGTTTTGTGCGGACTCCAAACGTCGTTCGGCTTCCGAAAGAAACGCCTCGAACGAATCGGTACGAATCGGTGATTGTGAGGCGATGCCAAGGTTGACGTTCCATGACGCGTTGCCGTTTTCCACGCTGGACCGAATCGCATTCGCCATGGTCAAAGCGCCGGTAGCATCGGTGTTCGGTAGAAGCACGGAAAACGTGAATGTGCCAAAGTGACCCAACAGATCGGCGGGACGCTTAAGTTTTACCATGATTCGTTGAGCAATCTCGTGAAGCGGGTCGTTGTCCGCAAAAGGATCGGCGGTGATTGCTTTTTCGGCGGGCGGAACAACACGGATCAGCAAAAGACTGATCGGCGACTGTTCCCGAATCGCTCGAGCCCATTCCACGGCAAGGCGATCCTTGAAAAAACGTTTGTTCATCAAGACGGTCGAGGAACCGATCGACTTGTTCTCTCGAACCAATTTGGCGTACCGAATGCTCCGAAGATGCATTCCGATGCGGGCCTGAACGACGGCGGCATGAAACGGCTTGGAGATGTAATCAATCGCTCCTTGCGACAATCCCTTTTCCTCGTATCGGGCATTGTTGAGCCCGGTGATGACAATAACGGGAATGTCGCATGTTTCCTTGGTCGCTTTCAGGGTTTCCAAAATCGCGAATCCGGAACAGTGTGGAAGAATGATATCCAGCAAAATCAGGTCCGGTTTCAGCTCGATCGCTTTTTGCATCGCCGATTCCATGGTTTTGGCGACGCATGTCGTGCAACGACCATGCAGTATATAACTGAGAAGGTCAATGTCGGCGCTGGAATCTTCGATAATCAATACCGTCGGCATGACAGGGGGTGTCGTCATCAGGAATCTCCGAGAATGGTAAAAAGATGGGTTTACCCCAGATTGGCCAAAAAAGAATCGGGATCCTGCTCTAAATCAGGAGAGAACGACATGGTTTCGACGTCGACCGGTTTCAAGTCGGGATGGCTGTTATGCAACCGCGTTCGAATTTCATCGGCAATGGTCGTCGCACCGCGATCTTCCGTACTCGGCAAGAGGATTCCGAAGCGTTTTTCATCGAGCCGCACCACAAGATCCGCCGACCGCCTCACCGATTTTCTTAACGTGTCGAGGACGCTTTGAGCGGTATCGTTCCCTTGAATCGGCACGGAAACGATGAGTGTCGCCAACGACGATTTTGTGCGAAGCGCTCGTCGCCATTCCGTCAGAAAAACCCGTTCGAAATGCGGTCGGTTCGGAAGGTGAGGCACAAATCCGAACGCGGCGTCGATCTGTTGAAGTTCCCGCAACCGATCCAGCATTTTCAATTGCGTTTGAACGCGCGCCCAAACGATGACCGGATGGAATGGTTTGGGAATGTAATCGACGGCGCCAAGGCGAATTCCTTTTTCTTCACTGGCCGGATCGGTCATTCCCGTCACAAAGATCACGGGGATGTCTCGAGTCGCATCGTTTTCTTTCAGGCGTGCGAGCACTTCGAAACCGTCGATTCCCGGCATGATGATGTCCAGGAGAATCAGGTCCGGCAGACTGTCCTGGGCGATTTTCAGCGCGGCTTCGCCGGACTTGGCGATATAGACGGAACAATGCGGTTTCAGAACATGTTGGAGTATGTCCAGATTCGCTTTTTCGTCGTCGACGATTAAGATGTGATATTGCTCTCCGTTGCTCATCAGTATGCCTCGGCGTGAACCGTCAACAAAAAACGGACCGAAACCGCCCCACGATAATGGAGCGGATACCGTCCCCGATACGATTTCATTTTATTCGAAAATCGAACATTTGCAAGAAGGCGTGGGAATGATATAATCGTTGTTCGGCTGACTGAACGAACAGTGATTGACGCACCAACAACATCCACACCCCGATGGAAACATCCTTACAACGCCGGATTGAAGAACTCGAAGCGGAGGTCGCTCAACTGAAAGCGGCCCTCAATGACGATGTTGCCGATGTCATCTATCGTCAATCGAACATTTTGGCGGCGCGCTACGACGTCGGGACGTCGACGATGTATTTTCCGCCGGAAACGGCAAAAGTGCTCGGAGCCAAGGAGGTTTATCCGAATTTTCCCGAGAGCTTTATCGAAGAAGGAGTGGTCGTCGGCGACATCGAGCGATTTACCGAATTTTACCAATCGATCTTGCGCGGCGTGGGCAGTGGACGCAACAACGCGGTTCTTCGAGTCGCCTCCGGAGAAGTCCGGCTCTACAATCGCCGTTTCACGACTCGGTACGACGCCGACGGGAGGCCGAAGGATGGAATCATTTCGCTCATCGACATTACGGAGCAGCGGGAGCAGCTTCTTGATGCGGAACGCTGGGCTTACATCAGCAAGTCGATGAAGACGGACAACATCCACTTCTACAACTACAACATGACCGCGGACCTTTTGGAGGGACTCGGCGGGAGTGCTCCGTCGGTTTATCCGGAGGAATACCAACGGACATTCACCAGTGTCGCGCAGTATGTTGCCGATAATATCATCCACCCGGAGGAGCGGGACGAGTATCTGCGTATTTTCAGTGTCAAAAATCTCTTGGAGTGTTTCGAACGCGGAGAGACGGAAATCGTCACCGAACACCGGCGACGGCAGAAGGACGGTAAGTATTTTCACGCCCAGGGAACGATCCAACTCTTTCGGGACCCGTTCAACGACGACGTTCTTGCGTTCGTCGTGATCAAGGACTTGGACGAGGCGGTCGCCCAAATCAAGTCGAAATTGCAAGCCGAAGCGCGAGACGAGTTGAACAACAGCATGCCCGGCGGCATTCTGTTTACGACGGACGAGGAAGGATTTCCGATCGAATCGGTCAATCGCGGACTCTTGGATTATCTCGGTTACGAATCCGCCGAGGAGCTTCGGGACGCAACGCAAGGATCGTCCCTCAATTTTATTCACCCGGAAGACCGCGCGAGAGTCGAATCCGCGATTTTGCAAGCGACCCAAAACGGAACGCTCTCCCAAATCGATCATCGACTGATCACCAAGGATGGAGCGATTCGCTGGTCCGCCAGTCGAATGCGCCAATCGACCGACCACGAAGGACGTTCCGTCATTATCGGTGTTTTGGTCGACATCACGAAAAACGTGCAGTTGCAGGAGGAGCTGAAAGCGCACCAAAACGCGTTGCAGAAAGCCGTCGCCGACGCCGAAGAGGCGACACGGATGAAAACGAGGTTCCTCGCCAACATGAGTCACGAAATTCGGACACCGATGAACGGCGTGATCGGATACGCCGAACTCGCCTTGGACGATCCGAACCTCTCCGACGTGACCCGTGAATATCTGACCAAGATCAAGCTCAGCGGCAACGGACTCCTGGAGATCATCAACGACATTCTCGACATTTCGAAAATCGAAGCCGGTCGCATGGAATTCGAGGAGACCGAATTCCGTTTGCACGACGTATTCAAACAGTGCGAAACGATCAGCGGCATCAAAGCCGAGGAAAAAGGGGTGTCGCTGTACTTTTATTCGGAGCCCGACCTCAAGAAAAAGCTGATCGGTGATCCGACGAAACTCCGGCAGATTTTGTTGAATCTCTTGTCCAACGCGATCAAGTTCACGAAACGGGGAACCGTAAAACTGGCGGCAACGATCATCCCCTCTGAAACAGAGGCCGACGAAGGAAAAGTGTCGATTCAATTCGTCGTCAGGGACAGCGGGATCGGGATGAACCCTTTCCAGGTCGCCAAAATTTTCGAACCGTTCGCTCAAGCGGACAACAGCACGACGCGACGCTTCGGCGGAACCGGTCTCGGCTTGGCGATTTCCAAGAGCATGATCGAATTGATGGGGGGTAAATTGCATGTCGATAGCATGGTCGGCCTCGGCAGCACCTTCAGCTTTGTCCTGCAGTTTGGAATCGCCGACGCTCTTGCGGAAACGGAGGAAGAGGAATCCGTTACGCTGAACGTCCCCAAGCCGCACTTCGAAGGGGAGATCCTCGTTTGCGAAGACAACGCGATCAATCAGGACGTGATTTGCGACCATTTGGCCAAAATCGGCCTGAAATCGGTCGTCGCCCCCAATGGAAAAATCGGCGTCGATCTGGTCAGGGAGCGACTCGCAATGAATCTCAAACCGTTCGACTTGATCCTGATGGACATCCATATGCCTGTCATGGACGGTTTGGAAGCGACCGACCGATTGATCCGGCTCGGCGTGACGACGCCGATCGTCGCGCTGACGGCGAACGCCATGATCAAAGATCGGAACACCTACCTCAAAGCCGGAATGTCGGATTACGTCACGAAACCGTTCCGCGCCGCTGAACTCTGGGCAAGCCTGCTGAATTTCCTGACACCCCTTTCGCTGACGGAAGTGGAACAACCGTCAAAAATCGTTTCGGATACGGGGGAAAGAGACACGGAAATCATCGACCACAATCTCGGTTTGGAGCGTTCCGCCGATGACGAAAATCTCTACAAGCGGGTTCAAACCAATTTCCTGAAGGGAAATCGGAACACGTTCGAGTCGATGCAAAACGCCGTTCGCTCCGACGATTTCAAGCTCGCCCATCAACTTGCGCATACGCTGAAAGGAACGGCGGGAATGCTCGGTGCGATACCGTTGTCCCGGATCGCCCATCAAATCGAGCAACTGTTGGCCGACCAAACGAGACCGACCGACGGACTCATGCAATCACTCAAAACGGCATTGGACGCCGTCCTTGACGTGTTGACCGAAACGGTCAAGGATGCGACTCAGGAAAAGGACCAACAGACACCGCCGCCGAACCTTCTCGACAAAGAGGCCGTGCTGCGTCTGCTTGATGCGTTGGAACCGTTGGCCCAATCCGGAAACAGCGATTGCTCGCAATACTTGGACGAAATCAGGTCGCTCCCCGCTCCGTTGGTTTCGGAAGCGACCACATTGGCAACCCAGATCGACGATTACGATTTCGATTTGGCGGTCCATACGATCAATCGTCTCCGAAAAATGCTTTAACGCCCCCCACGAACACACATCTATTCCCGCTTACGGATATCGCTGGACGAAATATTCATGGCGAATTCGTTGACGGGAACTTCGTCGCAAAGACTTCGGAGCATGTCGGGAATGCTCAGGGTTCGCATCGACACCATTCCGTTGGGACTTTGGCGGGCGAAAACGAGAAAGCGGCAATCCCGATAAGCGATCATCCGCAGCACGTCGTGGAGCGCGTGCGTGTTCTGGTGATAGAACCGCAAATCGGCGAAGCGTTGAAGCGTGTCCGCCCCGACGACGAACATTGTTTCCTTGAAGAGCTCCGCTTTTTCTTCGAACATTTTCGCTTGCGTCAGCCAGACGGCTTGGCCGGGAAGCATTAATTCGATCTGGGCGAGACGGTCTTGCAAGTCGGTGTAGTCCAGCGGCGGTTTGTCGACGGTTTGGACGGCGATTTCCAGGGCGACACGGTTTCCGAGCCGTTTTTGGGCGATTTCGATCATCTGGCGGTGCGCTTCGTGGATCGGATTGAACGATCCGGGAAAAATCGCCTGCATGAACTCCGCTTGCGAATTGTAAATCGGCGTCTGCTGTGTCGGCGGCAGTTCTTTTCTCAAACGATAATAGCGGATTTCCCCTTGTTGCCAGAGAACCGCGATCGTCTCACCGAAAAACAGATCGACCAACGGCGGCGACGCCACCGTTCGGCGGGCGACGATCTTTTCGCCCGATTTCAGGCCCAGCGGCAGAATTTCCTGGATTTCCAGCGAATCTTGCGTTCCCAATCCGAACGTCTGTCCGAACGAGTCGTCGTCGGGAGGGGCGGACAGCGTGGGAACCGTCGTGGGCGTTGACGCAACCGGCAACGGCTCCTTGGCGTTGGCGATCATGTTAAGAATCAGGTCGGCAACGAGTCGTTCCTCCTCCCAACGGTTTCTCGCCCCTTTGATCAGTTGAAGCGAACACGTCGTCGTTCGGCGAAGGGTTTGCGTGGCGATATGAACCCGATACTCTCCTCGTTTCGGGGAATCCGTAACGAGGGAAGCGGTGCAGCCGACGCCGATCAGATCGATGTAATCATCGATTTTCCCTTCTTCGGAATGTCGTTTTTCGAACAACGATGCCGGGGAAACGGCGGCGGCGCGTTCATCGAATTCGGCGTAGTGGGGCTCAAGCGGCAGCACGCCTCCTTCGTTGCGACTGGCGTTCACATGATACTGTCCCCGGTGAAACGCCGCCATGGCGAGCTGTCGAGCCGTTCGCGGTGAGCAGTATTGTTCGGGAACTCTGGCGATAAATCGGGCGATCGCCCCTCGTGTGTAGGGGACTGATCCTTCCAAGACGGTTTTCGAGCCACCGGGGACCGTCAGCAGATCGCTGATGGCAAGACTCCCTCCACCTGTTACAGCGATAACCACCTTGGTTGGGGACTGGTGAATGTCGCGAATCATTTCGATTCGTCGTAGATAGTTCGGATCGATCGGTTGGGTGTCCGCCATGGGAATTCATAAATCAGACGGTGACAGGTTTCGACTCGCAATATTCGCCATTTTATTTTACCCTGAAACCGTCTCAGGAGCCAGACCCTCGTTTCCATTGGTCCGCCAACGCGGACGGCGTGGGCTCGTGGATGGGATCCCCCCGATACCTGTCAATGAAAATCATATATAATGGTCTTTGTTGAGATCGGCTGTTTTGTCGTGAAATGTTTCGCATGGAGGTTGGCAAGCGAACGATGTCGTTTGAAAGCGCAGAAGAAAAAGTCAAGCAGTTTCCGCATCGACCCGGTGTTTACCTGATGAAAGACGCCGCCGATTGCGTGATCTACATTGGCAAAGCGAAGGATTTGCGGAATCGTGCCGGCTCCTATTTTCACAAAGCCGCCGCCGAGGATCCCCGCACCGGGCCGATGGTCAAGGAAATCCGCGACATCGATTACCTTGAAGCGGAAAGCGAAGTCGACGCCCTCCTCATGGAAGCCCGGCTGATCAAGGACATCCAGCCGAAGTTCAATCGGGACTTGAAGGATTCGAAAACGTTTCCGTATCTGCAAATTCGGACCCGGGAGACGTTTCCGCGTGTCGAGATGACACGAACCCCCAAGGAACACGGCGTCAAAATATTCGGACCGTTCACGAATCCCGCCGGTCTGCGCGGCGCGATTCTGGTGCTCCAGAAGATTTTCAAGTTTCGGACCTGCACGCTTGATATTCGTGCCGACGACGAACGCTGGCGTTGGTTTCGACCGTGCATTCTCCATTCGATCCACCAATGTACCGCCCCGTGCAACTTCCGCATTACGCCGCAGGATTACCGGAAGAACATCAAACGGTTGATCCGTTTTCTTGAAGGGAACAAAAAGCTGCTCCTGAACGAACTGCGCCGGGACATGGAAACCGCCGCAAAGGAACGCCGTTACGAAATTGCGGGGGAAATCCGGGACCAAATTCGGGACTTGGAAACACTGGACCAACGGGGGGAGATCGACACTCACGTTCAGCCGGAAGCGTTTCAAATCGATCCGCGGCGCGGCGTGTTGGGGCTCCAAAAGATTTTCAAGCTCGAAAAGATTCCGCGTGTGATCGAAGGGATCGACATCGCCCATCTCGGCGGAACCGACATGGTCGCCAGTTTGGTTCATTTCATCGACGGTCTGCCGTTCAAGCCGGGGTACCGCCGTTACAAAATCAAGACGGTTCAGGGAGTCGACGATTTCGCATCCATGGCGGAAGTCGTTTCCCGCAGGTTTTCCCACCAAGACGGCGACGCGAATCCGCCGCCGGATATTTTGCTCATTGATGGCGGCAAGGGACAGCTCAACGCCGTTCTGGGAGCAATCAAAGGCGCCCCCATGCGGCCGGGACTGATCATTTCACTCGCCAAGCGGGAAGAAGAAGTCTACGTTCCCGGCCAAGAGGAACCGATGAAACTGAGTCGTCATTCTTTTGCGTTGCGGCTCTTGCAATACGTTCGGGATGAAGCGCATCGATTTGCGCAGCATTATCACCATATTCTGCGGAAGAACAGATTCCAATAAAAAAGAACGCACCCAATCAAGTTCGGTGCGTTCTCTTTCGTTCGGAATGAAGGTGTTGCTTCGGCGAACCTACGCCGAGATTTTACGCCGTCGGGCGGCGAAGGCGGCACCGGCGAGGCCGATGCCGAAAATCAGCATCGAAGCGGGTTCCGGAGTCGTCGCAGGGGGAGTATCGAAATGCTTCGTGTCGAACGTGTAGTACGAGTGGAACTCGCCGCCGTCCTGCGTGTACGCCGAGGCTCCGAATACCTGGCCGCTGATGTGTCCGCTCCGAACGTCGAAATTGGAGTCCAACGCAAGGAAACTGGCGTTGATTTCCGTGTTCTTCAAGTTGACATTCGCAATGGAACTTGCAACGTTGAACAAGATATTGCTGCCGTCGAAATCGGAAGAGGTGAGACGGGTTTCGTCGCCGAACTGGCCGTTGATGGAAAACTCTTTTCCGAGGTTCAAAAATCCTAATCCGGTCGTGTCGGTGACGTTGATGATCAGTGTCGTGTCCGCTCCGGCAATGACGTTAAGGAATCCCGCACTGTAGGCGACCAGATTGTTGAAGACCGAAGCGTCCACGGTGACGACTTGCAGGCCAGTCATGCCGGTCAGGTCGATCGTGTAGCCGTTCGCAAAACCGGACTGGAGCGAGCTCTTCGCCGGGTCGAACCACGTTTTATAATTGTAAGCTCCCGAGGCGGTGCTGTCGAGCGCCCAAAGATCCGAGGCGACCTGCGACAATTGCTGCTTGGCAACCTTGAAGTCGAACGGAAGATTCTGAACGCCGGTGTAGATTTCGCCGGCGGTTCCTTGATAGGTCGGGTCCAATGTGTTATAAGCCGCATAGGATCCACCGGTGCTCAGAATATCGTTCGGCATGCTGTTGGTTCCCATCGACTTCCCGTTTTTGTCGTAAACGGTTTTGCCAAGCGCCTTCGAGGTTCCGCTGATGTAGGCGTTGCCATCGTACACGGCCGATTGTGACGCCGTGACGCTGCCGCCGACCACAAGGACCGGGCCTTCGGTGTGCAAGTTTTGTTGGCCGTCGCCAAAGCCGTATTTGTAAGCGTTGAGATTCCCTTGAATCGCGGCGTGTCCCTCAATATCGCCATTGCGGCCCATGTAATCGCCGAAGAAGACGTCCTGGTACGCCGACGAAATCCCGAACAGTTGGTAGGCGTTTGGTGAAACCGTGTCCGCGGAGGCGTTCGGAGCGAAGCCGAAGATCAGAGCGGTGAAAAGGGCCAGTAAAGAAATGTTTCGGAATGAATAATTCATGGTTTTCCTTGTTTGATATCAATGTTGTGATTCACGGGCTGTCCAATACGCCACACGGAATGAACTGCAGGTTTCGTGCCAAAGTGAAAATTTTTGCGAACCGTGTGAATCGCCGAGTTTTACGGATGGAATATACGTTGTGATTCCAATCCTGACAAGGAATTTAGTGCAAAATTCCGCTTGAAATGAATCACGCTGCATTGTTTTGCACAACACGGCGCAGTGTGTCGAAAATCGTGAATGTTCACAGGAGGAACGCGGAGTACCGGCCGAATGGGGAGAATCACTCCCATTCGATGGTAGCCGGGGGTTTTGAACTGATGTCGTAAACGACGCGGTTTACCCCTTTTACCTCGTTAATGATCCGCGTCGAAAGCTTGCGGAGCACAGCGTCGGGGAGCGACATCCAGTCGGCGGTCATGAAATCTTCCGTTTTGACGCAACGGACCGCAACGGCGTCTTCGTAAGTTCGGCAATCCCCCATCACGCCGACGCTTTTTACCGGAAGAAGCACGACGAACGCTTGCGAAATCTCCCGATAAAGTCCGGCAGCGCGGATTTCTTCGATCAAAATCGCGTCCGCCTCCCGAATTCGATCGAGCTTGTCCTGCGTGACTTCACCGAGGCAGCGAACCGCGAGTCCCGGACCTGGGAACGGATGCCGCCAAACGAAATCTTCCGGCAAGCCGAGCTCGATTCCAAGTTGCCGAACTTCGTCCTTGAACAGTTCCCGAAGCGGCTCGACAAGCTCGAAACCGAGCTCTTCCGGAAGTCCGCCGACGTTGTGGTGCAACTTGATTGTCGCCGCCGGTTTGTTCGAATCACCGTCCAAGCTGACGCCGCTCTCGATCACGTCCGGGTAAATCGTTCCTTGGGCGAGGTATTGGGCGTTGGTGTATTTCTTCGCTTCAGCGGCGAAAACGTCGATGAAATAATGTCCGATCCGCTTCCGTTTTTCCTGCGGTTCTTCAATCCCGGCGAGCCGTTTGAGAAATCCATCGGCGGCTTGCACGACCGTCAGTTCAAGGTCGAAATGCTCCCCGAACGCCTTGACGACGCTCTCGATTTCCCCTTTCCGCATCAATCCGGTGTCGACAAGGATACACTTGAGCTGCTTTCCGATCGACTTCGAGAGAATCGCAGCGACCACGGCGGAGTCGACGCCGCCGGACAAGGCGCAGATCACGGTGCTGTCGCCGATCTCCTTGCGGAACCGTTCGATCGAGGCGGCGGCGTAGTTTTTCATCGTCCAGTCGCAGGAACAGCCGCAAATGTCGCGGACGAAATTCTTGAACCACGCCGTTCCGTGTTCCGAATGGACGACTTCCGGATGCGGTTGCACCCCCCAGAACGGCTTCGTTTTGTGCCGCATCGCACAGATCGGACTGTTCGGTGAGGTCGACAGTAATTCGAAGTCCGGCGGCAGGACCGACACGTAGTCGCTGTGACTCATCCAGACCTGTTGCGTTTTCGGCGTGCCGTGGAAGAGCGGCGAATCGAATCCGGCGGCGTTCAACTCGATCATGACGCGACCGTATTCCGAAGCGTGAGACGGGGCGACCGTTCCGCCGAAATGCTTCGTCATGAGCTGCATTCCGTAGCAGATTCCGAGCACGGGGATGCCAAGTTCGAAAATTTTTGGATCGCAGAGTCGGGCGTCTTTCCGGTAAACGCTCGACGGACCGCCGGAAAGAATGATTCCCTTCGGGGCGAGCTTTTTGATTTCCTCGGCGGAAATGGTGTACGGTACGATCTTCGAATAGACGCCGCACTCCCGAATCCGGCGGGCGATAAGCTGAAGATACTGGGAGCCGAAGTCGAGAATCAGGATTTTTTCGTCTTGCATCGTAATGATTTAGCCGGTACCTCCGTGTTTCCCGGAGTACCGGCGTATGAGAGACCGGAATACCGGCTAAATGGGTTCACACACCGATCGGATTATTTTACTCCGAAAGGGGGCAAACGCCAAGAACCCCGCCTACCAATAGTACCGATTGTAATACGGTCGGTTGTAGTACGGTCGGTTGTAGTAGCGGTACGGGGCGTTGTACCGATACGGGTTGCCGTAGTACCGATACGGAGCGTAGTGCCGTTGACCGTAATAATGCGGAGCGTAGTATCCGCCCGGTACGGTGACGCCGACGGAAAAACCGGGACGCCAACGGTAGTACTGGGCCGAGGCGTCGTTCGGCGTCGCCAACAGGAACGCCAATCCAAGGCCGAGCATGAGAAGTGAAACTTTCCAGTTCATGGGGGCACCTCCTTTTTTTCTCTCTCTTTCCAATGGTTGAGTCCCGGCGATCGGAACACATTATGAGAATTGTAGGGGCGTTCTCTCCTTTTGGCGACCGTTTTTTCCGAAAACGTGTGAAAAATCCGAAAATCTTTCGTGTTTTCCCCGGTTGCATGCCTGAAAAAATCGGCTAACCTGTTTTTGATATCTTTTTTCATTCAAAATGTCAACGATCGATACGGTTGCATTTTCGTCTGTTGCGATGGATATTCCCAGTTTATTTCCGCGGATACCGACCTCGAAATCATGCGAGCTTCCATGAAATAAGTTCATCTCGCGCTGCGCGGCTAAAACGCAAGCGGTTTGCCTGACTAACCCTCTGAAAAACAATGAAGCCAATATTCAATACGATCGTATTCGTGATGTTTTTGATCTGTTACGGAATTTCGGACGCCGCTGAAAAGCCGGTCGTGCTTTGGAGCTCCTCGCCCGTCAATCCGGGGGAAACGATCGTGCTCTTCGGCGGCAACTGGAACGCGTCCGCGAAAGTCGTCCTCGACAACGGCAAAGAGTCCCGAACCGTCGAGCCGCTCTCCGTGACGGAAACGGGAATCAACGTCGTCTCTCCGAAAGATTGGGCCGAAACGATCATTTCCGGACGAGTTCTCTGCGACGGCCGACAATCGGAGCCGTTTTTCATCAACAAGCCGAAAGTCTGGTGGCTTCAAGGCGACTGGGGAAGCGAAGCTTCTCCCGACGGCTGGATTCGAATTTTCGGGACGGGATTGTACTTGGATTCGGGGACGACAAAGATCATCCTTCGCGGCAAGAACGGTCAACAACGGGCGCTTGGATGGGATCCTCAAGCGATGCAGTCTCGTTGGACCGTCGCGGCAGAACTCAAGAATCTGGAAGAAGGGGAATACGACGTCCTGATCGAAAACGGTTTCGAAACGGAAACCATGGAGAAAACGCTTGCGGGAAAGATACGTGTCGCCAAGCACGAAGAAGTTTGGAAAACCGACATGTTCAACGTCGTCGACTTCGGCGCGATTCCGAACGACGGCTTGGACGACACGCGGGCCGTCAAGGCGGCTCTCGAAGCGATTACGAAAAATGAAGGCGGAATTCTCTATTTTCCACGCGGTCGGTTCCAGATCAACGAAATGCTGACGATTCCGCCGAACACGCTAATCAAAGGGGCTTCGCGTGAATTATCGCAACTTTATTGGCCCGACACGTACACGCCGCCGGAAGCGTTGATTCGCGGAACCCATTCGTTCGGAATCACGGATTTGACGATCACGTCCGGCAACCATCTCGACGGAATCGTTTCGAACACGTTGGAAGATAAGGAAAACGGCAACATCACGCTCGACAATGTTTGCATCCGATTGCTCTTCACGCAATATTTGTACATCACGCCGGAGGAAACCTGGCGGCGAACAAAAGTATTGCATCACAAGCGGGTCTTGCGGCTCGGCGGCGACTTCGTTCGAATCACGGGTTGCGACATTCACACGCAGGGGGGTGGCGAGTTTGAGATTGGAGCGACGAACGCCTATATCGCCCACAACCGGTTTTCGAAGGGACTGATCGGCTGGAACGGCTTCAACGGCAAGCGGATGATTTTCATGATGAATGATTTCGCCGGTCCGTGTTGTACGTCGTTCTACGGTCGCCGCGACGGTTCCTCCGATATTTATTGGGGAGAAAACAAACAACCGCAGAACTTCGATGGCAACAATCGGGAGTCGATCACCGGCGACGGGCGGTTCCACACCTATCTCGACACGGCGGTCTCCTGGGAGCCGACGGCGGTCGTCGTCAAGCCGATCACCTGGCAGCGCGGCGTCGATCTTTGGCGCAACGGTAAAATTCAATTACTGAACGGAAAAGGGGTCGGCCAAATCCGGACCATTACGAAAATCGACGGCAACCGAATCGAATTCGACCGTCCGTGGGACATCCAACCGGACACTGAAACGCTCGTTTCGATCGCGACGCTCCGAGAACGGTTTCTGTACGTCAACAACGAGACGGGCGACTCGTCGATCGGGCTCCAGTTTTACGGCTCGATGGTCGAAGGAATCGTCGCCGACAATACGTTTACACGGACCGGGGGGGTCAACGCCGACGCGATGGCCGCCGAACCGGGTTGGTTCACGCAAATACTGAACAACACGATCGTCGAAGGGAATGCTTACCGCGGACCACGCAACGAAGTTCCGGCGACCGACGCTCATTTCGCGTTTCTCGACCATTCGCCGCCGGGACCGCTGAAATACTCTCAAGTTCGCGCCGGAATCATGCGTTGCAATGATTTATGGACCAACTCCCGAATTACCGTACGAGGGCCGGTCGATGGTATTCTGCTCGAAAACAACACGATCAAAAGTTCCGACGTCGGAATATCCGTCGCCGCCGATTCGAAAAACGTGGTTCTTCGAGGAAATCGATTCGAAGACGTTTCGAAACCGTACCAAATCGTTTCGGAGTCCGTTCTGCTCACACCGAAAGAAGAAATTGCCGCTGCGATTTCCGGAGCGTCGACGATGCTCGGCGACGCCGTACCAAAAATGTGGACGGAAATTCTCGTCAAGCTCGACGCTCCCGACGACAATCAGCCCGCCGATTCGCTCCGAAAGCAGGCGATCGAACTTCTCGAAAACGCAACGAAAATTCTCGCCGAATCCCGGAACGGAAAACCTGTTTCCGCCGAAGTCGTCGACGTGCTGCTCGGAGCGGTTCCGCAGACGCCGAACTGGTCGACGACCGACAAGTTTCTGAAGAACGGCGATGAAGGAAAATTTCCGCTGCTGCTCCGCGTTTTGGATAACGCGAGAATTCCCGTTTCGATAACGCTTGCTCCGGAACCGGGTTGGCTCCCCGACGGTTGGACGTTCGAGGTTTCGAAGTTCAATACTGAGCCGGGCAAACATTGCGACCGCTTGGCGGTGATCACGAAACCTGCTGGAAAGACGCCGCTCCTTGCAATTCCGTTGCGCGGCGAAATTTCCGGCAAGGATTGGAAACTCCCGTTCACCATGACGCTCAAGGATCGAGGGGCGGTCCAGTTCGTCGGCGATTGGCTCGTCGCCGGACCCATTCCAAACACGACCGGCAAGAACATGGACTCGATTTTCGAGTTGCCGAAACTCAAAATCGATCCGAAAGGAAAATTCAAGACCGTCGACGGCGAAGGAAGCTGGACGCCGTGTCCGCTGGAAGGAGGACGGCTCGACTTCGGCAAGCGGTTTGGTTTGGACACCGATGCTGTGGTGTACGCGATTTCCGCCGTCGAAGCGAAACGACCGATCCAAGTCCGATTCTCGTACACGAACAACTGTTTGCTGTACGTAAACAGTAATCCGGTCGGAACGACATTGGGACGCGGTCAGTGGGGTTGCGTAAACCTGAACGAAGGAATCAACACGCTCATGCTCGTTTCGATCGGTGACAAGAAACGGAAGGAATGGAAAGTCGGCCAAGCGGAAATCCGAATGGTCGACCCGCTCCGCCCCGGCGACTTAACGACCGTTTCTTGTGAACGGTTAGCCGAGTTGGCGTATTGACGGTTTTGCGCCGGAACCTTCCGGTTCACGGGCTAAACAATTAATCCGACGTGTCGAAATCGTCGACTTGGGCGAACTTGTTGCCGATCGACGGATCGCGGCCGAACGCCGTTTCCGGCGGTGAGTCGAGCATCGGCACGATTTCCGGGTCGCAGTTCGCAATGATGTTCAGATCGAAGAGCCCGAAATTGCTCGGAACATTCATGTAGGCGTCGGTCTCGAAACCGGTCAGGAACCGCCAACCGCTGTCGCTCTCGTTGTCCGGCTGCTGTCGATAGAGGAACCCGACCTTGAAACCGTCGACGGTAATCATGTCCGACGCAAAGCAGTTTCCCTTGCCGACCGCCAGCGGTTGCAATTCTTTTTCCATGAACCGATATTTCTTGCCGGGGATCCCTTGTTGCATTTTTCGTCAAAAGGTAGGCGACCGACCGCCGGGCGGTCGCGTGCGGTACTCCACACAGGAAACCATTCACAGGATTCGAGTCCGGAGTACCGGACGTTGCCGCCCGGCGGTCGGCAACCTACCTTCGTAAATCATGTTTCTTCGAGGAGTTTGGCGCGAACGACGGTCGGGAGTTTGATCGTGAACGCGGTTCCCTTGCCGGGAGAACTCTCGACGCGGATGAGTCCCTGGTGTTCCTCGATAATCGTTTTGCAGCTCGCCAAACCGAGGCCGGAGCCCCCTTTACCGCTTTCGTCGGGGCCGGTCTTGGTCGAGTAAAACCGATCGAAAATATGCGGCAGCTTTTCCGTCGGAATACCGCAACCGAAATCGCGGACAACGAGGTTGACCATTTCGTTGTCGTCGTCGAACGCGATTCGAATCACAAGCCGACCGCCGTCCGGCATCGCCTGCCGGGCGTTGATGAGGAGATTGAGCAGCACCTGTTGGATACGGTTGCCGTCCGCCATGATTTCCGGCGTTTTCGGGTCGAATTCCTTGTCGACGGCGATCCGGTATTTGTTCATCTCCCGTTCGAGCAGGAGCAGGGCGTCTTCCGTCAACTGGACCAGATTGGTCGGCTCGAAACGCTGTTTTCGGTTTTTCGCCGCCGCAAGAACCGTTGCGCAGACTTTGGCGGCCCGGTTCGCGGCCAGAAGAATTTTGTCGAACGCCTTGACCCGGGTTGCGTCGTCCTTATGCCGCAAGCCGAGTTTGGCGTAATTGATAACCGTCATCAGAATATTGTTGAACTCGTGAGTCGTCGTGCTCGTCAACTCACCGATCGCCGTCAACCGCTGTGCCTGCGACAGTTCGGCTTCGAGCAACTCGATGCGTCGTTTCAACTCTTGAATCTCGTCCATGAAAGCTCCCGTCCGCAAAAAATCGTCTTGATGTTTCACCTATTATCGTCGAAATGCGGGAAAATTTCAAGAGCGGAGCGCGGAGTATCGACTAAATGGGGACTGTTTCCTGCGGCTTGACAGTTCGGCACGGTTTTCGATAATTAACGCTTCGGAGAGACTATTTTTTCGATCAAAAAAATGAAAATATGAAAGATTCTTACGATATCATCGTGATCGGTTCCGGTTTGGCCGGGTTGACGGCGGCGAACATTCTCGGTCGTTCGGGACACCGGGTGTTGCTCTTGGAGCGGCATTACAAGCTCGGCGGCTTGGCGGCGACGTTCAACCGGCGCGGCAAGATCATTTTCGACATCTCGTTGCACGGGTTTCCGGTCGGGATGATCAAGAGCTGTCGCCGCTACTGGAACGCGGAAATCGCCGAACGGATCGTGCAGTTGCCGAAAATTCGGTTCGACAACCCGCAATTTTCGCTGGAAACGACGTTCGACCGGGACGATTTTACCCGGCTGCTCATCGAAAAGTTCGGCATTCCGAAGGAAACGGTCGTTGCGTTTTTCGACAAGGCCCGGAGTTTGACGCATTACGACGACCAGCAGCAGACGGCGCGGGAATTGTTCGAGGAATTTTTCCCCGGCCGCAGCGACGTGGTCCGCTTGCTGATGGAACCGATCACTTACGCCAACGGTTCGACGTTGGACGATCCGGCGCTGACTTACGGGATCGTTTTCTCGAATTTCATGTCGAAAGGGGTCTACACGTTCCGTGGGGGGACGGACCTGCTGATCCGGTTGATGCGGCAGGAGCTTCAGAAAAACGGCGTCGACATCGCGGTGAGTTCACCGGCGACGAAAATCACGGTTTCCGGCGGCAAGGTCGACGGCGTGGTCGTCAACGGCAAGGAGATCAAGGCGAAAGTCGTTCTCTCGAACGCCAACCTGAAAGGGACGATTTTCAATCTCGTCGGGAAGGAAAACTTCTCGGATGAATTCGTCAAGGAAGCGGAAGCGGTACGGTTGAACAACTCGAGCGCCCAGGTTTACATCGCGCTGAAGCCCGGCGTCGAAATCGACGAAAACCGTTGCGGCGACCTGTTGTTTACGTCGACCGCCCCGGAATTCCGCTCGGAATGGTTGCTCAGCCGGAATATTACGAGTCGGACGTTTTCGTTTTATTACCCGAAGACGCGCCCCGGAACGGACCGTTGTTACGTCGTCTCAAGCACGAACGCCAATTACGCCGATTGGGCCGACCTTTCCGACGACGAATACACGAAGCAGAAACACGATCTGACCGAATCGACGATCGATTATCTCGAAAAATATATTCCGGACGTTCGGCAGAACATCGACTGGACCGAAGTTGCGACACCGAAGACGTTCCAACGGTACACCGACCATTGGCTGGGCTCCAGTTTCGGGACGAAATACGAGGGGCTCGCCGTCAGTCGGAAGTTGAACCAACAGATTCCCGGCCTGTTCCATGCGGGGAGCGTCGGGATCATCATGTCCGGTTGGCTCGGCGCGGTGAACTACGGCGTGATCGCGGCGAACGACATCGACGGATTGCTCATGCAAAAGTAATCCGCCGAAACGCCGCAAAATTCGACGGGCTCATTTTCAAACAGCTTTCGAACGGGTATAATTCGCGCCTGATTGACCATACTTTTTCACACATACTTTTTAGGAGCAGGCAATATGGGCACCGTATTAACAGTACTTGGCGGACTGGCCGCTTTGGCGTTCATGGTATTCATGTGGGGCGTTTCGGTTTACAACGGTCTCGTGACGTTGCGAAACCGCTACAAGAACGCTTTTTCGCAAATCGACGTCCAATTGAAACGGCGTTACGATCTGATTCCGAATCTCGTCGAAACGGCGAAGGGATACATGAAGCACGAAAAAGAGACGCTCGAGGCGGTCGTCAATGCCCGCAATGCGGCGTTCAGCGCTTCTCAGAAAGCCGCCGCCGATCCGACCGATCCGGAAGCGATGAAAAAGCTGCTCAGCTCGGAATCGCAACTGAACGGTGCGATGAGCCGCCTGATGATGCTCGCCGAAGCATATCCCGATCTGAAAGCGAATCAGAACATGCTCGCGCTGCAGGAAGAGTTGACGTCAACGGAAAACAAGGTCGCCTTCGCGCGGCAATCGTATAACGATACCGTGATGACCTACAACAACGCCCGGGAAGTTTTTCCGTCCAGTGTGGTGGCCGGCGTCTTCAATTTCGCCCCGGCGACGCTCTTCGAAGTCGATTCCGAAGAAGAACGCAAAGCCGTCAAGGTCAGTTTCTGAAAAAACACGATCAGAGCTCGAAGCGTAAGCAAGGGATTGCATCGTCCCTCGCTCACGCATCGGGCTCTGATTTTCTAATCATCCGTATTGACGCAACCGCGAACTTGGAAGCGTTTTTTGACGTCTTCCATCACAAGATCGGGGACCGGTAAAAAGAAACCGCGAAACGGTTCCAACGGAAAACTGTTCGAATGCGGAAAGAGCAGAATTCCACTCTTGAGAATTTGGTACGACCGAATTTCTTCCCACGGAATGAACTTCTTTTTTCCGAACGTCCATCGAACGATGCCGTTCGGGTTGATCTCGAAATGAGCGGGAACGAAAGAACGCCAAATCGAGAGCATGAGCAAAGCCACCGACGCGATACCAAGAAAGGGATTGCCGGTCGTTCGCCAAAGCGTGATTCCGATGACCACGGCGACGAGAACCAAGACCGCAAGCGTCCCCTTTTGTTCGGCGAGCATCCAAAAGGTGTAATGAAGGACCCGTTCGTCGTCGTCCTTCCAGGAACCGGATGTCGGATCCGTTTGACTCACTGGCTGTATTTCTTCGTTTGGCCCGCGAACCGAAGGTTCCGGCGCAACGGTTCCGGCGTTTTTACGCGGCAGTCGGTTCGGCGACGGGTTTCGTTTCCTTTTCGCCCGCCTTCAATTCGTTCCGAAGAATGGTGACGTCGGCCGGCGCTTCGATGCCGATGCGGACACGGTCGCCGGCGGTGCGGACGATCGTCAAAACGATGTTCTCGCCGATACGGATGCGTTCGTTTTCTTTACGGGTCAGGACGAGCATGGATTACCTCGGTGGGTTACGTTCGTGAAATGTGTTGTTAAAACCAGCTCTCCGTATTACGCAAAAAAATCCGGTCGGTTCGGAATTTTTTCGAAAACGTTAGTTTTTTTCCAAGGAAATATCGGATTCATTCAAATCGACTTGCAAGTAGCGTTTACCGGTCGGTCCGTAGAACAGGACGCGGTTTTTCTCTTTCTCCCAGATGGCGCTGAACTTGACGGCCCGCGGCCCGTGAAGGCAAAACATCATGCCGCACGGATCGGTGCCACCGTTCCGTTTGAGAACCGTTTCCGTCGTCGGAAACGCATTCATCAACAGCTCGTGATCGCGGCACAGCGTCTCGTAGATGAACGTTTTCAGGTCGGAGACCGTTCCGATTTCACTCTTTGTTTCTGTAACCATTGCGGGATCGTCCAACGATGGGGACCGAACGACTCTCAAGTGGATGAGAGTTATCGGCGGAAAACAAACGTCACTCTCGCAAAACCGGGAAGACGAGGCGGCTTGGGCTAGTCGGGTGTCTTCGGGTTGTTCACACGGTTCCAGAGCTTTCTCGCCGTCGAATTGAGTGGGATCGACGCCATCTCAAGCGGCGTCGCCCACCGTGTTTCATAGGGTGCGGAAAAAGTCTCCGATGTCAACAATCCATCGTCAAGGGCTTCACAAAACTGGAGCGTGATGCGAAACCGGGTTACAGTGTGCTTGATCGTTTCAATCGGCATACCCGGCACGATTTTCCGACCCGTCATTTGTGAAAGCGTGGCCGCCGCATTCTTTTCGGAATCGGTAGAGTCGTCGAGTTCCGTTCGCGGAAAGTCCCACAGACCGGCCCATCTTACGCCATGCGGATATTTGACAAGCAGAACGCGACCCCGTTTCTTGACGAGAACGGCAAGCTCGGTTTTTTCCTCCGGTTTTGACTTTTCCTTGCGGAAAGGGATCGTCGTTTGCAGACCGAGCTTCGCGGTTTCGCAAAACGATACGATCGGACAGTCGCCGCAACGGGGATTGTTCGGCGTACAGACCATGCTGCCGATGTCCATGAGCGCTTGGTTGAAGCGTCCGGAACCGATTTTGGGAAGAACATCCTCGGCGAACTTCCAGAGAACGCGGTTTGCTTCGGTTGTGGTTGGATCCGCTTGGAGGGCGAGCAATCGGGCGTGGAGCCGAACGGTGTTCGCTTCGAGAATCGGGAGCCGCTGATCCGTCGTGATGGAAAGAATCGCGCCGGCGGTGTACCGTCCGATTCCCGGCAGCGCGAGCACCGCAGCGAAATCGGTCGGAAAGACGCCGTTGTACTTTTCGACGATTTCCTTCGCTGCTTTGTGAAGCTGCGCCGCCCGACGATAATATCCGAGCCCCTCCCAAAGCCGATTGACGTCGTCCAGCTTCGCCTTGGCAAGATCATGAACCGTCGGAAACGCTTTGGTAAAGCGGTCGAAATATCCTTGGACCGTTTGCGTCGTCGTCTGCTGGAGCATGATCTCGCTGATCCAGACTCGATACGGATTGACGGTCCCCCGCCACGGAAGCGACCGAGCATGGGTTGCGTACCATTTCAGAACGCGCTGGCGAAAACGTGGGAGATTCATAATCACAAAAACGAATAAACGGTTGTCATTTCGACCGCAGCGCAGCGAAGGGAGAAATCTCACCGAACCGAAAGAGTCCGATTTTCCTTCCTTGTCGTAATGGTGAGATTTCTCGCTCCGCTCGAAATGACGGCATGATTCGCTTACCGTTTATCACGAACTTTTCCTTAACTGTTCGATCGCCGCTTGGGTCGTTGCGAGTTGTTCTTTCATTTCGGCGAGCGATTGCCGTTCTTTTTCGACCACGGCGGCGGGAGCCTTGTTCACGAAATCGCCGGACAGTTTCGACTCTTTCGCTTTGACGAAACCTTCGAGCTTTTCGAGTTCCTTTTCTTTCTTCGCGATTTCCGCCGCGACGTCGATCAGGCCGGACATGTCGACGTAAACGTCCATTCCGGTCAGCGGAACCGTCGTCGACAGCGCGAACGGTTTGACCTCATTTCCCCAAGCAACGGCTCGGCAACCGGCCATGGAGAGGAAATACGGTTCCATCGGTCGGAGCAGTTTTTCGACTTTTTCGTCACAGCGAACGGCGAACGAAATCTCCGTTTTCGGCGGCACGTTGCGGCTTGCGCGGACTTCACGGACAGCCCGCAAAAGTTCCTGAAACACGGCAAACTGCTCTTCGACGGCAGGATCAATCGCCTCCGTACAGACCAACGGCCAAGCTGCAATTGCGATGCTTTCCGGACTGTTTTTCTTGAATTCACGCAACCGCTGCCAGATTTCTTCAGTGACGAACGGAACCATCGGATGCAACAGTCGGATCAGCGAATCGAGAACAGCGAAACACATCAATTGCGCCCAAGACCGCACACCTTCTTCGTTGTCGTTGAGCCGCGACTTGACCATTTCGACATAGAATGAACAGAATTCGTCCCAAGCAAAGTCGTACAGAATCCGTGCGGCGTCGGCATAGCGAAACGAATCGAGACATTCCGTGACGGTTTGTGTGACGGTTGCGAGCCGCGAAAGAATCCAACGATCTTCCAAGCGAGTTACGACCATACGGTCCCCGACATATTGCGCGGGGGGATCGTTCCACTTCGTTTCCAACCCGTCGAGATTCATCATCACGAATCTCGCGGCGTTCCATAATTTGTTGCAGAAATTGCGGGCGACCTCGAAACGTTCGCCGATCACGGAGCCTTCCGGAAGCGCACGGTCGGCGTCGGTTTCGGCCCATTGCGTACGGAATTCCGCCTTGCATTTCGGACACGGGATCTTCGGCAGCACGCGGTTCTTTTTCGTCTGTTCGACCGCCGCACCGCAATGGGGACACTCGAAATCGAGCGCCAGCCGAATGTCCTGGCTTTCCGTCGTGAGATACGCCAAAGCGAACCGCAGCGCGTCGGCGCCGAACTTGTTCATCACGGAGAGCGGATCGACGCCGTTCCCTTTCGACTTCGACATTCCCTCGCCGTATTTGTCCAGAATCTTCGGATGAATGAACACGTCATGAAACGGCTTTTCGCCGACGTTGTACAATCCGGCAAGCACCATTCGGGCGACCCACAACGTGATGATGTCGCGGCTCGTGATCAGCACGTTGGTCGGATAATAATATTCGAGCTCCGGCGTGGAATCGGGCCAGCCGAGCGTCGAATGCGGCCAGAGAGCGCTCGAAAACCATGTATCGAGAACGTCTTCTTCCTGTACCAATTCGTAACCGGGGACGACATCGGCGGCCAGATCTTCTTCTTGGCTGCAAATCCACCATTTATCGCTTTCTTCGTCCCAATGGCAATGAATACCCGAATGATTTTGAAACGCTTCGCCCAGTTCATACTCGGTCGCTTTTCCGTCACAATACCAGATCGGAATCCGATGTCCCCACCAAAGTTGTCGCCCGATCGGCCAATCCCGTTTCTCGCCAAGCCAATCGAGATAACCTTTCGTGTAACGAGAAGGATGGATTCGGATTTTTTCGTCAAAGGTAGGTTGCCGACCGCCGGGCGGCAACGTGCGGTACTCCGCACTCGAATCAGGGGCAAGTCCGGAGTACCGGACGCAGCCTCCCGGCGGTAGGCTGCCTACCTCAACGGCGTCCATTGCTGATTGCGCCAACTGATCCATTTTGACGAACCATTGGTCGTTCAAAAACGGTTCGATGGGCGTCTTCGAACGGTCGCTGTGAGCCAATTCAATAACTCTTTCTTCGACTTTGACCAGTAGAGAAAATTCTTCCAAATCGGCGACGACTTTTTCCCGGGCTTTCAACATTTTCATTCCGGCGTAGGCACAGCCGTTCTCGTTGACGGTGCCGTCCTTGTTCAAAATGTTGATCATCGGCAACTCACGGCGCAGCGCGACGTCGTAGTCGTTCGGATCGTGCGCCGGTGTGATTTTGACGCAACCGGTCCCTTTTTCGGGCTTCGCCCATTCGTCGGCAACCAGCGGAATCGGTCGGTTGGCGAGCGGCAGCATGATTTGTCGACCCGTCTTCGCCATGTGAGCGAGGGTTTTGAGGGCAACGAGAAAGTCCGACGATTTCCGCGATTCGAGATCATCGAGTTCCGCCTGAATTTCGGCTTTTTCCTTTTCCGGAGCGTCGGTGAGTTTCTGCTTGACCGCTTCAATCGCTTTGTTGAGCGCGTGTTCCGGATCGGGATGCACCGCAACCGCCGTGTCGCCGAGCATCGTTTCGGGGCGAGTCGTCGCAACCACGACGAATTCCGGCTCCCCCGCTTCGGGTTTGATCACCGGATACTTGATGTACCAAAAATTTCCGTCGACGGTTTCGTGAAACACCTCGTCGTCGCTGACCGCCGTCTGAAGATGCGTGTCCCAGTTGACGAGCCGCTTGCCGCGATAAATCAGTTTGTCGGAAAAGAGCTTGAAGAAGAAATGTCGGACCGCCTTGGCGCACATCTCGTCCAGCGTGAATCGGGTCCGTTTCCAATCACAGGAACAGCCCATCTCCTTGAGTTGCCGAATGATTCGTGTCTGGTATTGGTCCTTCCACGCCCAAATTCGTTGGACGAGAGCTTCACGGCCGATGTCGTGTCGGGTCTTTTTTTCTTCTTCGAAGAGCCGCCGTTCGACGACCGCCTGCGTGGCGATTCCGGCGTGGTCGACCCCGGGAACCCAGAGCGCTTCGAACCCCTGCATCCGCTTCATGCGGATCATGAGGTCC
>JAVBPI010000056.1:0-18186 GCA_031549705.1 Thermoguttaceae bacterium
TCCATGAACGAGATGCGGTCGCGGATCATCAACTCGGTCATGTCGTCGGAGAGATTGTACAGCGACTTGAGAATGAGGATCTTGAACATGAGGACGACGTCGAAGGGAGGACGCCCGGCGTTGGAAAGTCGCTCCTTGTCACGGACCTTGTCGAGTTGATAACGGAACGCCTCCCAGTTGATCAGGCGATTCAGACGCGGCAGGAAGTCGTTGAGTTCGTGAATTTTGTCGAGTCGGTCTTCGAGATCGAAAAACGAAAATTGTCCCTTGGTCTTGCTCATGGCGTCGTCAAAAATCGGAGTGAACGAAAGCTCTACCGATAGAATATTCCCGCTTTTCCACCCTGTCGAGGACCACTTCCCTTGTTTTGTGGGTCTGAACGCAATTTTTAGAGGCTCCCTTAAGAAAAATCGCCTATACAGAAAAATGCATTACGGCTTTGGAAAAAGAAACTTGGGTGTACAGCAACAAGGAACTCAATGGAACAATTGTTGGGTGGCTTGCAGGAAAACCGGTCTTTGGTATTGGCAAGGCACAGAATCGACTTGAACCCAACAAATTCGACAAAACTGGCCAGACATTGATAAAAGACTACTTCAACGCGCACGCCGGACGCGAACTCAAACCGGAGGACTACAAAAAAATTGTAATCAAGCCCAGAGAAAGCAAATAGGAGCGGGCGATACGCCCGGCTTGAAATTTCCGAAAAAGAAGAAATGAAAAAGCCCGGCGGGAACGATCATTGCCGGGCTTTTTTGTTGCGCAGAGTGTAGTGGCAATCACTTCGCTCTCACAATCTCCAGAATGTTTTCTCGGTTGCATTCGAACCCGTAAAAGCTGACGTGCAGATTCGGTTTGACGGTTCTGTTGGCGACCGACACCTGAATATCAGTCGGCCCGCCGTTTGTGTGCGGTCCCCACTTGGCGACGATTTCGATTGTGATGAGCTCCGGCGGCAACTCGACATAGAAACGGATTTCGTAATCTGCGACTTCGGTACGATAGACGGCGGCGGAATCCGGTTCGTCTACCAATTCCCGAAAGAAGTCGGCGGCCTGTTCGATGGTCTTGATTTGGTGCTTGATCGTGGTTTGCCTTTTTTGATGGTACGAGGATTTTTTTGCTTACCGGGAATAGTGTCCCCGAAACCGGGCAATTTATCAAGGGCCGTCGCCATATCAATCGGCTCCACGTCGATATAGAGTTTTGCCGTCAGTTCCGGCGTTGAGTGCCGCATCAACCGCTGCGTCGTCGTCAGCGGGACGCCCGCCCGGGCAAGCATCGTCCCAAACGTGCGGCGGAAACTGTGGACGTCCACCGACCGCCCATCGGCCCCTTTCTGCTTGATTCCGGCCGCGCGAAGGTCGGATTTCAAGGCGGCGTGAATCGACTTTTTGCTATATCTGAAAATCCGTTGTCCCGGCTTGATTTCGTGCCGTATCACCCACTCTTTCATCGCGGCAATCAGATCCGGTCGAATCGGCAAAACGTCGTCCTTTTTGTTTTTAGTGGCCACGGCCCGAACACGGAACCTGCAACGGTCGAAATCGAACTGATCAACGGTCGCCGTGCCGAGCTCTGAAGATCGAAGGCCGGTGCCGACCAAGAGCTTATAGACCAATACGTGCTCCTCGCCCTTGCTCCGACCGATGTAGCGGCGGGACTCCGCAGCCACGAAGATCATTTTCAACTCTTCCTCCGTAAAGGACCGTCGCTCTTTCTGTCGTCCAACCGCCGCGTTGAGCAGCTTGATTTTTTGCAATGGGTCTGATGTAAGGTGTTTGTTTTCGACGCACCACGTCGTAAATCCTCCGAGAGTCGCAAGGTAAGTATTGATCGTCCCCGGCGTCCGCTTCACCACTCTTTTTTCCGTCGGCAGTTTCGGCTCCCCTTTTTTACGCTTCTTTTGCGGCGGCTTTGGCGGTGTCTCCTTCCGCTCCAATTCGTCGGCAATCCACTGTTCGATATTTTTTTGAGTAAGGTCGGCCAGTGTTTTGATTTTGCGGTCGTTGATTATTGCCTCAATGCGCTTTTGGGCCTGCGTAATATATCCGACCGTGTTGCCCTTCGAAACCATTTTGACGCGGTACTGCTCAATGTAATCGCTGATCGGCCTCGACACCGCCGACGTGCGGTCCAGCTCTTCGCGGGTTACGACCTTGGCTCTGATTCGGTCCACGTCGTTTTCGAGGCTGTTCAAGAGCTTTTGGGCGGCTTCGCGGCTCGTCATCTTGGTCGCAACGTTTTTTTGCTTTCCGTTTTCGTCGGTGTATTTGGCAATCCAATAATTCGTTTCGATCAAAACGGTGAGTTCTCCTTTTTTTGTCTTGACGAGCTTCCCTTCCTTCTTTTCTCCGTTTTTTCCCCGCCAAGAAACATGTTCGCCGCTCACGATGGCGCCCTTTGGCATGGGGATTGAATACGACGACTTGTGTAAACTGCCCATTGAGGTGTCCTCCCTTCAGTTTCTCTTGACCTTTTCTTGACCTAATCCTGTGCGTTTCGTGCGAAATGTGCGACCATTCTACCCCCAAAACGTCAAAATAGGCAAGATGTATTTCGGATTATTCTTCCTGTTTCCGGCGTCAAGAAAACAAAAAAAGCCTTGAAATCCTAGGATTTCAAGGCTTTTTTGAGGAGCGGAGGGCACGGGAGTCGAACCCGCAACCGGTTGCCCGGCACCTCATTTCCAATGAGGCCGCTAGCCATTCGCTTACCCTCCAGAACCGCTTATTTTAGCCGAACAAGTTCCATCCGGAAAGGCGGGGGGATTCTTGCGGAAAATTTTCTTTTTCCACGACGCCCATGTTTTTTTCCGGAACGAAATCGCCTATAATAATAAATCCTTATGCACATTCCGTGAAGTTTGGACCACTTTCCGACGTTGGCAACCCTTTGTTTCCGGAGAAGAATTATGAGCAATTCGAAGATGATCGAAGAAAAAATCAACATTCCCGTTTCCGAGGCGAAAGCCCCGCTGTACATCGGAATCGGATTCGGCGGCAGTTACACCAAACTCGGAGTGATTGACAGCGAAGGCCGAACCGTCTCGTATTTTTCAACACCGAACAAAGCGGAGTTGGGCCCCGATGGTTCGACGCGGTATGGGGCCGAGTTTGTGCTCGAAGCGATCCAGAAAACGGGAACCGACGTCAGGTCGATCTCCGCAACCGGTATCAGCTTTCCCGGTTCCTTAGACCCCCGCACGGAAAAACTACACCGTCCGCCGAACTTCCCGGATTGGGCGGGCTATCCGCTGGCCAACAAACTCGCCGAGTACACCGGCTTGAGTTCCGTCCTGTTCTGCAACAACGCCAACGCCGCCGCCTACGGCGAATATTGGATCGGAGCCGCCCGGGGAACACAAAGCGTCTGCATGTTGCAGCTCGACAAAGGAATCGGCTGCGGTATCATCGTCGAGAGCCGTGAAATCAAGGGAGCGAACGGTTTCGGCGGCGAGTTCGGACACATGATCGTCGATTCCTCACCCGGCGCCCGCTGGTGCAATTGCCGACAACAGGGACACCTTGAAGCATATTCCAGCGCCACCGGCGTGGCGCGTCGCACCCGGGAAATGATCGACGTCGGCCTCCCGAGTTCATTGCGGGATCGAATCGACAACAACACCGATCTTTACGCGATTCCCCGCATGGTTTACGAAGAAGCGGAAAAGGGGGACACGTTGGCGACGAAAATCATCATGGAGACCGCAAGATTCCTCGGAATCGGCATCGTGACGCTGCTGCACACAGTCGATCCGGAATGCGTGCTCATCGGCGGCGAAATGATGTTCGGCGGCAAAGGTTCCCGCGTCGGCGAAATGTTCCTTAGCCGTATCCGTGAGGAAATCGACAAACGAGCCCTGAAAGACTTGACGGAAAACCTGAAGCTCGACTTCGCCACGCTCGGCGCCAACGCCAGTTACATCGGCGCCGCCGGCCTCGCCCGGGAAGAGTCGCTCCTCTTCACCGTCGTCGATTGAACGAGTTGAACATCATCGAAACGACAACGAACGAGCCGGGACCTGCGGTCCCGGAGTGCAAGGATTGCCTCAACACTTCGGGACCACAGGTCCCGGCTCATGCCCGGCAAAAAAATGTCATGGAATCGAAGCCGAAACGATATTGGTTCTCGCCGGATCCGTTCACCCGAAAAATGGAAGCGTTCAGCGTCGCGCCGTCGGCGTTCAGTTTATTGGCGTCGCTGTCGGCGTGTGCCGTATTCGTTTATAATCTCACCCATCAAAATCCACGGAGCATCGATCACATCGGAGACGCGATCATCTTCGTCAAGCTTGCCATATTGTCGTTGATCTTTTTCGCCTTCGCCAACATTTTCGCCATCGTCGCTTTTTTTCAGTTGAATTATCCCGACAGTCCGAAAGGACTCGTTTCGAAAATACTGTACCGTACCGCAGCCGGTTTTCTTGCGGTTTGGGTGGTCCTTGCGCTATCGATTTTTTATTATTAAAACAGTTTTTTCAGCCGAATACGCCTCGCAGGGCGAGGCGGCAAACCATGAATTACATTACCGAAAATTTTCTGTTACGGAGCGACGCGGCGGTTCGGCTTTACCATGAATTCGCGGCGTCGCAACCGATCATCGACTATCACTGCCATCTTCCGGCCAAAGAGGTCGCCGAGGACCGGCGTTTCGAGAATCTCTCGCAAATCTGGCTCGCCGGGGACCATTATAAATGGAGGGCGATGCGGTCCGCCGGAGTCGACGAACGGTTCATCACCGGCAATGCCTCCGATCGGGAAAAGTTCCAGGCGTGGGCCGAAACCGCTCCGAAAACGTTGCGCAATCCGTTGTACCATTGGACCCACCTCGAATTGAATCGTCCGTTCGGAATCGCCGATCGACTTCTCGGTCCCGACACGGCGGAAAGCATTTGGAACGACGCCAACGCCAGGTTGCAGCAGCCGGAATTTTCGGCGCGCGGCATCATGCGGCAGATGAACGTCCGGCTCGTCTGTACGACGGACGATCCGATTGATTCGTTGGAACATCACCAAAGAATCGCGGCGGATCAATCGTTCGACATCCAAGTGCTGCCGACGTTCCGCCCCGACAAAGCGATCCAGTTCGCGGCTCCGACCCCCGACGGTGGTCGCATTACCGAGGGGAGCATCCGGACGTACAACGACTATCTCGAAAAGTTGGAAAATGCGGCGGGAATCCGCATCGAAAGCTTCGATGACCTGATTGAATCGTTACGAAAACGGCACGATTTCTTCCACGAAAACGGTTGCCGGTTGTCGGATCACGGCTTCGGACTCTTTGCGTACGGTTGGTTCGACAGCCGCGAGGAGCTTACCGAGATTTTCGCCCGAATTCGTCGTGGAAAAATGATCGAGGAAGATGAAGCAGCCCGGCTCCAATCGGCGGTATTGCACCACGTCGCCGTGATGAACCATGAACGGGGCTGGACGATGCAACTCCACCTCGGTGCAATGCGCAACAACAATTCGCGGTTCTTCCGTCGACTGGGTCCTGACACGGGATTCGACTCGATGATCGACGGCGATTTCGCCCAACCGCTCTCCCGATTCCTGGACCGCCTGGACTCCGAGGAAAAACTCCCGAAGTCGATCGTGTACAATTTGAATCCGGCGTGGAACGACATGCTGGCGACGCTGATCGGCAACTTCCAGGACGGCAAAACCCCGGGTAAAATGCAGTTCGGCAGCGGTTGGTGGTTCCTCGACCAGAAGAAAGGAATGGAAGACCAGATCGACGCCCTCTCGAATCACGGTCTCCTGAGTCAATTCGTCGGAATGCTGACCGACAGCCGCTCGTTCCTGTCGTATACACGTCACGAATATTTTCGTCGGATTCTCTGCGACATGCTCGGGGGCGAAATGCAAGACGGTTTATTACCGAACGATTTTGAACTCGTCGGCAATCTCGTTCGCAACGTCTGTTACGGAAACGCGAAGAATTATTTCGGGTTCAATCTCATTTAGCCGGTACTCCGCGCCCCTTCACAGCGCCGGAACCTTCGGTTCACGCGTTCAACGGAGATATTTCCCATGCAAACGACTTTGCGGCCGTTCTTTTTTACTGTCGTCATACTCCTCATCGCATCGGCAATTCACGCCCAGCCGACCAAGAAGAGCCCGTCGAAAAACGGATATGTGCTCCCCGCCGGCGTACAACGGGGAACGACGACCGAAGTCTGGGTCGCCGGTCGCCAGATGTCCCGTTGTGTCGGTGCGGTGTTCACCGGGACCGGCGTGACGGCAACGGTGGTCGACACGTTTCCGTCGCCGCGCAACTTCGAGCAGTTGGACCGTTATGTGATCCGAACCCGCATGGAGACGATCGGCAACCGAATTCTCGAACGATTACCTCCCGACGCCCCGGACACGAAACTGTTCGCCGAATTGTTGAAACGGCTTCCCAAAGACAAAAAGCCCGAATGGACCCCTGAAGAGGAAGCGATTCCGTTCATCTGGCCGCGATATTGGTTCCTGCGAAAAATCGCCGAGGAAGATGCCGACATTTCGTTCGAAGAATTTCGACGCATCGTTTACCAGGCGTACGGACCGTCCCAATGGCGAAGACCGCCGGACGCCGTGCTCGAAAACGTCTTGCTCGAAGTCACGGTCGCGCCGGACGCCGAGCCGGGCGACCGGGAACTGCGAATCCTCATGCCGAACGGATTGACGAACCCGATGTATTTCCAGGTCGGCATCCACCCTGAAGTCGTCGAACTCGAACCGAACTGTACGGAAACCCACGGTCTGGCGAATTTCATGAACGATTTCACGCCGCCGGTGTACGACGCCCCCGTCGTGATCAACGGGCAGATCACGCTTTCGGACATCGACCGTTTTCGTTTTCGTGCAAAAAAAGACCGAAACCTCGTCCTCGCCGCCCAGGCAAGGCAGCTCGTCCCGTATTTGGCGGACGCTGTTCCCGGTTGGTTCTCCCCGGTATTGACCGTTTTCGGCCCCAAGGGAAACGAACTCGGTTACGCCGACTGTTTTCGTTACAGATCAGATCCGGTTCTCTATTTCACGGTCCCCGAAGACGGTGAATACATCGTCGAGATCCGCGACTCCCTTTTCCGGGGCCGCGAGGATTTCGTCTACCGCCTCACGATCGCGGAAACGCCGGTCGTTGAAAGCGTTTTCCCGCTCGGCGTCAAGGAAGGCGGCTCCGTGAAAATGCAACTCACCGGACGCAACTTGCCCGTTACGGAAATCACGGTCGCGGGGAAACCGGGCGGGGACTATTTGCGTGATGTTACGAAAATAGGCGACTGCTGGCTGCCGTTGCCGATCCGCTACGTCGTCGACACGCTCCCGGAAGCGATGTCGAATCGCGACAACCACGAACCGGCGAAAGCGCAGGCCGTTTCGCTGCCGCTGGTCGTCAACGGTTTGGTCGACAAACCGGGAAGTTACGATTATTACCGTTTCGAAGGAAAAGAAGGGGAGGAAATCGTTCTCGACGTCACGGCCAGATCGCTCGGTTCGCTGCTCGACTCCCGGGTCGCGGTTCTCGATGCCGCCGGTAAAATCGTCGCGGAAAACGACGACCGACCGACGTTGGACGACAAATATGTTTCGAAAAAACTCGGCACCCAAACCCACGACGCCGACTCGTATCTCCAAGCGAAACTCCCCTCGACGGGCTCGTTTTTCGTACGGATCGGCGACGCCCAACGGAACGGCGGTCCCGCGTTCGCTTATCGACTCCGTATTTCGCCGCCGCAACCGGAATTCGTCGTCTACACGACCCCGTCGATGCACCAACTCACGGCGGGAGGAACGCATCCGATCTGGTTCCATGTCGATCGCTTCGACGGTTACGACGGACCGATCCGGCTTCGGATCCACGGGGACGCCAAGGGGTTCAAACTCGACTCGGCGTTCATTCCGTCACACGAATCGAATGTTTTTTGTACGCTGACGACGCCCTCCGATCCGTCGCCGAATCCGATTCCACTCCGGTTCGAGGCGTTCGTCGAAAAAGACGGCCGAACGATCACCCGCCCCGTTGCGGCGGTTGAAGACATGGAGCAAGCGTTTTTGTATCATCATTGGGTTCCCGCCGACGACCTCTGGGTCACGATTCCGTCGAAACGGACGCCGACGGGACTTCAACTGGCGGCCACGGAGCCATTCGTCCTGAAGCCGGGCGGTACGAGGGACGTCGAGATGGAAGTTCCCAAAGGAAAAACATTTCCCGAAACGCTCTTTTTCAAGCTGACCGAAGCCGTGCCGGGAATATCCGTGCGAAAAAAATCGTTCGCCGATAATAAATTGACGCTGATGGTTTCCGTGAGTCCCGACGCGCTCCAAAAAATCGCGGAGAAAGAAGGGTGGAAGGAACAGAAGTCGTCCGTCGGCGGCAATTTCATCGTTGAAATGGAATCCGAAACGACGCCGAAGAACCCCAACGACAAAAAGGTTCGATATTCCATCGGCATCATCCCCGCGATTCCGTTTCGGCTTGAACAGTAAAACGGACGAAATCGACGCTCAGTGCATTTCCCGGCCGCCGGTTACGTTAATCGCCTGGCCGGTCATGTAAGCGGCGCGGTCGCTGAGGAGGAAGCACGAAATGTTGACGACGTCCTCGACATGCGCCAATCGTCCGAGCGGCACCTTGGCGGTGAACTGCTTGACGATCTGGTCCATCGGGAGCTTCATGTTCTCAACGTAATCGGCGGAAACGCAGGTCCAAACGCCGGTCGCTTCCGTAATTCCCGGACAGACGCAGTTGACGCGGACGTTCGACTTCGCTAATTCGTACGCCAATGCTTGCGTCAAACCGATGATCGCCGCCTTCGCCGACGAATACGCGCTCATCAGCGCCGAACCGGTCTTGCCGGACTTGCTCGAAAAGTTCAGGATCGAGCCGTTTTGCTGCTTCTTCATGATCGGAACGATTTCCTTGATGAAGAAAAACGACCCTTTGCAATTCACGGCGTACACGAAATCCCACGTCTCTTCAGAGATATCCTCGACGGGGCCCCCTTGTCCCGTCACTCCGGCGACGTTGACGAGACAATCGATCCGACCACCGAAAAATTCGAGCGACTTTTTCACGACGTTTTGCACGTCGGCTAATTTCGTAACATCGGCGGCGACCGCCTGCACGTTGCCGCCGAACTCCATGACAATTCCGTCCAAGGCGTCTTGTTTCAGGTCGGTGATCACGACTTTCGCCCCTTCGTCGAGCAGACGTCGGGCGATTTCTTTTCCAATGGCGCCGGCAGCGCCGGTCACGACAGCGGTTTTGTTCGTAAATTCCATGATTTGTTACATTAAATTGAAAAACTTCCAAACGCTTGCGTTTTTATTACGCAGCGCACACTATTCCATCACGTCGATCCAGCGGCGTTCCATGGCGGATCGCAACACCGTACCGGTCAATAGATCGATTTTCGCTCCTTGTCGCAAGTCCGGCGATGCCTGGCGGTTGTCAACGACGGCGTGCAAAAAATTCGACAGGCAGGCGACATGCGCCCGCGGCCAACCGATGCTCGATTTCGGAGACGGAAAATCGGTGTCCGGCGATTCGTACCGTCCGCCGCATGGAATCGCTTTCCAACCGGCTTCGCCGCCGAGTGGGCGGTCCGAAGCGGTTGCGTCGAAATATTCGAGGTAATGCGGCTGCATCAACCGGAACCGAACGGCGCCTTTCTCGCCGTGGATTTCAAGGAGCATTTCGTCTTCGTTGCCGGTTGCGAGTTTCGTCGCTTCGATCACACCGTTCGCCCCGGATTTCATCCGAACGAGCAGTGACACGGCGTCCTCGGATTCAACGTTACGAAATTGATCCGATCCGAGTGCAACAGGACGTCGGGGAAACGCCAACGTCGTCTCGGCGAGCAGCGATTCGATCGGGCCGAGCAGGTGATCCGTCAAGTCGAAAAGATGCGAACCGATGTCGCGCACCGCACCGCCGGTTTGCGTGTGCTTCCACTTGAACGGCGTTGCTCCCGAAGCGTTGCTCGAATGAAAAAATCCGATACGGAATTGCAGGATCCGACCGAGTTTTCCTTCGTCGAGCATCCGCTTGGCACGCATCAATGCCGGAAAAAACCGAAGATGAAACGTTACCTGCGACGTTTCGGCGTATTTTTCCGTTTCAAGAACATCGAGAACCCGTTGCGCATCGGCAAGCGTCGCGGTGAGCGGTTTGTCGCAATAAATTTTCTTTTTGTTACGAATAGCGGAAACGAGTTGCTCGGCGTGAAGTTCGTTCGGCGAACAAAGATGAACGATGTCGATCTCCGGGTTCTCCGTAATCGTCCGGTAATCGGTCGTCCCAGCGTCGGCACCGCAAATCGCCTTGGCCCGTTCGGCGGTTTCCGAACGGGAGGTCGCAACGTGGGTGATCCGAAACGTCGCGTTCATCGGCTCACTGTAATACGGCATCGCAGCGTAACCGTAGGCGTGAACCTTGCCGATCATTCCAAACCCGATGATTCCGACACGATATGTTTTCATGATTTGAGCAGGTCCCGCCGGCGACTGCGCCGCTCGGGTAAACTTATTGGGGTTCTTCGACGACGAGAACGTCTTCGGGGGCGAGAACGACCTCGAAGCATCCGTTTGACGGTTGAATCAATCCGCCTCGAACATGTTCTTTCAACGAATCGACGGAGCGTTCCAGAGTAATCGTCGTGGTTTTTTGTTCTTTCGAGTTGTTGAAAACCGTCAGGTATTTACCAAACCGTTCAACGTAAACCGAATATTCGCTTGAGGTTGCGGAGGTTACCGGGTTCCATCCCGCTTCGGCGACCATCTTGCAGAGTGGGACGTATTTCTTGAACAACGGACGGTCTCGATCGTACAATTCCGGCCGCGAAAAATAATGTCCCGTCGAAGCATCCGCGCTGAAGAACCCGGGAAACATTCCGTACGCCAAACACCGTTTCATGAACCGTTGCGTCAGTTCGTAGGGAAAATCGTCGAATTTCGTGTTCATCAGGAAGCAGTACGGTTTTGTTCCACAGAGAGCGCGACGGTACAATAATTCGGCGTCGGACATCGGGCTCCATTTGCCGTCGTGGTTCCAATTCGTTTCCGTACCGAGAACGTCGAAATGCGGTACAAGCCAACAGAGCGACGACGGCGTGCTGTTCGCCATGGTGAGCTTGCCGATTCCGTGCATGTCGGCGGCGATTTTCTCGGCGTATTCCTGCAACACCAATCCCCGATAGATCGCCGGTCGTTTCGTTTCACGATCGAACGCCAACGGACGTTTACACGCCGCGAAATGTTCCCGTGCGAAATCGAGTTGAGCCGTCACATATCCTTCCGCCGAATCGACGTATTCCCCGTCAAGATCGGCCTTTTTGTGCGGGCCGTAAAGTCGTGCAAAAATTTCGGGGTTCCATTTGGTCGCGAAAGCATTCGGCTCGGGAAGTCCCGGCTGTTCGTTCATACTCCAGACGATTCCGTTCGTCCACGGCGTATCGAGAAATTTTCCGGCGATGTTTCCGTCACGATCTTTCATTCCGCATGAAAACAGCACTTTCGCGGCGGGATTCCCTTGAGCGGCGTGTTTTTCGGCCTGTGCCAGGGCGACCTCCATCGTCCGTGGAAGCTCCTTCGGAATCGACATCCACCACGTCGTCGGTTCGGTGTAACGAAAAGTCAGGATCCCCTGTTCGTCGTCCCAGGCGGTTTCGTCGTTTCCCTCTTTGAACATGAACCCGAAGTCTTCCCAGCGATCGATTTTGCTGATTTTCGCGAACGGCATCCAGATTCCCTGCTTCGGCGTACGGCAACGAAACTGTTCCGGAAACAATTGGTAAAACGCTGCCAATGCTCCTCGAAATTCAAGTTTCGGATCGAATTCGAAACAGCAGAAGCGAAGCGTCGCCGTCGGTTTCTCCGGCGTCAGCGCAATGTCACAGGCGACGAACAGCTCTTCGGTGTCGGCGTTGTAAGCGACACGAAAAACCGTCGGATGGAGCATGTCGATTCCGACGCCGATTCCTTTCTCCGTTCCGGCGACGGCGGCAAAAGGGTAGCGTGAAATCCGACTGTTTCCCGCCGCGCAACCGGTCGTGAAGCTGAATTCCCCTTGCCCCGAAATCGGTACCGTTTTGCGAGGATGTTCACACCAGCGGAGATCTTTTTTTGCAACGGGAACCGTGTAAACGGCCGTCAAAACATGGTCGGCGTCGTCCCGGCTTCGTAGTTGGTATTCGACAACGATCGGCGAAGCGTCTCTTTTGACATCCAAGCCCAAGGCCCCCTTTTCGGCGTCAAGAAAATCACCGTTCGCGGCAACGTCACGAAGAAACAGTTTACGTTTCCTTTCTTCTCTTTTTTTCGTTACGATCGGAACACCGTCGAACAGACAAGCTCCGTCGGAAACAGTAATCGTCCGCAATTCGAGGTCGCGGAACGACGCCTTGCCGGAATGGTGACGAAAAAGCGTGTAAAACATCAACGACTTGATCGGCTTGTCCGGGAAGACGACGACTTCGCGGCGAGTCCAGTCGTTCGTTCCGACCGGGAAGGCGGCGGCCTGTCCCCAGAGGTGCGAGCCATCGACGTACGTTAAATCAAGATAAACCGAATAGTCGCCGTCGGGACTCCCGCCGACATTTTCGGAACGGCTCCACGCGGAAGCGAAAACCGGAGCCGCAACTTTTTGGTTCAGCTCGACCTGCTGCGAAACACCACGTTGCTGCCTGGCGGCGGAACCGTTGTCGCAAACGAAAATGCCGTCGGAACTCTTTTCAAATCCTTTGCCGTATTGGCCGAACCGGGTCGGGTTGAGAAGCGATTCGTTTTGATCGGCGCGTTTCAGGAGACGGCGGATGCCGTCGTCGGCGATTGCGGAAACGAAAACGGCGAACGTCAATAGGATTGCGAGAATGAATCGTTTCATGTTGGTTTGTCATGTTCGCGCTGCGCGGCCCAAACGCAAGCGTCGTTTCAGGCGAAGCAAATCACAGACGACGGCGGACCATGTTGCCTTCGACTTGTTGGAGGATTTTCCGCATTTCGAGCATGGCGATGTTTGCCCGCACCAGATGAGCGGGAAGTCCCGAGGCATGGATCACCACATCGATCGGCTTCGTTTCCCCGTCGATCAGTTCGACGATTTTTCGTTCGGAATCGCTCAAGCCGAGTTCGTCGATCGGTTTCAATTTCGTTTCAACAACAACGTGACGCGGAGCGGGTTCTTTCCGTTCCCGCACGGAAACGATCGAGAGTGCCTTTTCGCCGATGCCGACGGCTCCGTCGGGTGGGAGGAAATCGTACAGCGGACAAACATCGCAGGCGGGGCGGGACTTGTCACAAAAATCACGACCCAACCGAACGACGAACGCCTGGAACTCCCCGAATAGCTTCGCCCCGTACGGTTCCTCGTCCGGCGTCAATTCCGCGTGAATGATCCGCTGGACGTCCGATTCCCTGGCGGTCGGGGAAACGATTCCATGCCGTACGAGAATCCGTGACGTATACGGATCGACCATGTAAATCGGGAGATTCCCGGCGTAAAGCATGATATTGTCGGCGGTTCCGGCTCCGATTCCCGACACGCTCAACAGTTCCTTGCGGACGGAGTTGACATCCCGTGCGAAAAACCGCTCCAAACGACCGTCGAAGCGGTCGAGAAAAAGAACCGCCAGATCCTTGAGCCGTTTCGCTTTCCGTGACTGAAACCCGACGGACCGAATTTCCGTTTCCAATTCTTCGAGACCGATCTCGCGGATCCGACGGAAGTCGAGCAGGTTTTTCGAACGGAGATTCTCCAGCACCCGATCGACCGACTTCCATGTCGAACCTTGGACAAGCACGGCTCCGACGACGACTTCGAGCGGATCTTCCGGCCACCACGGAGCGGGAGGTTGGTTGCCGTAGTGCTCCTTGAGGCGGTCGTAAATCTGGCGGAGGATCGACATGGATGTGAGAAGGTAGGCGACCGATCTCCGGGCGGTCGCGTGCGGTATTCCGCACAGGAATTTGAAAAAACGCGGATTCTGAGGAGCTTCAGTCCGGAGTACCGGACGTTGCCACCCGGCGGTCGGCAACCTACCTTTATACTATTGCATGATCCGTTCGAGGTGTCGGCGGACGGCTTCGAGGCTCGGGTTGATCCGCAAGGCGTGTTGGAAACACTCGACGGCAAGCCCCGTCTGTTTCAATTGCAGATAAGCGTGGCCCATTCCAATGGCCGCACCGAAATGGAACGGGTTCAGATCCAACACGATCGCTCCGTCTTCGATTGCGTCCTGGAACTCGCCGACGGCAAAGAGGGCAATCGCCCGTTGATTGCGAACTTCGGCGAAAAGCGGGTTCTCGTCGAGCAAATTGTTCGCCAAGCGAATCGCTTCGTGGAACTTCTGCTGGTTGATCAGCCGCATCACTTCCCGCAATTGGCGGCGATGTTCGTCGATGCCGTCTCGCGGCCAGATGTTCTTGATGCTCCCCTCGGCCAAGAGCTGAACGGAACGGTCCGAGTCATGCAGCAGCGCCCCTAAAATGTTGTTCGCGTCATAGGTTCCGATGAACCCAAGCGCCATGGCGACCGCCCTTCGGATATCGACCTGTTCGGACGCCGCCAACCGAAAAAGCGTCGGCTGCGAGTAATATCGAACGACTTTTTCGAGAAACGCCGCCAAATCATGCGATTGCAAATATTCCGTGTAAAACGACGCGATCCGTGGGACCGCCAACGTATTTGAATCCAAAGCCGCCTCCGCAAATTTATCAAAAAACGTTATTCTCGGGGTGATTCATCGACGCCGCGTTTGGAACCGACAAAGTCGACTTGTATTGATTATACCTGTTCTAACGAAAAAAGGAATTGTATTGTTCGCCGTTTCGAAAAATTTTCAATTTTCGATAAATTCCATTTGCCCTTGTGAAGGGAGGCGACATTTTCAATGAATCTGATATAATTTATCAACACGGGGCCGGCGCGTCGCGGGACGACACGGCTAACTCCCAAACACCTCCAACCCAATACTCTTTCCATGTCTATTACGATGACTCCGACGGCTTCGGCCGAGGTTAAAAAAATTATGGAAGCGCAACGAGAAGCAAAAAATCTCGACGCTTCGGCGTTTCTGCGGATCAGCATTCTCGGCGGCGGCTGCAGCGGGATGCAATACGCGCTGAACTTCGACACGAAATTCGACCCGGCCGTCGATGCCCGATACGACTTCGACGGCGTCATGGTGGCGACCGAGAAGAAATACGATCCGCATTTCGACGGCACCGAAATCGATTTCGTCGACAGCGCCACCGGTCGCGGCTTTGCGATCGAAAACCCGAACTTCCCGCAAGGGGCCGGCTGCCCCGGTTGCGGACATTGAAGTAATCCATGATTGGGGAGGTAGGTTGCCGACCGCCGGGCGGCAACGTCCGGTACTCCGGACTCCGACCTTGTGAGCGGTTCCCCGTGCGGAGTACCGCAGGCAGCCGCCCGGCGGTCGGTTGCCTGCCTTTCACCTCAACTCAAAGGAGATTTCATGCAACGACGAGAATTCATCCAAGCGGGCGTCGCGGTCGGCGCAGCGTTGTCGACCGGACTGTTTGCAGGAGCCGACGAAACCAAGAGCGATCCGTTCACGCAGCCGAAACTGCCGTACGCAATGGATGCCCTGAAACCGTTCCTCAGCGAAGAACAGATGAGTTACCATTACGGTAAACATCACGCCGGGTACTTCAAAAAATTGAAGGAACTCCTCGACGGCAAGCCGGAAGCGAAGCTGTCGCTGGAAGAAATCATCGCCAAGTCCGAGCCGGGAGCGGTGTTCAACAACGCGGCTCAAGCGTGGAACCACACGTTCTTCTGGAACTGCATGGCTCCGAGCGGCCAAGGCGGAACCACCGGAAAAGAGCTGTTCGATGCCATCCAGAGCAATTTCGGCAGCATGGACAAGTTCAAAGACGGATTCCAAGCGAAAGCAGTCGGAATCTTCGGCTCCGGTTGGTGCTGGCTCGCCGCCGATGACGATAACATGCTCGAAATCATGCCGCTTCCGAACGGCGACACACCGCTGAAACACGATCGGAAACCGTTACTGGTCGTCGACGTTTGGGAACACGCCTATTACGTCGACTACCGCAACGACCGCGCAAAGTTCGTCAAGACGTTCCTCGATTACATCAATTGGAACTTCGTCAACGAGAATTTTTCGTGAAAGAAATGAATCGTCATCCCCGCGCAGGCGGGGACCTTGACGAAAAGGGTTATGAACCGTTTGCATCCGTTATTGACGAGATTTTTACATCGTGAATAACGGATGCAAAAGAACATTGATACCGAATCTCTCGGTCCCCGCCTACGCGGGGATGACGGATATTTTTACCGTTGCACCGAGTCGAATCGGGTTCGCAGCGCGGTTTCGTATTTCTGCGCGATTTCGGCGTAGAATTCCGGTTTCGCCGCAAAGGCGTCAAGCGATTCCTGATTCGAGAAGAGGAAGACGCGGTTCTGGAACCATGCGCCGAACTTCCGCATTCCGGGAACTTTCTTGTTCCGTTCGACCATCTGCACGATATCTTCCCCCATCGCGACCGGGGCGTATTTTGCAGGCTCCTTGATGAATGTCGCCAGCGATTCCTCGTTTGCACAGCGGAAAATCTGTCCTTGGTACATTGCGTAAAACAGGGGATTTCCGGGAACCCAACGTTCCTGACCGCTCAACGTCACCGGGCAGAATCCGTCCAAGGCGAGCGGAATCTCGACCGTTGAACCGACAATACCTTCCGTTTGCGGAACATCGGGAACAGCTCCGAACGCCGGTTTTACCGCAACGGCAGCGTCCATGCGGACCGGATTGTTCCGCTCCAATAGATTCGTCGGCGGCGGAGGAGTCTGTCCTTGGCTGAATGTCGGAATTTCCATTGGAGCTTGAACCGGCGCTGACGTCACCGACGATGCAAGATTATCCCACGGATTTCCGGCCGAAGTCTGGGCATTCACGGGAACTTGCATGGGCTGTTGGACAGGAACCTGAACCGGCACCGCTTTCGCCGTTTCCTGCACGGCAACAACCGGTTGCGCCGCGACTTTCGGAGCGACGGCGGCGTTTTTAGCTTGAATCTCGTTGTTGATATAATTCAAGTAAACATCGAACCGATCCGCCGCGATTCCACCCTGTCTCCGATGAACAAACTGTCCATTCGACTTGAGAACGACATCGGCGGGAATCGCCTTGATGTCGAACTGTCGGACCAGCGCCGGATTCAGGCCGGTATCGACCCGCACCGACACGAAAAAGCGGTTCATATCGGCGATCACTTGCCGATTCGTAAACACTTCGGCGTCCATCGCTTTGCACGGCGGGCAGTTGTCCCCGTAGAAATGGATGAACACGAGCCGATTCGTTTCCTTGGCTTTGGCGACGGCGGCGTTGATGTCCTTTTCCCAGACAATCGCGTCGGACAGATATTCCTGCCCGGAAACCGCTGAAACACAGCATCCGAGGAGAAGAAACGACAAAATACGAAGAATGGGACGAGTCATGGAACTGGAAATCGTCTTGAGCTTGAAAAACGAACGACAAGACGAACATTTCGCCTTATCCATTGAAATGTATCGGTCCGTCCCGATTGTGATGTTTAGGCAAAATTTGACGAAAATTCCACACAATTGCTTTTTGACGATTTTTCTCGCCGAAAAAGTAGAGGGGGATGTACGCTCAATTCGACGACGTTCAGTATTTTTGGGACGGCCCGTTTTGCCAAACGGTGAATAAGTTGTAAAGGAAAGCGCTTTTCAAGAAACCTGCCTCGCCGTTTTGTCCTCTCTATTGTCATTGCATTAGGCTTACTCGTACAACGTTAACGAAAAAGCATTTGAGAACAAGGATAAAACATCGTCATCCCCGCGCAGGCGGGGACCCAGAGATTCATTTTTTCATGGGCTCTTGCACCCGTTGTTCACGGCTGCAAACGGATATTGGCCTTTTCGTCGAGGTCCCCGCCTGCGCGGGGATGACGAACATTATTTTCTTAATGTTGTACTAGACGACTTCAGCTTGGCGAATCTGCAAAAACCGGATCGATTGTCCTCGGGGCGCCGCCGACCTCCGAACCTGACTAGACTTGTTCGGAAACTACCGAAGGAGTTCGTGATTGAGTATGGCACAGACGAGGTTCATTCTCAGGAGGTGTCTTTTTCGTCGGTTGCGATACCTTTCGCTCAGGATTTTGAAGGTTTTGATCCGAGCGTTGATGTTTT
>JAVBPI010000167.1:0-9598 GCA_031549705.1 Thermoguttaceae bacterium
CGACCATCCTGTGGGTTTTCACGACGAGCGGAAGCTCGATTGACGGCCCAGCCGCGCTGGGGTTCAATGCGATTGCACTTTCGCTTCAACCACATCATGTCATGTCTCAACACAACGACTCGATTTATGCGACGGCGGTTCCTCACAGAGAGGAGCACTACGCTTCAACCGGACAGGGGGCGACCTGTCCGCCGCAGTACATCATTCAACAGCCGGCTTCAGGTGGTGGGGGCGGATTTCTGCTCGGTTGCGCAACGGCGATGTTCGTGCTACTGCTCGGTTGCTTCTTCATTTTCGTGCTTTTCGCCGCCGGTTTTCACGCGATCTCCAAGTCGATGGGGGATCTGGCGACAGTGGAGCAAGCCTCGTCGGTCACCGAAAAATTCGTCAGCGGCGATGAGAACGCGGACGAAAAAATCGCCGTCGTTTCGATCGAAGGAATGATCACCGCTTCCGAAGACGGTTTCGTGGTGAAACAGATCAAACAGGTTCTCAAGGATGAGGATGTCAAGGCGGTCGTGCTGCGGGTCGATTCACCCGGCGGAACGATGGGTGGCAGCGATTATTATTATCACCTGCTCAAAAAAATGAAGGCGGAACGGGATATCCCGATCGTCGTCAGCATGGGTTCCATGGCGGCGAGCGGCGGGTATTACGTTTCCATGGTCGGCGATGAGATTTTCGCGGAGCGTTCCACGATCACCGGCTCGATCGGCGTGATCGTACCGCTCTTCAAGATGGTCGAGTTGAGCAAAAAGGTCGGATTCGAATCGACGCCGATCACCAGCGGACCGTTCAAAGCGATGGGGAGCCTGACCAAGCCGATGAGCGACGAAGAAAAAGCGATTTGGCAACGGCTTGTCGACGATAATTTCAAGCGGTTCAAGGAAGTGATTTGCGAAGGGCGTGAAAACTTCGCCAAGGAACCGAAAAAGCTCGACGAACTTGCGACCGGCCAGATTTACACCGCGACGGAAGCGGAAGCGAACGGCTTGATCGACAAAATCGGTTTCCTCGAAGACGCCGTCGACGCCGCCAAGGCCCGCGCCGGACTCGGAGACGTTCGCGTCATCAAATACAAGCCGAAGCTGAAATTCATGGACGCGATCCTCGACGCCGAAGCGACCGGAAAGTCGCCGAACATTCTGAGCACGAAAACGTTCGTCGACTTGTCGACGCCGCGCGTTTACCTGATTTGCCCGCAGGTGCTCCCGATTTCGGACGAAAACTAAAACATTTAGCCCGTACTCGGCGCATTGAGCGCGTCGCAGGGCGACGCGGCTCATGTGCCGCATTGCTTTGCCCATGCGAATTGCGTATTTCGACTGTGCTTCCGGAATCAGCGGCGACATGATTCTCGGCGCGATGATCGACCTCGGCGTTCCGGTCGTTTTGTTGAACGAAGCGATCCGAAGTCTCGGCGTCAGCGGCGTTCGCATCGAAACGGACACCGTTGTCCGCAAAGGATTTCGCGCAACGCTCGCCAAGGTGCTTGCACCGCATGAACATGTTCACCGAACCCTGTCGATGATCTTGGAGATGATCGACTTGGGAACATTTTCCGACGACTGCAAACAGCGAGCTTCGGAAATTTTTCGCCGGATTGCCGCTTGTGAAGCGAAAGCGCACGGAATCGACATCGAAAAGGTTCATTTTCACGAAGTCGGGGCGGTCGACTCCATTGCGGACATCGTCGGAGCGGTCGTCGGCCTCGATTTTCTCGGTGTCGACAACGTTCTCGCTTCGCCGGTTCCGACGGGGACCGGGACGATCGAAATTGCGCACGGAATCTGTTCCATTCCCGCCCCGGCGACCGCGGAGCTTCTCAAGGGGATTCCGATCGCGGCGTCCGACGTTCCGTTCGAATTGACGACACCGACCGGTGCCGCGATCCTCGGTTTTTACGCCGAGAAGTTCGGTCCGCTCCCCGGTTTGACCGTCAAGTCGATCGGTATCGGCGCAGGCGGTCGCGATTTGCCGCAACAGGCGAACGTCCTACGCTTGATCGTCGGCGAGTTGACGCATGAATCCGCGCACCAATTCGGGCTCGAACACGACCATCGGCACGATCACCATGATCATGCTCGCCACGAACACGACGAACACCATCACCCCCACGAACCTTCCGCACGGAAAACGCCGACGACGACAAAGGAAACCGTTTGGATGCTCGAAACGAATCTCGACGACGTGAGCGGTGAAATCGTCGCTTATTGTATCGAAAAACTTTGGGGTTGTTCTCCGCTCGATGTTTGGACCTCACCGGTCTTCATGAAAAAACAACGTCCCGGCATCGTCGTGTCGGTATTGTGCCGCCACGAACAGATCGAAACGATTGAATCGGTTCTGTTTACGGAAACGTCGACGATCGGCGTGCGGCGCTGGCCGGTGGAACGGACCGTGTTGCATCGGGAGCCGTGTTCATTGGAAACGCCGTGGGGAAAAATCGCCGCCAAAAAAGCGGTGCTCCCGGACGGCACGGAAAAAATCTCGCCGGAATTCGAATCCGTCCGTGAAATAGCGCAACAGGAAAACGTCTCCGCCAAGGACGTGTTCGGTTCGATCCGGACGTTTTCGGAATAGTCATTTTCGCTTTCAGGGATGTTCGACATGTTTCAGAAAATTTCGATCGTTCTTTTGTTCGTTTTTGTTTCGCTATCGACGGTATTTGCGGAGGAGGACGGTTCGCTGCTCGGATACCGATATCTTGGCCCGTCGGATCTTGGGGTCGGCAACGATCCGAACGTCCTTTTCGTTCTCGAACAGGATGCACAACAGTTACGAAAAGTCGACGTCGACGGTCAAACGAAACCGGTGGTGCTGCCGCTTCCCATCCTGCCGACGCGGATGTCGTTCTTTCCGGACAAAAAACGACTCGCCATCGTCGGTAACGGTCCGCGAGGCGTGCTCCTGATCGTCGACGCCGAAACGATGAACATCGAACGCCGGATTTCCGTCGGTCATTCGCCGAGCGACGTTTCGGTTTTCCAGGACGCCGCAACCCCTGCTGTCGCCAAAATTTACGTTGCGAACCGTTTCGACGGAACGGTTTCCGTCATCGATTGGAACCGCGAAACGGAAATGAAAGAAACGGTCCGTTGGCAGACGGGACGGGAGCCGATCGCCTTGGAAGTTACCAACGACGGCAAGTATTTGGTCGTTGCCGGACAGATTCCGGAGGACGATGCTCTGGACCCGGACATCGGTGCGCGGATCAGGATTTTCGACACGCCGACGGGAGACGTTTCGGTCGTCAGGTTGCGAAACGGTGCGATGAATTTGCGCGATGTCGCACTCAGCTCGGATGGTCGTTATGCGTTCATCACGGGAATCGTCGGACACTTCGAACAGATCCCAAGCCAGGTGAGCGGCGGTTGGACGAATGAGAACGCCATTTTCGTCGTCGACGTTCACGCCAAGGAAGACGCGAATATTTTTTACGTCGACGATTATTCGACCGGTGCCGGAAATCCTTGGGGAATTTCCTTATCGGACGACGCAAGATTCCTCGCCGTCGCTCATGCCGGAAGCTGCGAAATCTCCCTGTTGACGATGCGCAAAGTCCTCAATGTTCTTGACAATCGCCCCGGTTCGAAAGGAATGTCGATCACGCCGCCGCTTCCGCAATCCGACGTGACAATGCCGCTGCAATTCCGTGTTCCCGTCGGACTCAAAGGAGTGCGGCACGCCGTGATGTCGCAAGGTCGAATTTTCGTGTCCGCTTATTTCGAAGACTGCGTCCTTAAAATCGTACCGGAATTCGACGAACCGGTTCCGTTCGTTCCCGGTTTGGTGATCGGACTTGATACGCTTGATTGGCCGACCAAACGGATGGGAAAACGTTTTTTAAACGAAAAAGTGACCGAAGAGAATCCGCCGCTCCGTTTCCGCGAACTCCCCCGGTTCGATTTGATGAAAGGAGCGAAATTTCACCGGAGTTACGCCCGGCTCGGTCCGGAGCCGCTCTGGAACAACGTCCGGCACGGTGAAATGCTCTTTCACGATGCGCAGCTTTGTTTCGAACAATGGCAGAGTTGCACGACGTGTCATCCCGACGCACGGAGCGACACGTTGAATTGGGACCTTCTCAACGACGGGCAGGGGAATCCGAAAAACTCGAAGAGCATGTTCCTTTCCCACGAAACGCCTCCGGCGATGGCGACCGGTATTCGCAAAGATGCGGAAACCGCGGTCCGCAAAGGATTTGAGACGATACTTTTCGTTCATCTCGCCGAGGAAGACGCGCAGGATGTCGATGCCTACCTGAAAGCGTTGCAAAGAGTTCCGAGTCCGAAACTGGTGTACGATACAGACGGCTCGGCAGTGTTGTCGGAGGCGGCGAAGCGGGGCAAACGGCTCTTCGACGGCACCGCCGGTTGTGCGATTTGTCACCCGGCGCCGCTCTTCACGGACTTGAGCAAACACGATGTCGGCACGCTTTCGGCGGGAGATTTTGAGCCGTTCTACGACACGCCGACGCTCCTGGAATCCTGGCGAACCGCCCCTTATCTGCACGACGGCCGCTACAAGACGATGAAAGAACTGATCGTCGATGGCAAACACGTCAACACGAACGGCCGCCTCGAGAAACTGACCGAAGCGGAAATCGACGATCTCGTCGAATATGTTCTTTCGCTGTGAGCACTGTTCGTCATTCCCGCGCAGGCGGGAACCCAGAGATTTGATTTCAATGTTTTTTGCATCCGTTATTCACGGAGTAAAAATTTCGGTGGCACGGATGCAAGCGGTTATCACCCTTTTCGTCTGGATCCCCGCCTGCGCGGGGCTGACGACGGTTTTCAAATATAATCGTTGAAGAGTTCACGGCTCGGACGGGGAATAATCGTTTCGGAAACGAGAAGCCCCTTTTTTCGGACGGCGTCCGCGGCGGCTTCCACGGCGGCGGTAACACTGGAAACGTCGCCGGTCATCAGCAGGAGTCCTTTGCCCCCGAGGGCCATCGCGATGTGGAGCCGGAAAAGTGTGACCTTGGCGGCTTTCCCGGCATGGTCCGCCGCGACGAGCGCACTGACGCCGCTATACGTTTCGATAATTCCCAGTGCGCCGATCTCCTCCGGGGCGAGAACGACCGATTGCGTCATCGCCGGAAAAACCCCCTCGTAAACATTGGCGACGGTCAAGTGATCGATCACCGCGTCGCTGCCGATGGTCAGGGCGACGGCATCCGCCGCTTCGACGTCGCTGACGCCGCCGCTGTAGACGATCAAATACTTGCCGCTGCAAATGGTACGTGCGATCAGGATTTCGATCGACGCGGCTTTCAGCATTTCGTCCTGAACACGGTATCCGACACCGATGCTCGACAGTTCGATGGCTCCGACGGCTTGGCCCATGAGATATTCGTTTCCGTAATTGAGTTTAGCCCGCGAACCGAAGGTTCCGGCGTTTGTTGAAGTCGAAATCGATTAGTCTTCCAATAATTCCTTGGCGGTTCTTGCGTCCAGAACAAGGTGCGTCCAGAGCCGCAGTTTCTCGTTGGCGACGAGCGGCTTGAGGGCTTTCTTTTTCGTTTCACCGCATTCACCACACGGGCCGGCGACGAGAACGACGTACTTGCCGCTTTTTCCTTTGGCGATTTCGACGAGCTCCTCCAGTTCGAACAGCGTCACGGCCCGCACCGGACAGGCGTCGTTGAGCGGACCTTCCGCCGAGTAGGGACGGAATTGCACGTCGCCGATCCAACCGGCGTTGTGCATGGTTTCAAGGGTGTCCGCTTCAAGGTATCCGAGATCGGCCAAGTGGTTCAGGTACTGTACCAAAAGCCCGTGTTCGTGATCGGCCGCCGCAAGAGATGTAACGATAATATCGATTTGGTCTTTCAGGTCGAACGAGAGGCGGACCCCGGGATTATTTTTGACTTTCTCGTATTCGGCATTGTCGACGACCGTTTCGGAGAACAGCGCGACGTATTTGATGTTCATCATCGTGCTGTCGAAGAACGAAAAATACGCCGTTGGCGATTTTTGCGGCTCCTGCGGCAGAAAGCCCCCCGCCGAAATCGCATGGAGGACGAGCGGCGGCACGTCTTCGCCGGACCGAACTTTTTGGGCGAGGCGTTTGGCAACGAGCATTGCGGCGATACCGGCTCCGAGTCCGAGATGGACGGCCTGTGAATCGATATCGTTCGGATGTTTTTTCTTCTTCGCAGTCCAAACTTTGTCGATCAGTTTCAAAATGATGTCCGCAGCGGTCGACGTCACATGCTGAGCGGATGCCGCACCATTGACGTCGGCAACCGTGATTTCACCGGGATGCGATTCAAGATGATAACGCTTTTCCAGATTCTGTTTCAGCGTTTGTTCCCACGGCGCCTGGAGCAGGAGAAAGCCGCGTTGAGACGCTTCCCAAAACAGCGGGTAGATTTTCTCCCGTGTAATGTCGGGGCGTCCGTATTCGGCTTGGATCCATTCGGCGACCGCCGCCGCCGCTCCACGGGTTCGTTCATCCCCTTCCGCCGCATGCGCCGCTTTTCCCAACTGCTGGAAGTAGCGATCACATGCGGCGAAAATGAGTTCATCCGACTCCTGCGACGCATGCCAGCGCCCGGGTTTTGCTTTGTTCTTTGACATTCCGCACCTCGAAATCAAGATCAAACGGAAACGACGGGCTTAACAATGTTTCCGCTCCAAAAATAACAACGGTTCCAGTATATCAAAAACTGTGGCAAATGAAACTCCCCGAAATCGCGGTGTGCGAAAAAGTTGACCCGTGAAGTCGGAACCACAGATCCCGGCTTGTTGGGGATAAAATTCGCCTACTTGACAAGCGGTGAGAAATCGCGTAGAATTCGGATGTTTGGACACTCAAACTTTTTCTCGCCCCCCGGAAAGTCAAAATGATCACTGCGTTGAAGAGTCCGGAAAACGCGACATTTCGATCGGATAAAACCGATTATTTGCTCCATTTTCCGACCGGCAATACGGGAACCATCGTTGAAATCAACACCGAAAACGATTTGCAAGGACGTTTGATGGGGATGGGGCTGTTCGTCGGCTCCCGCTTCAAACTGTTGCAAGGAGGCTGCTCGACGCAGAAACCTCTCCTGCTTGCCATCGGCGAAACACGCGTCGCGCTCGGTCCGGAGTTGGGACTCTCGATTATCGTCGAAGACTAACGCCGGCAGGACGCGGAGTACCGGCTAAATGGGGCGTCAAACGACGCGGCTCAGGCGTTTCAGGACGCGGTCTTTGCCGAGGATTTCAAGGGCTTCGAACATGCCGAGACCGACCGCCTTGCCGGTTGTTGCGATCCGTAGGGCGTGAATAATCTGGGCCGGTTTGATCCCCTTGTCGGTCAAAAATTGTTGCATCACGGCTTCCAGTGAAGCGTGGTCGAATTTTTCCTGTTTCGCCAATACGTCACGGAATTCGTCGAGGAGTTGCTTTCCCGTCGAATCGTTCGTGATTCGCTTCTCCAACGCCGCTTCATCGTATGGAAACGAATCGTCCGGCGCGAAAAAGTCGGCGAAATCCAAAATATCCCCGGCGACTTTGATTCGATCTCCCGCCGCCGCGATCAGGGACCTGCCGTCCAGGCATATCGAGCTTCCGCTCGTCGTGAAAACCCACTCCCGTTGGTCGTTGGTCTTGGAGAGCGGGACAACCAGACCCGCTTTTTCAAGAAACGGTCGACACAAGGAGATTTTCTGATCGACCGTTTGGGCCGACATGTGTTTTTCCTCGAAAGCGAAAAGCTTCGACGGATCGAACGATGCGGCCCCTTTCGTGACTCCTTCCAGCGAAAAGTCCCGAAGAAGATCTTTCATGAGGAAGAATTCCGTCTTGTCGTCCAACGCCCAGCCAACGAGAGCCATGTAATTGACGATCGCTTCCGGAAGGTATCCGACTTGCCTGTAAAAGTCGACGATCACCGGATTGAAACCATCCGCCGTGGTTTCCAAACCGATTCGGTCCGCGATGCTCTTGCCATGCTCGACGAGCTTGGCGAAATCCTTGTTTTTCAAGTATTTGTCGAGCTTCCGCTTGCTGAGCTTCGTTTTGCTGCCGGGCTCCGCAACGAACGGAAGATGAGCGTAAATCGGCAGTCGATACCCCAGCGACTGGATCATGAAAATCTGTCGCGGTGTGTTCGAAAGGTGTTCCTCGGCCCGAATCACGTGCGTACTTTCGTAATCCTGATCGTCGACGACGTTCGCCAAGTGATAGATGAACGAACCATCGGCTCGCTGGATCACGTGATCCTGTTCGGTCGCCCATTCGAATTCGACCTTGCCGCGAATTTGATCGTCGATTACAAGCTTTCCTTCGCGCGGCATTTTGAGCCGAACGACCCCTTGGCGGCCTTCCGCTTCGAATTTCTTGCAGTCGGCATCGGTTTCAGCCATCCAGCGGCGGCTGTAGGTGAACGTCTTTTTGTCGGCGACGGCGGCGTCCCGTTCGGTCTGGATTTCCTCAGGCCGGGCAAAGTCCCGATAAGCGAAACCACGTTTCAGCAGTTCGTCGACCGCCACCTGATATTTGTCGTTCCGCTGCGACTGGTAATACGGAGCATGCGGCCCGCCGACGCCGGGACCTTCGTCCCAAACGATTCCCAACCATTGCAGGCCGTCGAGAATCGGTTGCAGAGCTTCCTCGACGTTTCGCTGCTGGTCGGTGTCGTCGATCCGCAGAATGAACTGTCCACCGTGCTTCTTGGCGAAAAGATAACAGAAAAGCGCCGTGCGGACGCCGCCGATATGGAGATAGCCCGTCGGACTGGGAGCAAATCGTGTTCGAACCATGGGAAGAGGAGTTAGGAGTTAGGAGTTAGGAGTTAGGAGGGGAAACGCTTGCGTTTTAGCCGCTTCAGCGAGCCCGTTTGCGATGGAATTCGTCACAACATTATACCCGACGTCGCATTTCCGGCAAGAACTCATTCGAGATCCAAATCTTCGGCGAGTCGACTTTCACGGCGAATCGATTCGTGTTCCACGGCAAACGTCTTGGCGATGTATGTTCGCAACTCGTTTTCGATTTCTTCGACGGTCATTGCTTGAGCGGTTTGTCGGATTTTTCGCTTGTCGGCAATGAGTTTCGCCCAGTCTGCAACGGTGCGGCATGGCAACCGGGCACTCATCCAACAAAGAAACGCGGCCATGGGAATCATCATCAACACCATGATTCCAAATACCGTCCCGCCTCCCAGCCGGTCCTGATAGGAAGCCAACACACCTCCGATGCCTGCCCAAAGAAGAATCAGCCCGATCCAAACGAACGTCGTCCAATCGAGTTGCCAGACGCCCCGTTTTTCGTTGACGTTGAGCCAATCCGGGAGTTCGGGAAACCGTTTTTGAACGGCGTCCCAAACGGCCACTCGCTTCATCATCGGAAGAAGTCGACGTAAGTCGGTTTCGGCATCGACGGGGAAATCGCTCGGAGATTGCAGACGAAGTGCCTCAATCAACGCCGCAAGAATCGAAGCGTCGTCGTCGCCGGGACCGACCGGTTCGTCGATTTTTTGCTTAACCGTCTCGACAAGATCGCCGAACGTTTTGACGCCCGGCATCTCCGTGTCACGCAGATACACGGCGTAGCGTTCGCCGATCTCGAACAACGTTTGGGCGATTTCGTACGGCATT
>JAVBPI010000243.1:0-5849 GCA_031549705.1 Thermoguttaceae bacterium
AAAAGCCTTGTGCCAGCGTTCCATGACGGCGTCCTCGTTCCTTGTTGGGAGATGCAAACGCCGTAAATTACCACAAATCGTCCCAACAAGGCAATGTCAATTCACCTGATTTCGCTATTTTGACGTTTCCGAACAAGTCTAATGTCCTTTCGTCCGGCGAACATTATTAGGGTTGCGGCAACGATTTCGCTCTTTTATCTTTTGAGTATGTCTTTATCTGAACTTGCGTTTTCATCTCCCTCGGAAGTCTCCATTTTGGTGACCATGGCCCGGTTTGCCAATCTTTCGGTGATTGCCGTCGACCGGAATGCCCGCATCACGCAGGTTGTCGGGCAAATCAATCACGAGGCCAAGCCCGGCGAAAACTCGTCGAAAGGAATGCTGATCGACGAGTTCTTCGCCAACGATCCGGACCACGCGAAGCTCTACCATGAGGCCCTGAACAACTGTCCTTCGCGAATGACGGTTCCCTCGATTCACGGCGGATTTTACGAGATTCAGATCGTCCCCCTGACGGACGCCCAAGGGGACGTGCAAGGCGCGATAGGGTTCGCCCACGATGTTACGGATCGTGAAACAGCCTCCCGGATTCAGCGAGAGCGAGAAACCGAGGTCGAACGGTTGTTCCAGAACTCACAGGACGGCATTTTCCTGTTGAATCGCAATTTCGAGATTCAGCGAGCCAGTGCGGCGGCGGTTTCCATTTACGAACCCGACGGCCCGCTTGTCGGTCAGGTCTGCCATCGGCGGATTTTCGGGAAGGACACTCCCTGCGCCCACTGTCCGGTCGTGGAAACCTTCCGAACCGGGCGATCGACGCAGGCGTACAGCTACGACGTGGATCTCCAAAAACATCTCCAACTCAATGCGGCGCCGCTTTTCGACCCACAGTCGGGAGAACTGATCGGCGCCCTGGAAACGTTCAGGGACATCACCGAACAGGTTGAATCCGAGGCGAACGCGAAGTCGAAAGAGACGCTGGTCGACGACATTTTTTCCAGCATCCACGACGGTTTGTTCATCATGGGCCCCGATTTCACCATCATTCGGGCGAACCCGACCTTCGAGAGGATGAATCCGCACCACACGCCGATCGTCGGAAAAAAGTGTTACGTCACCGCCGGATTCGATCGGAAATGCGACCATTGCCCGGCGGTGATCACTTTCGAAACCGGCAAGCTCGCGACGCTGACCCACAAGGCGCAGCCGGACAAGAACGGCCCGGAAATGTGGGTGGACCACAGTTCCCATCCCATCTTTTCCCCGGACGGCCAGGTCGCCGCCGTGATTTGCTCCATCCGCGACATCACCCAACGCAAGGAAAGTGAAGACACGCTTGCTCGGTACCGCGACAATCTGGAAACGCTCATTGAAGAAAGGACGCGTGAACTCGACCAGGCCCGGATCGCCGCCGAAGAAGCGAGCAAACTGACGCAACTGATGCTGGACGCGACGCCCCTGAGCCTCAATCTGTGGGATGAACAGTGCCGGACGCTCGACTGTAATCTGGAAGCCCTCAAACTGTTCGGATTCTCCGACAAACAGGACTATCTCAACCATTTCGTGGAATGCTCGCCGAAACTCCAGCCGGACGGACGCGACAGTGCCGCTTGTGTTCCCCCACTGATCGCCTCCGTGTTCAAGACGGGATATCATCAGTTCGAATGGATGCACCAAAAACCGGACGGCGAACCGATTCCCGCCGAGGTCACGCTCGTGCGCGTCCAACACGGTGAAACGCCCATCGTCCTCAGTTTTATCCGCGATTTACGGGAGTTGAAAAAGAAAGAGGAAGAACGGAATCGTTATGCGGAGTCGCTGGAAAAAGCGAAACTGGAGGCGGAAAGCGCGAACAAAGCGAAAAGCGAGTTCCTCGCCCACATGTCGCACGAAATCCGAACGCCGCTCAATGGTGTGATCGGCCTGTCCGACCTGCTGCTCGGTACGGAATTGAACGCCAAACAACACGAATCTGCGCAGTTGGTCAACGATTCCGGCAAGTCGCTCCTGTTTTTGATCAACGACATTCTGGACTTTTCGAAAATCGAGGCGAACAAACTGGAGATCGATTCGGAGTTCTTCGACCTCCCCGCGACAGTCGAATCCGTGCTGGGAATTCTGGCCTCGCGGGCTTCCGGAAAGGGTCTGGAACTCGGCGTATCGTTCTGTCGCAATTTGCCGAGAATCGTTTGCGGCGATTCCGGTCGCATTCGGCAGATTCTTTTGAATTTGGTCGGCAACGCGGTCAAGTTCACGGACCGGGGCGGCGTGCGGATCGGCGTGGTGATCGACTCGTTCGGCACGGACGACCTGATGATCCGCTTCAGCGTCAAAGACACGGGCATCGGAATTCCGCAAGACCGCATGGATCGATTGTTCAAGGCGTTTTCCCAGACGGACGCTTCGTCGGCGCGGATCTACGGTGGAACTGGTCTCGGTTTGGCGATTTCCATGAAGCTGGTTCACTTGATGGGGGGCGAAATCGGCGTCGAGAGCGAAGAAGGACACGGTTCCACGTTCTGGTTCAGCGTTCCCTTCGCCTGCGACCCCACCGTCATCGCCTGCATCCGGGACGACCGGGAGCACCATGAAAAGACGAAACACAAGGACTGCCCCCATGCCGACGGCGATTATTGCGCTGCGATTTCGTACAAGGAGATCAAACAGGCCTTCGAAATCAAAGGTCGGCGTGTTCTCATCGTCGACGACAGCGACATCCAGCGGGAAACGTTGCGGGCTCAGTTGGAAAACTGGCAAATGCAATGCAGCGACTGTGAGCAAGGCATGGAAGCGATTCACCTGTTGACGGAGGCGAGCAAGGGGCCGACTCCCTTTGAAGTGCTGATCATCGACAACACCTTGGCCGATGGTGACGGCTTGGCCTTGTGCCGCCGATTGATCGCCATGGAAGAGAAAGAGGGCATCGAGGTGCCGCCGCTGATTTTGCTCCGTTCGCTTGCCGAGGAAATCGACCCGGACTTCCTGCAAAAAAACGCGATGGAAACGATCAGCAAGCCGGTTTACACATCCGCCCTGTTCGATGCGGTCATGAATCGACTGTTCGACGCGGATACCCGGAAAAAGATCGATTCCGGAATTTTCAATCCGAACGCCCCGGACGCCCGCAAACCCGTTCGCCACAGCAAGCGATCCAAGCCGATCCAGCCGGGGCCGTCGTATCGGCGATCGGCATTCGCGGGCAAAATTCGTGTTCTCGTCGTCGAGGACAACCGGGTCAATCAAATCGTCGCGAAAAACCTCCTCCAGGAAGCGGGCTTCGAGAGCGACATTGCCGGCAACGGCCACGAAGCCTGCGACGCGGTCCGGAAAAGCTGTTACGACATTGTTCTGATGGACTGCCAGATGCCGGAAATGGACGGCTACGAAGCGACGGACTTGATCAGGAAATGGGAGCGCGAACAAGGGAAAAAGCGTATCCCGATCATCGCGTTGACGGCGAACGCGACGAAAGAAGACGTCCAAAAATGCCTCGACGCCGGAATGGACGCTTATTGCAGCAAGCCGATCAATCCTCAATCAGTCATTCAATTGATCGAGGAATGGTACGCGACAAATCTGTCCGAGGTGTGAGGAATCGTGAAACCGGCAGGGATGCCGGTTTTCGTCAACGTCCATCACGTCGTTGCGCAACGGCGCTCATGGTGCGCCGACACCATAGAAACGCTGGAATTCCCTTATCCGTTGTTCCCCAATCGCCATAATCCGCTCAATTTGCAGCTTTGATTATCGCGATAGCGTTTTTGACGGGAATTCCGGGAAAAGTGTTTGTGCCGGGCGGGATTGGTCGGATCGCACATTACTGTGCTTCAGATAAAAAAGGTGATAGGGGCGACCAACGGAAGCCCCGGTTTTAAGAGCAATAGAGCTGGAACTCGTTTACCTTTTTTTGCTGAAGGTCAATATATTTCTCGGTCAACTCATCTTTATCGCGATTCCATCGTCTTGATTCTATTCATGTATGAAACGTCCCAAGTATTTCAAACTTGAAGACTTAACCCTTGATTCCCGTCTTCAGGAACGTGTTTCAATGAAGACGACGCAAATCCTCGCGAGGCATTCCGACATCAAGCTGACCATGAACATTTACACTCATATCGGCTTGGAGGAACAGATGAACGCCATTCATTCGCTGCTGGGCGTGCCCGCCATGAAGAAGTAACAATATTGGTCAATCATTGCCCGGCAGAAGTGAGTGATTCTGTCGGGCTTTTTTTTGCTTTGCCGTCTTGATTTTCGATATGACGAAGGCAATCACTTCGTCCTTCAAATGAATTTGCCGGTGGCAGTCAACGTCCTGGCGAAGAATTTTGTGTTTCCCGCCCTGATCGGCTTCGGAATGTTTCTTGCCGGGACGGAAGCAACCATTCGGAGCGTCAGCTTGATCGCCCTGGCCATTCCCACCGGTTCGACCGTGATTATTATAGCGGTTCACTATCCCGGAACAATCAGTAGCTGATGAGGTGCCCCATCACACCGACCGACTGCATCACGACTTGGTCATAGTCCGCATTGTCCGTCTCAGAACTTGACGATGGTGGAAAATCCGCCGGAGAGCTGGCCTTTTTCGGGACGGTACTGCGTCCAGTTGTACGCCAGCAAATGTTCGTATTTGTCGTACCGAATGTCCGGTTTGATGATCAACCACTGGGTCGGCGTCCAGTTCGCGGCGAGCGTGAAGCCGTATTTGTTGTCGTCGGTACGATACGCCGGAAGAAGACGTCCATCGAACATGTGCGGCGGCAGACCGCCGTAAATCCATTCGAAACGAAAACCGACCGCCCATTTTTCGTTGATGCGATAAATCAACTCCTGATTGATCCCGTACCGCCCGCCGACGTCGCGGGGAACGAACACGATGTACGCTTGATCCGGTACGAGATCACGGTGGATCCATTCGAACGTGTAATCCCACTTCTTGGTCGGTTTGAGACCGAACACGATCGATTGAACAGTATATTTCCGTTCCGCCTGCAATTGCTTGTTGACGCCGGTAAAGATCGAATACCTCATATAAGCACGCTCGTTGAACGTGTACTGGCCGCCGCCGAGGAAGGCATTGTCCTTGCTCGTGTCGAAGAATTTCTCCTCGCCGTTGACCCAGCCGCCGAAAAGGACGATTTTCTTGTTGACCAACCACGTCGCCAAGACTCCGGAATGCGTCGCCGGGTTGAGACCGTAGGTGTGCGAGAGCGAATAGAAAAAGCGGTCGGGTGAATTGATCGACTCATAACCGACGGTCGTGTAAAACTTTCCAACCTTGACGCTGAAGTTTTTGTAACCGACTTCCGCGTACATCTGCGAAATTGCCGTAAAATAGTCGCCGTCGACCCATTGACCGTGCGAAGTCGCCCGTTCCAGTCCGGCGGATTGCATGAACGCGGCGTCCGTTCCATACATCAATTCCATCCGTCCGCCGACGTCCCAACCCCGTTTCGTGTCGAGTTTTTTGCCGAAGGCGACGAACAGTTGGTTCAACTGATAATCGGCGTGCTGCGTGTTCTGAAGCATACCGGTGTTGCCGCTCCACCAATCCGGACCGGGAAGATAACCGTCAGTGTAACGGTTTTTCTGCCCATATTCGTTGACGTATAAACCGGATTCGACGTAACCGTCGCAGTACCAAAGAGATGGTTTCTTTGCGCAACCTGCCGGAGTGCACGGCTCGCAGAAAATGTTTTGACACGGTTCCTGAGCCCGAAGACAAACTGTTGCCGAAAAGAAACCGACGACCGCAAATGCGGCGATGACGACATGACGAATCAAAAATCGTTTCATGGTTCGATTTTGAAATCAGTGTTTTGGGAAATTTCTCTCTCTTGATTATTGAA
>JAVBPI010000227.1:0-13433 GCA_031549705.1 Thermoguttaceae bacterium
GCCATCGCGGTCCGATTCATCGAGCCGCTCAGGCTCATGCTTCTCGGCAGCGTCGTGCTCTTTCTCGTCCTTGCGCTGATGCTCCCGGTCTTCAACATGAGCAGCACAATTTAAAACGCCTCCCCATTGAGCCGTTCCTCCGCGTTTTTTGCAAAATTTTGTCATACGGTCGCCGCAACGGGACTCTCTACCGTAGAAAGACGAATCCCGGTAGAATTCCATTCGAGAGGCGACCCATGAGCACGGCGACAGACCCGAGTATTGCGAAAACCATTGAACAGGCACGGAGCGGCGACACGGGAGCGTTCGCGAGGATCGTGCGGCAGTTTCAGTCGCTCGTCAGCGGCGTGCTGTTCAGTGCGACCGGCGACTTCCACCAATCGGAAGACCTGACGCAGGAGACCTTTCTCATTGCGTGGAAGAAACTCGACGAACTGCGGGACGCCGACAATCTTGCGGCGTGGCTCAGCACGATTGCGAGAAATTTGGCGCACCGTTCGCATCGGAACAAAGTCGTGCGCACAGCGCATGCCTCGTTGGAACAGGAGTTGAAATCTCCGGAACCGGGGCCCGATGCCGAACTGTTCCGGCGTGAACAGAGCGAATTCGTTTGGTCCGCCCTCCGTGAAATCGACGAAAAATACCGCGAAACGCTGGTCCTCTATTATCGGAGCGGAAAGTCCGTGCGGGAAATCGCCGCCGCGATGGATTCAACGGAAGACGCCGTCAATCAACGATTGGTCCGCGCTCGAAAATCGCTGAAAGTCAAGCTCGAACAGATGATCGGCGACGTGCTGACCGACACCGCTCCCGGCGAAGCGTTCACGTTCGGTGTCATGGCGGCTCTCGGGGCGTCGGTGTTCTCGATGACAGCTCAAACGGCCACCGCCGCGACAACGGCAACAGCGGTCGGAACCGGTTCCGCGACGACCGGCAAAGCGATCGGCATCGGTTCGCTCTGGATGATTTTCGGGCCGCTGCTCTATTTCGTGTGGATGTTCGCCGCCGAGTTTCTCAGCCAATGGACGGTGACGCAAAACACGCCGACGCTCCGCGCCCGACGTTATCGGGTTTATTCGTTCTTCCTGACCTGCCAATATCTCCTGCCGTTTTTCGGCGTGATGGGTGTCGTTTCCGCTCTCCTTCTTTCGTGTTTCGGCGATGCGGCAACGGGGCCGATGGCGTCCCTTGTCTGTTCCGTACCGACAATGGGGTGCGGACTTTTAATAATGTACTATTTTCAACGCCGGGTGAAGGCGATCATCGAGGACGATCTCGGTCTTTCGGAAAAACACGTTTCCTCTTACGAAAACCGGCAGATCGAGCGGCTGCTTCATCTTTCGACATGGACGAACCTTTTTCTTCTGAACGGGCTGATGCTTACGGCGCTGACGCTTCAGATTATCTATGAAAAGCTGACAGGGTTGTCGCTTTTCATCACGCTTGCCGTCGCCGTTCTTTTCAATTTGGCTCTGTACGCTTATTGGCTCTTCGGAAAGCATCTGCTTACGCTGTGCCGTTCTCCAGAGAGCATGGCCGATTTTCCGCCGCTGATCGACAATGCCGTCGTGGTCGCTCTCGGTGGAATAGCACAGCCGTCCTTCGCCATCGATCACCGAAAAGAAGCCGGAATACTCCGTTGGGGCCGCATCCTGATCTTGCTTGGACTCGCCGGGCCGATTGTCTGGTTGATCACTCAGCTCCATTGGAGCCGTCATCCGTTGGCGACCGGCCTGTGCGTGTTCGGACTTGCCGCCGGTTTCGGCTTGACGATTTTTTTACGCAAACGGAGCAAGGACATGAAAACGCTTCACCTCATCGGTGCCGTGTTAGGAGTTTACCAGGCCGGTTTGGCCCTCGTCCTGCTGGCGTTCGAATGCAACTTTTCGTTCCAGGAATTTTGCCGAAACACCGTAGTCGTCAACCCGGAAAACATGATCCAATTGCCGCTCTTTATGTTTGCAGTCATCAGCCTGGCGACGTCGGTCGTCAGCGCGGTTTGTTGGCTCCGATTGCGTTTTACGAACGGAAGCAGCGGCTAACGAGCTGCGACCTGTGGTCGCATAAAACGCAAAATTTTGTCATACGGTCGCCGAAACGGGACTCTAGTATCATAGAGGGACGAGTCCCGATAGAATCATACTCGAAAGGCAACCGATGAACACGGCGACATCCACCATTTCCGACGGCATGACGGCGACCGTTGAACAAGCACGCAACGGAGACACGGGAGCGTTCGCCCGAATCGTGCGGCAGTACCAATCGCTGGTCAGCGGCGTGCTGTTCAGTGCGACCGGCGACTTCCACAAGTCGGAAGATTTTACTCAAGAAACATTCCTGATTGCTTGGCGGAATCTCGGCGAGTTGCGGGACTCCGAGAACATCGCGGCGTGGCTCTGCACCATTGCCCGGAATCTGGCTCACCGTTCCCAACGCAAGCCGTCGCTGTCGACCGAAGAATTGGATGAATTGACGAACGAAAAAGCGTCGCCGGAACCGGAGCCGGATACCGAACTGCTCCGGCGCGAGCAGAGCGAAATGGTTTGGTCCGCACTCGGTGAAATCGACGAAAAGTACCGCGAAACGCTGGTTCTCTATTATCGAAGCGGAAAATCGGTACGGGAAATCGCCGCCGCGATGGATTCAACGGAAGATGCCGTCAATCAACGATTGGTTCGTGCCCGAAAGTCGCTGAAAGTCAAGCTCGAACAGATGATCGGCGACGTGTTGACCGACACCGCCCCCGGCGAAGCGTTCACGTTCGGTATCATTGCGGCGATCACGACGGGAAGCATGGCATTGACAACGCAAACGGCGGTCGCGGCAACGACCGGAACGGCAACCGGCAGCGGCGTGATCGGCAAGGGAATCGGCGTTGTCGGAGTCGGTTTGGTTGCATGGATTGTCGGTATCATTTGGATCGGTCTCGTTTCGATCGTCGTGCCGCTGATTGGTCTCTTCGGCGGATTCAACGCCCTCATCGCGTCAACCCGCAATGCACCGACCGTCCGCAGCCGTCGCCTGATGATTCGCGGCGGAATGTCGTCAGTCGGAATCGCGATGTTCCTCATGGGCGCCTATTTTTTCGCCGTCGCCTTACCCGCTTCCCTCATGTCGTTCGGGACGAAAGGAGCCGTGATCACCGTCCTGGCCTATTTCTTTTTTTGTAACATTATCTTTCGGGCATTGTGGATCAATGCCCGTTGGCGAAAAACCATCGAAGAAGATTTGGGACGCCGTCCCGCTCCGGATGTTCCGCTTGAACAATCGTGGCTTTCGCAGCGAACCCTGCGATGGACGTTCGGAGCGTCGCTGTTCGCATTTTGCCTAGGCCTGAGCGGATTCATGTTCTTTATTTGGCAAATGTCAAACGAAATTCATTCGGTCGCTCTCCAACGGACGGTCTTTTACGGATTTTTGTCGGTGCAATTGCTTCCCGTCGGATTGTTCATTTATGTTTATCGGCGAACGATGCACATGGCGACGGAAGACGGTTTGAAAAAATATCCGCCGCCGATCCCGGACATTTTGGATGTCGTTCTCGGCAAGAAAGAGATGCCGCCGGAAAAAACGACATTTCGAGCCAGAATCGGCAGCGACATGATCGGTATGGGAACGCTGATTTTAATCGGATCCGTGCAGCCGGTCATGCTCGGTTTGCGGCAGCCGAATCCGTGGCCGGGATATTTGGCGATCGGCGTGTCGCTCCTCGGTTTCGTCCTGTTTTCGGTGTTCGTTGCAGGGAAACCGAAAGTTCGGCATCTCGGTTGGATGCTGACAGCGTGGCTTTTCACGGCCTTTTACGGTTGGGTTCTCTGGGGAAGTACGTTTCGGCAGCAATTCAACGAGATGCCGTCGGAAGAACTGGCGACGCTTTTCATTTACGTCCTGTTCTTTTTTGCCGGTGTTGCCGGATTTTGCGGGTACATCGGACTGTTCGAGAAAGAGGTCAACCGAAAACTCGGCGTCACGAAAGAGTGATCGTTTTATAGAAAACCAACGAGCTGTGACCTGTGGTCGCAGAAAACGGAAAATTTTGTCACCGGGTCGCCGCCGCCGGACTCTCTTGGTTGTCAGGACGAGTTACGGTAGAATCATATCCGAAAGGGGACCATGAGCACGGCGACAGAGCAAAATATTTCCGAAGTCATCGAACAGGCCCGCCGTGGCGACACGGGAGCATTCGCCCGAATCGTGCGGCAGTATCAATCGCTGGTCTGCGGCGTGCTGTTCAGTGCGACCGGCGACTTTCACAAGTCGGAGGACCTTGCACAGGAAACATTCCTGATCGCTTGGCGAAATCTTGATGAACTGCGAGAGCCTGAAAATATTACTGCGTGGCTCTGCACCATTGCCCGGAATCTGGCGCACCGTTCGTATCGGAATAAAACCGTGAATACGGTTCACGGCTCGTTGGAGAACGAGTTGCCGTCGTTGGAAAAAGGGCCGGACGCCGAACTGCTGCGCCGGGAACAGAGCGAAATGGTCTGGTCGGCAATCGGCGGCATCGAGGAAAAATACCGTGAGGCGTTGGTTTTGTTCTATCGGAGCGGCCGATCTGTCCGGGAAATCGCCGCCGCCACGGAATTGACGGAAGACGCCGTCAAACAACGGTTGGTCCGCGCTCGAAAATCGCTGAAAGTCAAGCTCGAACAGATGATCGGCGACGTGCTGACCGACACCGCTCCCGGCGACGTGTTCACTTATGGCGTCATGGCGGCGATCACCGGTTCGATGTTGGTCACGACCGCCGACGCCGCCGTTGCGGCAACGACGGGAACCGCAACCGTGGGGGGAGCAGCCGGAGCGACAGGTAAAGCGACGGGGTTGGCCGCGTTCTGGACGATCATCGGTCCGATCGCTTTTTATCTCTGGATGTTCTCGCTGGTTTTCGTAACACAGTGGACCCAAATCCGCAACGCGCCGACGCTGAACGCCCGGCGGTTCCAGCTCTATTCCATCTATTGGTGGAGTCGGTATTTTCTTCTTTTCAGCATCGGCCTGGGGATCGCCATGGGGGGGCTTACGCTGTCGCTCAACAGACTCGCCTCGGTGTATGGCTTTACGGTTCAAGGTCCAATACCGATCATGTTTCTTTGCGCCTGTATTCCATTGGTTTCCCTTTTCCTCCGGATTTCGTCGCATCAACGGCTTAAAGACTTCGTCGAAGCCGATCTGGGAATCGCCGAAAGACCCGTCAAATCCTACTCGGTCACGGAAATCGCCCGGTGTATCCGCAGTGCGTTGTTCGTCAACCTTCTTCTCGTTGAAACATTGCTCGGAATCGCCTTGATCCTTCCCGTTTCCGACGGTTCCATCAACCTGATTTATGTTCTCGTCTGTTTGGGAATCGCCTCGCTGCTCGGCCTGTTCTTTTACGGACATTATCGGTTCGGCTTTTTCCTGCTCGAATTGTGCCGCGACGAATCGAGTTTGCGGAATGCTCCGCCGCTGATTGACAAGCCGTTCGAAACCGCTCTGGGCCGCACCGGATTGAACCCTGCCTCGCCGGACGACATATCACCGAAACGACGACCGTATTTGATGAGCATTTGGCAATGGAGTGGAATCGTCGTGATCGGCGCTTGGTACGCTTCGCTCCTCGATTGGACGATCCGACCGATTCCGACCGCGTTGTGCGTCGCCGGATTCTTTCTCGTCGGATTGGGATTGCCCGCCGTTTTAGTGAAACGGTTTCAAAAACTCGCCGACCGTGCCCTGATCGCCGGGGTGTTTGCTTTCGTCAACGCTTTCTTCTTCGCGGCCATCTTGAGTTTCCAGTGCGGCGGTTTTTCCCTTGCGCTCATTTGGCCGAAGGCGTCGGCGCCCGGAATGGGGAGCGTCGTTTACTCTTGCCTGCTGTTTCTGTTCGTGATTTGCATCGCTGCAGGAATCGGCAACGTGATTTGGTGGTTGCAACACAATCGTCCGAACAGACTCCACCGGGACGCGGAATACGACGCCCGGGTTCAAGAAGCGATTCAGCGATACAAACCGTTCGATTCCGGGACCGAAACGGCCGTCGAAACGCCCGGTTTGCCGGAGCGTTGGCTCTGGATTTTCGGTCTTTACAGTGCGGTGATTGTCGCCCTTTGGTGTTTTGCCGTCCTCTTTCCGAATTCGCTCGCTTTTCTCAACATGCCAAGTCGTTCGGAAAATCTCACCGAACGGATTCAGCGGGATCCGAACAATCCGGAGCTGTATTTTCGGCGGGGAAACTTCAACAGCTCTCCGGGCGGCGGACGGAATTACGAAAAAGCGATTGAGGATTACGACACCGCAATCCGGCTCAAACCGGATTATGCTGAAGCGTACCAACAACGGGCGCAAGTGAAGGCCACTGTGAAACCTCCGATTCGAAATCTCACTCCCGAAGAAGCCGACCAATGGAATCAGGAAATCAAGGAGAATAATTTGCGAGCTTTTGCCGACATCGACAAGGCAATTCGGCTCAATCCGAAGAAATGGGAGTTTTACAACTCACGGGCAAGCATCCATTCGGGACTCGCCGATCTCGACGGCGCGGAAGCGGATTATACCAAAGCGATCGAATTGAAACCGTCGTCAGAAACCTATGCCTATCGAGGTGGTTTTTACAATTACTCACGAAAGGATCCCCGGAAATCGATTGCCGATTACACGGCGGCGATTCGATGCGCAGAGTGGGAGAAAGCCAAAACAGGACACGCCGATTACCCGCTCCCCTTGCTGTATCAGTGGCGAGCCCAACAATACGAAAAACTCGGCGAATCGGAGAAAGCGAACGCCGATTTCGAGAAAGCGGGATTCAAAAAGAAATGATTCGGATCATCCCGGCCGCCGAGCGACCATGGCGACGAAAACGGTGTTTTTATGCACAATGTCGACGTTTACAAACCCGGTACCGTGCAGCGTTTGCATCAGGAACTTGACCGTTTCCGGCGAGTCGCTCCGATCGATGAAGTCGAAAACCCGTTCCTGGAACGCCTTGTCCTGGAGCGAAGTCAGGTAGTCGGCGTACCGTTCTTTTTGGACGGTTTCAACGGCGCCGTTTTCGTGCTTGACGAGATCGCAAATCCAAAACGCGCCACCGGGACGAAGCGATTCGAAGATGTTACGAAAAACTTTCTTCCAGTCGTCCCGCGTCCGGAGATGGTGCAGCGACGCCGAAGCGACCACGACGTCGAACGCCGACGGATCGAAACGAATTTCGTTGATATCCCCTTGGATCGTTTTCGCGACGTTAAATTTCTCGGCTTGAAGTCGCTGCACGGCACGGTCGAGCATCGGACGGCTCAAATCGACCAGCGTGATATTCAACTTCGGTAACTTGCGGGCGATGCGCAACGAAAAGTTTCCGGCGCCGCAACCGATATCGCAAAGAGATTGCGCGTTCGGCTGCATTCGAAAAATCGTCCGCTCCACCATGTCGAGAACCAGCGGCGCGTCGACGGACGTCGCCTGCCCCCCTTTTTCGTCGGAGAAACGCTCGACGTCGTTGTCGAACTGCGCCCGCAGTTCGTCCATGCTGATCTTTGGTGTAGACATAAAAACAAACGTGAAAACAGAACAAAAACTTCTTGCCGACTACACGGTCATTGGGTTATTTTTCATTCCGTGCGGATGATTCTTCGATCAATATCGGACACAATCTCGACTTGCCTCGTTCACCGGACCAAATGGATGTTGTCTCGACACCGTCGTCATTGATAATCCATTCTTCTTCACCGCCGCCGCCGCTCGTCGTATAATGTCCCGGCTCGGCGTACCGAACCCGAGGATTTCCCTTATCCGTGACGACATAGAACAACAGCCGACCTTCTCCATCCGTGTGCGGGTGATAGATTAACGTTGCTTTATCGCCGACGTTGAATTGCCAAATGGTATCGAATTTTCCGTTCGGCCAGAGAACATCCACTTTGAAGTAGTTGTGTGACGAGCGGTTTTCGAGATGCAACACATGTCGAAAGACAAACCAGTCGAGGAGGATCAGCAATACGGCACAACCGACCAAAAACAGAAAAACAAACACACAACATCCGAGGAGAATTTTTCGGCGTTTGGTCATGTCAATCGGTTCGCTTTCAGAAAAACAACAGCCGGAATGGAGGCGTACTCGCCGCAATGACGGTTGACCCCATTTTAGAAACAGTGCGCATTTAACGACGTCAAATACAGGGCGTCATTTCGACCCCCTCAATGCTTCGGGGCAGGCTCCGCGAAGCGAAGGGAGAAATCTCATCCTCGCGAGAATGGCTCAAAGTTCAACCTCAATCGGTTCGGTGAGATTTCTCGCTCCGTTCGAAATGACGCGGTCATTAGTTCACTTTTCCTTACCGTCATTACGCTACGCTTCATTCCGGCTGTTGCAGGTGTTACGGCGCGACGTTATACAATTCGAGTTCCCAAATCCGGGCGAGGCCGCCGGGGGTTTCCGTAATCAGAAGTCGGTACGCATCGGATTTCACGGCGTTGAACCGTTGACCGAAGTCACAATCGTCGTTCTTTTCCGTTTTCGCTCCAGGAATGTCGACCCAGCTTCCGCCGTCTTTGCGCTGCAATTTGAACGTTCGGATCGGCGTTGTCGGTCCGTTTTGACCGCTCAGGATCCGAACGGCGTTGACCTCGACCGATTGTGGGAACGATAATTCAACCCAATGCGGATCGGCGTCCGGTCCTTCTTCTCCCGTGTCGCTGACCCAACGGCCGTTGTTGTTCTTGAGATCGAATTTGCCGTCGTTGATGTATTTCGCGTCGTATCCCCCTTCCTTGCGGGTACTGGAAACGGAAACCTTGGCGTCTCGCGCAACATTTTTCCCTGCTTTCGGGAGCCAAGCCGGGGCAACGGCTTTCTTCGCTTCGGCGGCTTCGCCCCGGGGCATCGCGGTGTGCCAGAATTTGTCCGGCTTCGCTCCAATCCCTTTTTCCATAAGCTTTTTCAGCTCTTCGAGGTGATCGTTGAAGACGCCTCGCGGTGTCGTATTATGTTCCTTGCAGAGCGACGCCGCCATACCGACGACTTCCCCCATCATTCCGCCGGTCCGCATCACACGGATCGTTCCGAGGGCGACGTGAGTCACGCTGATGCAGCGCCCCGCCATGAAAAGATTGTTCACGTTCGTCGAATAGAAACAACGGTACGGAATCGCGTACGGCTTGATCGGTTTATGGACCGCAATGGTTCGGAACTCTTCACCGGGAAAGAACTTCGAGTTGCGTTTTTCCGGATAATGCAAGTCGATGGTCCACGTCGTCACCACGGAAGCATCCGGCCATTCCCGGCGTCCGACGATATCCTGTTCCTTGAGCACGACATCTCCCATCAGGCGGCGTGACTCCCGTTTACCGGCGACGAACGCAACCCAGCCGAGCTTGCGGGTGTCTGCTTTTTCACGCCATTTCGGATCACTGTGGTTCTTCATGTACGCCCAATGCCCGTAAGCGGCACGGAGCCCATTGTCGCGGACCCGTTCGAAGTCCCAAACCTGGTCGAGATTCATTCCGGTTTCCCAGTCCCAATCGCCGTGGACCATCGGATGAGCGCTTTCCGCCGTGAATTGGTGAGCCCACGGCAGGTCGGGGACCTCCGTTTTGACCAAGTTGCCGTTCTCGTCCTTGGCGGGGATTGAATACCATTGGACCGATGCGCCCATGGTCATCTTGTCCCCCTTTTCGGGAGCGAGTTCTTCGTCGGTCTGATCTTTCGATTCACGCCCCATTCTCCATTCGGCGCCGGCAAGGAAACCGAGGTTTCCGTCTCCGGTGCAGTCGGCGAACGTCTTACCGACGAATTTTGTTTCGACGCCGCTCTCGATGTTTTTGCCGATCACCGTGTTGATCGTGATTGATCCATCGGCGTTCTTCGTCGTCTCGACGGCGATCATTCGGGTGCTGAGATACAACGTGATATTTTTCTCGGCTCCGACGACGGCGATTTTTTTCTCGTCTTTGTAGACTTCGCCGGTTTGAGCGTTGCCATCCTGGAGCGGATCGAGTTCGTGAACGAGGTTGCCGAGGTTCGGATACGGCTGATGCCCCATCCGGCCTTGGAGGTGGACGCGGACTTCCGAGCTGTTGTTTCCGCCGAGGACGGGGCGGTCTTGGACCAGCGCGACTTTACATCCGAGTCGGGCGGCGCCGACGGCGGCGCACATTCCGGCGGTTCCGCCTCCGACGACGACGAAATCAAACGGGCCTTCTTTCGCAACCGGGGCGTCGGTCGGCTTTTCGGCAAGTCCGAGCGTTTTTCGACGGATTTTGTCGATTTCCTTGAGATCTTCCGGCGGCGTGTAATTTTTATCCGCCGTGAAAATAATCGCGTCGAGCCGACCGTCGAAACCGGTCAAGTCGTGAAGCGTGAGTTTCGCCTTGGTTCCCTTGACGGAAACGGTTCCGCCGCTTTGCCAATGCCAGGGATTTCCTTCGGTTCCGAACACGGTATCGACTTTCTTGCCGTCGACGCTCAGTTCGAACTTGCCGGGAGCGTGTTTTTCGGTCCACGGAGCGACCCAATTGCGGGTTCGGACGAAAACACGGTAATCACCGGACTTCGGAAACGCGACTTCCGTTTCGGCGTCGGCGACAGGAACCCCCATTCCGTGGGCCAACAAGATCGGCGAGCCCATGATATCCATGAATTGCTGGTCGACGACCCAACCGCCTTTCTTGGCGAATGATTCGGCTTCGACGAAAACGGGATCGGTTTGGGCGACAGCGACGACGCCGACGAGCAGCAGACAAACGGTCAGGACGGTTCTCATGATTCCTCCGGTTTTCATTGGGGGACGTGTATCAGAAAGAGCTCATTATACCAAAATCGAAAGCGAATGAAACCATGTCGTGGATACGAGAGAAAAAACGGCGGTATTCATTCCCGGGAGCATCGGCAGACAGGGGAAAGTGGGAGGGTGACGCGGATTCTCGGGGGAGGTCCCCTTTTTTTATGACGATCACGCTGAACAATGTTCTAGGCGGGTATTGACTCTCATCCCCTCAAGCGGGTATCTTGATAATAGATTTTCTCACGAACCGAATGCGCCGCAAGGCGACAATCAAAATCCCCTCACATGCAGAAACCCAAAGATTACCGTGTTGTTCTCGGCGGTTCCGAATATTTTCCCTTGATGATCGGCGGCATGGGTGTCGACGTTTCGACCTCCGCCATGGTTCTCGAAGCGGCTAGGCTCGGCTGCATCGCGCATCTTTCGGATGCCATGGTTCCCGCCGTCTGCGATCGGAATTTCGGAACGAATTTCACCAAAAGCAAAGTCGAAAATTTTCAGCGACTCCAGGCCGAAGAGCTCGTTCCGGATCGAATTCCGAGATTCAATCTTCACGAATACCGTCTCGCTCAATTGCAGTATATCGGCAATACGATCGAAAAGAAGAAAGGGACCGGCGGCGTCTTCGTCAACTGCATGGAAAAGCTCCAGGTCGGCTCCTCGCTGGAAACGCTGGAAGCCCGTCTCAAGGCAAGTCTCGACGCCGGGGCCGACGGTATTTCGCTCTCCGCCGGGCTGCATGGACATTCGATGCGGCTGATGTCCGACCATCCGCGTTTTCGTGATGCAAAAATCGGGATCGTCGTCTCGAGTTGGCGGGCTCTGAAAATTTTCCTCCGTTCGGCAGCCAAGGTCGATCGGCTTCCCGATTACGTCGTCGTCGAAGGGCCGCAAGCCGGCGGACATCTCGGATTCGGCGACGATTGGGCCGATTACGACCTGAAAGATATCGTTGCGGATGTTTTAAATAATCTCGAAAAGGAAAACTTGAGCATCCCCGTGATCCCAGCCGGCGGAATTTTTAACGCCGACGACACCATGTTCTTCCTGGAAATGGGAGCCGCCGCCGTTCAGGTTGCGACTCGCTTCACGGTTGCCAAAGAGAGCGGACTGACGGACACGGCGAAGCAGACGTTTTTCGAAGCGGAAGACAAAGACGTCTTCGTTTCCGGCGTCTCTCCGACGGGCTATCCGATCCGACTGCTTCGAAGCAGCCCATGCCTGAACTCCAATGTCGCTCCGCAATGCATTCCGTTCGGTTACGCCATGGACGCCAAGGGACATTGCCAGTACATCGACGCTTACAACGCGACCGGCGTTTCTCCTGAAACGGGGAAAAAACTCCCGGTCGTCGAAAAGGTCTGCCTTTGCCATCACATCGGCCGTTATGACACCTGGACCTGCGGCACGAACGTCGTTCGCCTCAAGGAAACCGTACAAAAAGATAAGGACGGCGTTTATCTCCAGCCGACCACCGAACAGATCATTTTCGAATATTTGGGCGAACGGACATCCGTTCCCGCCGAGCCGACTCGGGAAATGATTGGTGCCTGATTCATCCTCGTTCCCCCGGATCGGGTGTCACGCCGCTCTGGGGGGGGGGGGGGGGGCTGACATTTTTCCCGGCGGCAAGTGCTCTGACTTCTCATCGGACGGTTTGGCTGGAACAATCCACCATTTTTGTCTCGACAACCGATTCCGTTTCGAATCGCATCACCGGGAAACGGTCATTTCATTTCCGAGATCAAACGGAGATTCGTTATGCTGCGGTCACGTTAAACCGAACGGGCTTCTCTTGGCGGTTGTTTGGGCGGGAACCGTCAAACGATTTCGCGACACATCTTCAAGGCGACCCCCTTCGTTCCCGGTCCACTCAAAGACGAGGACAAAGCGATCGGTTGACATCTTGATTTAATGACGCATCCGGAATACGACGAAGGGAGCGCAACAAATCCGTCGGATCGACTCTACTGGGTGAAAGGCTCCATGAAACATCGGATATAACTCCATTGGTTCACAATAATACCCCGGAAATGTCAATGACAGACGGTGGCAATCGATATTTTCTTGACCTTACGACGGCGTTTGTGCGTGGAGTGGCGTTACAAACGGGAACGCCGCCACTGGACGCTTGCTTACTCAACGAACCGCTCGAATTGCTCAACGACGCCGAAAAACAGGCGATCATCGACGCGGGCTCCGAATGCGGCTTGAAATTATACCGTTTCAAACGCGGCCACGCCGACATGCTCCGGGTACGACGGACCCTCGGCTTCCTCCAGGGAGTCATGCCGCAATCGATCCTCGACATCGGGAGCGGTCGCGGCGCCTTTTTGTGGCCTTGTCTTGACGCCTTTCCGGAAACGCCGGTCACGTCGATTGACGTTGAAGAAAATCGGATCAAACTTTATGAAACCGTGCGGCTCGGCGGCATCGAGCGATTGCAGGGAGTCCATTGCGACATTCAGGATCCCGGCCCGGAATTTCTTCAGCGAAAATTCGATATCGTCACGATGCTCGAAGTGTTGGAGCACCTCCCCGATCCCGATGCCGCGCTCGCCGAGCTCGCTCGTGTCTGTTCGGGGTCGTTGATCGCCTCGGTGCCGTTCGAACCGATCTGGCGGATCGGCAACATGGCCCGCGGCCGGTACCTCCGCGAGCTCGGCAACACAC
>JAVBPI010000142.1:0-11535 GCA_031549705.1 Thermoguttaceae bacterium
GGGGCTTGCGGAATGGGGCGATTTCATGCTACACGGTGTGCTGGCCGTTGGCGGTTAAAAATGTTGTAAGTCGTTATCAAACAACATTTTACCACAACGGCCTTCTTCAAGAAATCACCCCGTACGAAATATCCGGGTTAATTCCATGTCGAACGCCCCTCACCCTGGCCCTCTCCCGAGGGAGAGGGGAGGGAAATCAACGCCTTCTCAAGCATCAACGCCGCCCCCTATCCGAAAACGTTCCCGAATCGCGTTGTCCTTTCGACCACCGCGAAGCGGAGGGAGAAATCTCACCTTTCCGAAAAGGCTGAAAATTCAAGATCAACCGATTCGGTGAGATTTCTCGCGGAGCCTGTCCCGAGAGATGGAGGGGCTCGAAAGGACGGATCGTTTTGAACGTTGCTGGTCTCCTGTCGGTTGGTGGGCGACGGTTGATTCTTCGCGGAAAACGCTTATAATCTCTTCAACGATGTTGACACCGATCTTGTGATAACGAATCCGATGCCCAAAAAAATTCTCCTTGACGTCGATCCCGGCGTCGTCGATGCTATCGCCGTCTGCTTGGCGATTTTCGATCCCACGGTCGAAATCGTTGCGTTGACCAGTGTCGGCGGTAATGTTCCGGCGGCGCAATCGGCTCGTAATTTACAGGCGATCGTCGAATTTCTCGATCCGCCGCGACTTCCCCGTCTCGGAATGGGAACCGATCCCGACGACGGTCCGCAGGTCGACGCCCGACATGTTCACGGTATCGACGGACTCGGCGGAACGCCGCTTCCGGTCGCGGTTCTTCGGTCGCACCATCCCGCGGAAAAAGTGATCTGCGACGCCGTTCGGAGCGATCCGGAAAACGTGATCGTGATCAGCCTCGGTCCGCTGACGAACATCGCCCGCGCCTTCCGTCGGGATCCGGAGTTGCCGCAGTTGATTCGGCACCTTTACATTTCCGGCGGCGCCGTTGCCGCCAAGGGAAACATTTCGCCGTGCGCCGAGTTCAACATTTACGCCGATCCGGCAGCAGCGAACACGGTCTTCCATGCCCGCTGCACGAAGACGTTGGTTCCGCTCGACGTCACGAATCGGATCATGTTCACGATCGGACACCTGGAGGAACTTCCCGGCGATTCGACACGGTTGGGCTCGCTGTTGCGGAGCATGATGCTCCCCGCGTTTCGCGCCTATCGTCAGTGTTACGGTCTCGAAGGGATTCACGTTCACGAACTGATCGCTTATCTCGTTGCGGTGCATCCGTCGCTTGCCGAAACGCGTGAAATGGCCGGCGACGTCGAAGTGGAAGGACTCCTGACCCGCGGCATGACAGTGTTCGACCAACGCAACCAGCCCGTCTGGGCGAATAATATCGACGTCGTCGTCAAGGCCGACGCCGACGAAATCCTCCAACGGATCGTCCAAGGTTTGAACGCCGCCGCCGAAATGATGGAGTCGCCGCAATAAGAGTATGTTTGACTGCGACGTCTGATACTTCGGACTCAAACGCGGAGTACCGGCTAAATTATTGAAGTGCGGAGTACCGCACGCTATTACACGTTCACGAAGATCATTTGTCATCATGGCTCAATTCGCCGAATTTCGTAAATTTGTTCGCCGCGACGTTTCGTTGGCAATGTACACTTGGTTCCAGCTCGGTGGCCCCGCCGAATACTTTGCCGAACCGGAAACCGAAGAGGAACTGACCGCCTTGCTCAAGCAAAGTCGTGCCGAAAACGTTCCGGTTCGTGTGCTCGGCGTCGGCTCGAACGTGTTGGTTTCCGAAGAAGGAATTTCCGGCGTCGTCGTGTCGCTCACCGCTCCGATCTTTTCGGGAATCGATGTTGTCGGCAATCGTGTCACGGCGGGAGCCGGGGCGAAGCTCGGTCGCATGATCACCAAAGCGGTCACGGCCGGACTCGCCGGAATCGAGAATTTGATCGGGATTCCCGGCTCCGTCGGCGGTGCCATTTGCGGTAATGCGGGAACCAGCAGCGGCGATCTGGGGCAGTGGGTCGAGAAAGTCAAGGTCGCCAACCTTGACGGTACCGTTGCGGAACTCTCGAAAAACGAGTTTTCCTTCGGCTATCGGATGAGCAGTTTGGACGATACCGTGATCCTCGCCGCAACGCTGAAGCTCGACAGCGACGATCCGCTCGAACTGAGCAAACGGATGCAAAAACTCTGGATCGTTCGCAAAACGCAGCAGCCGATGAGCGGACAGTGCTCCGGGTTCGTCTTCAAGAATCCCCACAATGGAGCGAACGCCGAGGAATTGATCGATCAGGCCGGACTCAAAGGAACCCGCATCGGCGGCGCGTCGATCTGCGAACGGAACCCCTGTTTTGTCGTCGTTGAACCGGAATGTACCAGCAACGACGTCAAGCGGTTGATCCAACTCGTTCAGGATCAGGTCCGCGACCGTACCGAAGTCGAACTTGAACCCGCCATCGAAATTTGGTAAGAGCCGGAACCTGCGGTCCCGGAGTGTTGAGGCGGAGTGAATGAACACGCCGAGTTCCGTCCCCTCTCCCTCGGGAGAGGGTTAGGGTGAGGGGCTCTGTGCGTGGAATGTCGATCAACGTTATCCTATTCGATTTGTCGACCGCATTGATAGTCAATATGTTAGTCTGTTCTCAACGCCGAACGCCCCTCACCCTAGCCCTCTCCCGGAGGGAGAGGGGAGGAGTATCAACGCTTTTTCAAACTTCGATGCCGTTGTTGATCGTGATTTTAACGTTGTTGACGGCAACCGTTTCTTTCGCCGCCGAACCGCTCACCCAAGAGAAATCGATGAAAACGGCAACCTTTGCGGGCGGATGCTTTTGGTGCATGGTGAAGCCGTTCCAGCAGTTTGACGGCGTCGAAAGCGTCGTTTCCGGATACACGGGGGGGGACGTCGCAGATCCGACGTATCGAGAAGTTACGACGGGAAAAACGGGCCATCTTGAAGCGGTTCAGATTACTTACGACGAGAAAAAAATATCTTATGATCAGCTTTTGACGCAATTCTGGCGTCAGATTGATCCGACGGACGGCGACGGTCAGTTCGCGGATCGGGGTTCGTCTTACCGAACGGCGATCTTTTACAACGACGAGGAGCAGAAAGCCATCGCCGAAAAATCCCGGGACGCCCTGCAAAAGGAAAAGCGGTTGACTAGGCCGATCCAAACGAAGATTCTTCCGGCGAAACCGTTCTATCCGGCGGAGGAGTATCATCAGGATTACCACAAAAAGAACCCGCTCCCTTACGACAAGTACTTTGCGGGATCGGGCCGGATGGAGTTCCAGACGAAATTCTGGGACGTCGGCAACATTGATCGGGACGACCTGAAAAAACGGCTCACGAAGACGCAATTTGACGTCACGCAGAACGGTAAAACGGAGCCGCCGTTCAAAAACGAGTTTTGGGACAACCATGCCGAGGGGATTTACGTCGACATCGTCGACGGCAGGCCGCTTTTTGCGTCGACGGACAAATTCGATTCCGGCTGCGGTTGGCCGAGCTTCGCCAAGCCGATTGCGCCGACCGCTCTTTATGAGAAGTCGGACTTTTCGCTTGATATGAAGCGGACGGAGGTTCGAAGTTTCACGGCGAACAGTCATCTCGGTCATGTTTTCGACGACGGCCCGAAAAAGCTCGGCGGATTGCGGTATTGCATTAATTCCGCGTCGCTGCGTTTCGTTCCCAAAGCGAAAATGAAAGAAGAGGGGTACGGCGACCTGTTGCCTCTTTTTGACAAACAAAGCGAATCTCGGTAATTTGCGCAATGCTTGCCGTTTCTGTCGGTATTGCCGGTTTTTCGAAACAATCTGGCAGTTCGCTTTTCTTTCGTCGATGATGGTTAAGTGGAGGGTATTTCCCGTTTTTCGTGAATACCGGCCCCAAGCGCCAGCATGGGGTGATCTTGACTCAACAGACGACTTGATCGGTGGGGGGAACGATGGGCGACGCAATGCTTCGATTGGCGGAATTGGACGAGCGGCACAACGAACTTCTGGATCGCTTGGCGGAATTGGACCAACAGGTTTCGCTCGTTCTTCAGGAATGGGCGAAAACGAAAGAATCCCTCTCCGAACGAAGCTCGTTGCCGAGCGACGAGATCCAACCTGCCGCTGCATGAACAAAGCTCGTTTAACGTTCCCATTGGGGTTTTCTTTGTCAAAAAGTCGCGATTCGCGACTTTTTTTTTTTTTTCTTATTGAAATTTTTCTTTTGCAAGATTAAAATAAGGTCCTCATTGAAATTTTGCGGTTTTTCATCGAAGCGTCGTTTGATTCTTCGTCCCGAATTGTTGTTAGTTATCAGCAACTCCCTTCTATTATTCCGTTTGCAAAGGAAGAACAATGAAAGTGAAACATTATCGCGGCTTTACGTTGGTCGAGCTGCTGGTCGTCATTGCAATTATCGGCGTGTTGGTTGCGTTACTGCTCCCCGCCGTTCAGGCTGCTCGTGAAGCGGCACGTCGAAGCCAATGCTCCAACAACTTCAAGCAGTTGGCCTTGGCGGTCCACAACTTCCACGATACCTATCAGGTTCTGCCGCCGATTAGCGCCGGTCCCGGTCGTGCAAGTCTCTTCGTCCATTTGTTGCCGTTCAGCGAACAATCGGCCCTCTATGATGTTGTCACCATCGGTCCGTCCACCAGCCTTTCGCAGTTTCAGTTGGGCCGTTGCTTGAATAGTACGGCTTCCGGCGGAACTTGTGATGGAACGACAGTCACGACGACGGGACTTTGGGCTGCATTGACCGACGACCAACGCAATCAATTCGGATCGGTGCCGTTCATGAAATGTCCGTCCCGCCGGACCGGTACGCAAGTGCGATTGAATGTTGACGCTGCCGGCGGTCCGTTGAGCGACTACTGCACGATCATTCGTTATCGAGACGCCAATGGTAATGGATTCCCCACCGGTTCCACCACGAACATTATTACTACGTTCTATCAGCAGGTCGACGATAACCAAAGGGGTCCTTTCACTTACAACACACCAGCCCGAGTGGCGGCAACCCCCTACGGCGACTCTTATTTCGCGGCATGGTTCTCCCAAAAAGACATGCCGAGCATGGCCCGTTGGTCGGATGGAACGAGCAATCAATTCATCTTCTCCGAAAAACATATTCCGACGAACAAAATCAAGGAAAATGAATTGACCACCGAACAAAATTGGGACGGAAGCTGGTTGTTTACCGATTCGACCAACCCCAATCAGGTCGCGCGAATCCTCAATTGCGACATCGATTCCAACGGCGCCGCCGCTGCGACGGCGAATGCCGTGCGTCCTGCCGGTCGCAATTCGCAAGGAAATGAGACCTTTAACGAAAACCTTACCTCCGAATATAACACCACCCCCTTCGGCAACAACTGGCGGCTCGGAAGCTATCACCCGGTCGTGTTGCACTTCGGCTTGGGAGACGGTTCCGTTCGAACGGTCAGCTTGACGACGGATTCGCTCGTTTTGGCGTCCTTCGCCGACTGCAACGACGGTTACAACGTCCGTCTGCCGTAGTCGATTGGCCCAACGGAGATATCCCGACTCAACGGAGTTACGCAACGAATCGTTTCGTCTCTCCGTTGAGTTTTTTGTTTCTTGCTCCTGACACGGAGTCGGGACTGCGTTCCCGGAGTGTTGGGCCCCTGTTCTCCTTACACGATCACCGATGATGACGACGATTCGTTTCTTTTTTCTCGCCATTATTTTTTCCGTAACGTCTTCAGGATTCGGCGACGACGGGGACGCCGTCCGAAATATCGTTTCGAAAACGTCGCCGTGGATGGTTCGGATCGATACGATCGGCGGACTTGAAAAGGTTGCCGGCGAGTTCGCCAACGAAGGAACCGGCTCCGGGCTTCTGCTGGACCGTGATGGTTACGTTATTACCAGCGCGTTTCACTTCCTCCATGATCCGGCCTCGATTCTCCTCCGATTCGCCGACGGTTCGAAGAAAGTCGCCAAAAAATGCGCAACGGACACCAATCGAATGCTGACGCTCCTGAAAGTCGACGGGTTCGACGGTTCGTTCCTTCCGGAACCGCTTCCGGTGACGACGAAAGAGTCGGTCAAGGTCGGCGACCGTGTCGTCGGCGTCGGGGTCGCCCTGTCCGCGACGGAGCCGAATATCGCAACGGGAATAATCAGCGGTATGAACCGGATTTGGGGGAAGGCGATCCAAACCGACGTAGCGGTTGGACCGAACAACTACGGTGGACCGCTCTTCGACATGCAAGGTCGGCTCTTGGGAATTCTTGCGCCGCTTTCGATGACGTCGACTGCGGTGACCGCCGGAGCCGACATGTACGACGCCGGGATCGGATTCGCCGTTCCGATGGAGGATATCGCCAAAATACTGCCGCTCCTGAAGGAAGGAAAGGACTTGGCGCCGGGAGTCGTCGGGATCGGTTTCAAGGAAAACCGGACATTCATCGGCGACGCCGTCATCGATACGATTCAGCCGGATTCGCCGGTTGCCGGCGCCGGCCTGAAAGAAGGGGACAAGATCATTGCGATCGACGGCAAACCGATCGGTTCGGCGTTGGAGCTCTCCATGAACCTTCGGGCTCGGTACGTCGACGAGGAGATCCGCTTGACGTATCAACGGGACGGCGTTGAAGAAACCGTGACGCTCAAAACAATTCCCGTTCCGAAAAAAGAGGAAGAAGAAAAAGGGGAGAAGGACGAAAAGAAGCCCGTTCCTAAAAAACCGTAACGGGGAGCGACGAGCCGTTCATCACCAGGAATAAAAGCCGGAATGAAGGCGGTACTCCGGCGTAATGACGGTTTCACTTTCCGTCATTACGCTGCGCTCCATTCCGGCTTTGTTGAGCCGATCGACATCTAGAACGCGAAGCCGAGTCCGGCGCTCACGTACTGGGTGTTGTATCCATCGGCGAATTCGCCGTCGTAACGGACGAACAGGTTCGTTCGCGGCGACATCGACACGTCGGCCTTCACGCCGATCAGGGCGCGATCCTTGTTACGGGAAACGCCGTCGACGATGAACGGAACGGTGGGGTCGACAACGAACGTACCGGCGGTACGGACGCAGCCGTCGCCGTAGTCGTGCAACCAACCGGCGGTCAGTTCCGGATTGATGATCCAACCGCGACGGGTCTTGAATTCGCGACCGAACCGGGCGCCGAGCGTTTGGAGGTGGCCGTCGTTATATCGCTTGTCGACGTTCATGTTGATGAGCGCACCGGATTCGCGGTAGGCGTCTTCGGCGAAGTTCACATAATCGTACGCAAGGAACGGCGTCAGGTATCCGTTACGGTTTCCGAATCGGTAAGCGACTTCGAAACCGGCGAAGAAGGTATTCGCGTCACGATTTCCTTCGGCGAATCCGCCGATGGTGTTGGCGTACCGTTTCGACGACAGGTCGTTGAAGCCGTATCCGACGTTGCCGCTCAGGCGGAATCGGTTGACCTTGTGCGAACCGTAGACCGAGAACAGGTACGAATCGGCGTCGAGGAAACCGGCTCGTTCGTCCATGCGTGCTTTCGTGAACGATCCGCCGAACGCGGCGCCGATCACGGTGCGGTTGCTGACGCGACGATCCAAACCGAGCGCGAAACCGTAGGTGTCGGCGGTATAACCGTCGATTTCGGTTCTCGACTGGTCGGTCCAATTGGCGAGTCCCTGGAACCAAATATCGTTGCGATATTTTTTCCCGCAGGAAGCCGCGCACGGATCGCAACCGGCCTTCGAGCCGTATCCGCCGTCCTGGAGGTAGCGGAGCCGGTCGTAGTTCGTCCGGGTGAATGTCTCGACGGCATTTTGCACGAAAACGTTCGACAGCGACAGGGCGGTCGGATCGAGCTCGTTCATCGCTTCGATGAGGCGATCCTGGCTCAATCCGACATAAGCGGCGACGGCGTCGGTGAGCGCGTTGCCGCCGTTGAGCACCATTCGGTTGTAGACCCCCGCCAACCTTTCGAAATTGTTCGTCGGCGTGACCGGATCGGTCGGTTCCGATTCCTGGCCAATCGCGTCGAAAGCAATGTTGCCGTCGGCGTCCATCGTCGCTTCGCCGAAGACGAATTGGTCATTGCCGTTGCCGTCGACAGCCGAGTTGATGATCACCTTGTTGCTCGCATCGGCGGCGATTTCGATCTTGTTTCCGGCGATGTTGTTGACGTCGGTTGCGGCCAAGTCGTCGGTGGCGACGAGGACTTCCCCGGCGGGTGCTTGGAAAATTTCCTGGACCGTCAATGTATGCAACACGTCGGTGTTGTCGAAGTTGATCAACACGACGTTATTGACGCCGGCGAACTCGATGTTGCCGCCGGTCGCGACGATCTGATCGTAAGCGGAGGAACCGACTTCGATGTAAAGCGTCGCACCGTTGAACGTGAAGCTGTTACCGTAGAACGTTCCCGGCGAGTTGCCCGGCTTCATGCCGCCGGCCCCGAGAACGCCGCCGCCGTTGAACACGAAGTCGACCGCGGAGTGACCGTTGCCGGAAGCAAAGGCGTTCGTGAACGTCGCGGTGTTCACATTGGCGTACACATTCGACGCCAATTTCGCTTCGATGTTCTCGAAGTAAAGGTTTCCCTTGCCGCCGTCGAAGGAGAGCGCCGAGTCGATCGCGATGAAGTCGGTTGCGGCGTTCGTACCGGAAACGGCGAACAGGTTGGTGCCGACCCCTTGCATCTTGCCGATTTGAATGGCGTTGTTCGCCCCGGAAACGGCGATACTCGAATCCGCCGTGAACAGGTACGTCGCATTGGCGCCGCCCGTCAACGAACTCCCGTTCGCCAACGTGAGTTTGCCGCTGTTCTCGAACTGCGAGAAGGTTCGACCGTTGTCCGGATCGTCGGGATTCCAATTGCTGTTGTACGTTCCCTCCGTGACATTAATGCCGGAGTTGTAAAGTTCAAGAGTTCCCTGATGGTTGGAAACCAAAGGAGCGTTGACCGTCGAATCCTGCAAGGTAATCGTTCCGTTTGCTCCGTAATTTGCAAAGGAAATAAGGAGGCTGGAAGATTCCCATGGTGAACGGGCGATGCTCGTGTCCAACGTCGAGTTTGTCACGACCAGCGAGGCAATTCCAGTCTCGTACGGGTCAAAGTTAGCGATCGACGCACCGACGACATTGGCGTTATCGATGACTGTATTTCCGCCGGTGAAAACGAGGTAATCGGCGTTGAATGTCGAGCCGTTTCCCTTGATCCCGCTGACACCATAGAAATCGATGAACGCATCGGAACTACCGGAACCGGTGACGAAAGCGTTGTTGAACGAAACTCCGTCACCGTTCGTTTCGTATGTCGAAGCGGAAAGGTTTGCCGTTACATTGCTAAAATAGACGCGGTCGGGAGCATCGGAGAGGTCGACATCGACGAAATCCCTCGTCGCATCCGTTCCGACAATCTCGCGGATCGAAGCCATTTTGACGGCGTTTCCAGCCCCTTCGATCAACAAACGAGCATCGTAGTCAACATCGGAGTAAACACCGTCCCTGACGATCAGCGAACTGCCGTCGGCCAATTTGAAATCGCCGCCGAGGCCGAAATAACCGCCTCCGGAGTAAGTCACCGAAGGTTCGTTGACGATTTCAAGTTTCGAGTTGCGCAGCTCAAACGTTCCCGGAATCAACTCGCCGGTATTGTAATCGTAATCGGAAGAGTTCTCGAAATATTCGGTCGTGATGCTCGAATTGTTTAGTGTGATCGAACCACCGTAATTCGAGAAATCGGAGAGGGATATCCCATTGTTGGAATTGTTGATGACAACCGTACCACCGATTCGGTTTTCCAACCAATCTGCCTTCAGGGCGGCGGAACCGTCGACCGTGAGCGTTCCATAGTTGGTGACCGATGCTGCGGTGATATTGGCGGAACCGCTGATGTTGAGCACTCCTCCGTTTCGGACTTGGCCTGCATCTGTGGGGCCCCAGCCGTAGTCCACGATGTCACTAACGAACAATGTGTTCGAGCTGACAGTCAGCGATCCGGTGTCGTTGATGTACAGGCGGCCGATTTGCCCGAATTCGCCGTAACCGGGAGCGGGGGAAGAAAGTGTGATGCTGTGATTGATGATCGCGACGTCATTTGTCACGCCGGTCATGGTTTCCAGCGTGCTGCCGGAACTGGCTCCGCCGGGATACGCCAAACCGGGTCGAGCCGGAGCAGGATCCCACGACATGTCCCAGCCGACCCCACCGTCCCAACGGGTTCCCGAGTACTTGGCGTCGATACCGGCCGGTGTCTGGCTGCCGAAGCCGACCCATTCGCCGTCGCTGACCGTCGTGTACTCCGTGACAGCCGTTTGGGCGTAAGCGCTTCCGCCCAACAGCAACGAACCGAGGACGAAACTCTTGGCGAGCAGGGCCAAAATCTTCTTTTTCGTCAATTTTTTTTGTTTCATGAAAAGCTGACTCCATTACAAGTGTTTCTCGCGCAATCCGCGCAACCGGAACAATCCCCCATAACCGCCTGTCGCTTGTTTCTCCAATTGACACAATCGGAAAACTTTACCGTAAAAGGGCTGAAACTTTAGACAGTTATGACAACGTATCGTCTTTTTGTTCGGTTATCTTAAGCGGATTAGCGCGACACGTTTCACGAGCGCATCGAACCACTGGCCAGAGGGAGAGGGGACGATAAAATTGCTTTTTTCGACGATACGGCCACCCCCAATGGAAACGTCCCTCGGCGCGACCGGTCGGGTCGGGAAGCCTCCCCCGTTGAATTTGGAACCGCAATGAGTATAATAATATCGATTCGGCGAGATTTATGGCTCGACCGATATTTGTTTGAAAACCTACTTAGGAGAATTTTCCATGGCTATCAAGGTTGGCATCAATGGTTTCGGTCGTATCGGTCGGATGGTTTTTCGCGCTGCCGTCGCGGATTTCGCAAAAGATATTGAAATCGTCGGCATCAACGACTTGCTCGACCCCGCATACCTGGCGTACATGTTGAAGTACGATTCGGTTCACGGCCGCTTCAAAGGGGACGTCTCCGTGGACGGCAACAATCTTATCGTCAACGGCAAAAAGATTCGTCTGACCGCCGAAAAGAACCCCGCCGACCTGAAATGGGGCGACGTCGGCGCCCAAGTCGTCGTCGAATCGACCGGTTTGTTCCTCTCGAAAGAGACCGCCGAAGCTCACCTCAAGGCCGGTGCGAAGAAGGTCATCATGTCCGCCCCGTCGAAGGACGACACCCCGATGTTCGTCTACGGCGTCAACTGCAAGAGCTACGCCGGTCAGGATATCATTTCGAACGCTTCCTGCACGACGAACTGCCTCGCGCCGATCGCCAAGGTCCTGAACGACAAGTTCGGCATCGTCAAGGGTTTGATGACGACGATCCACGCCGCAACGGCGACGCAGAAAACCGTTGACGGTCCCTCGCACAAAGATTGGCGTGGTGGACGTGGAATTCTCGAAAACATCATTCCGTCCTCGACCGGCGCCGCCAAGGCGGTCGGCAAGGTCCTTCCCGAACTGAACGGCAAGCTGACCGGCATGTCGTTCCGTATTCCGAGCTCCGACGTCTCGGTCGTCGACCTGACCTGCGTGTTCGCCAAGCCGATCACCCA
>JAVBPI010000092.1:0-28624 GCA_031549705.1 Thermoguttaceae bacterium
TTATCGTAAAATAGACTTTAACAATGAAAGACGTCGACATGAATACACCTCCATCTCTCCCATCGTGGCTTGCCGGAATGAACGAGGAAGACCTCGGTTTTATTCGGCGCTTTTTACTTTCATCCGGCTCGTTGAAGCAAATCGCCGAGGAATACGGCATCAGCTATCCGACGGTTCGGTTGCGGCTCGACCGACTGATCGAAAAGATCAAGCTTTACGAGAAACATATCAAAAAAGACCCGTTCGAAACCCTGCTGCGGAGTGCGCATATCGACGGCAAAATCGATCTCCCGACCTTGACGACACTCTTGACCGCCTACCGAAAGGAACGAGACCATGAAGACCAATAGTATTTTTGTTGCGGTAATTTGCTTGTTGATATCGTCATCTGCTCTCGCAAGCGAGAAAGCCGTGTCCGTTTTGGACGGCGTTTTCACCGTGAAAAACGACCAATCGGTTTGGAAATCGGAAACGGTCAAAACCTTGGAATACCGTCCGGCTTCCTCGATGTACGTCGTTCGTGGACGAATTCAGTACTGGAATATCGAAGGGATCGCCTACCTCGAAATGTGGAACATCCTGCCGGACGGCAGCCGGTATTTTTCCCGAACGCTTGGTGAATACGGAACGATGCAGAGAATTCAAGGCTTGTCCGGTTGGCGGGAATTCGAACTTCCTTTCAATTTGATGAACGCCAAGCCGGAATCGGTCACGCTGGAAATCAACGTCGTCATGCCCGGCAAAGGAACCATCGAATTGTCGGGACTGACGGTGAGCGACATTCAGACATCGGTTGAGTGGTTCAGCCGCCGCACGGGAGGCGTGGTCGGAGGAATTCTCGGCGGTATTTGCGGAACCTTCGGCGGGATCATCGGCTGCCTCAGCGGCTTTCTGGTGCCGCGTGGAAAAGGACGACGTTTGATGACGTGGCTCTTTATTTTTGCCGCTGTTATGGGATTCCTGCAACTCGGCGTCGGATTGTCGGCATTGCTTCTCGGTCAACCAGGGCACGTCTGGTATCCGTTTGTCCTGGTCGGCGGATTGCTCGGCGTTATCATGCCGTTTTCGCTTTTGAGTGTCAATAAAGCATACGCTCAAGCGGAGCTTCGCAAAATGCAGGCCCTCGACATGTAGAGAACGAAAGCCCGAAATGGCGTTTTCGTCCAATGAGTCAGCCTTGTTTTCCGTACCACGGCCAACAAAGGGATCGAAACCGAGCTAAAAAAGGACACAGGCCGAGCACGATCATCGTTGCGAGGAGGGAAAGATGTCCTTTTTTGATTTTCCGTGCCGACGTTAAGATGGGGGGATTGAGCAGGTCGAATTTTTTCTGTCGCGCTTTCCCCCATTTCCGCAGGGCGTTGGAAAGGTATACCTCTTCACCGGCGTAAATGTCTTCCCGGAAGCCGCCGACCGCATCGAATGCTTCCTTCAGCATGAACATGAAGCATCCGGCAGCCCAGCAGCGATTTCGAGCGTAATTATTCCAAATTTTCGTGAACGCCCGAACCGACCATGGAAGGTTTTCCGAGTCGAATTGAACGATCGGACCGCCGCCGTAGTAATCGCCGGAAGCGAGCATCGCCAGTGCTTCGTGCAGTATTTCCGGGGACATCAACGTATCAGCGTCGAGGAAAAACAGGAACCGTCCCGTCGCGGCTTTGGCGCCGACATTCCGAGCTCGTGAAATCTGTCGGTACTGCTCGTCAAGCACCGTTGCTCCCCATTCACGCGCGATTTCCGCCGTTCGATCCGTCGATGCGTTGTCGACAATGATCAATTCGCCGCGAAAGTCGGTTCCGTTCATGGCGTTTCGCACCGATTCGAGCGTTCTTCCAAGGAACGATTCCTCATTGTATGCGGGAATGATGATCGAGTAATCGGGGGACGTTGATTTCATGGTTCGTCTTATTGGGGCGGTGGGTCGCTTTTTTTCACGGCTTGATTATAATGTTCATTAACGTGAATAAAAGAGCCGGAGCGTCGGATACGCCCTATCGACGCTTCAACGATCAGCAACGTCGAGGAGAATACCATGAAAAAATATGTTTGTACCGCTTGTGGTTACGTTTACGATCCCGTTGCCGGCGATCCGGACAGCGGCGTTGCGCCGGGCACGGCGTTCGAAGACATTCCCGATGATTGGACCTGCCCGCTGTGCGGCGTCGGCAAGAGCGATTTCGAACCCGTTGCGTAAAAGCGGTGTTTGGTGTTGGGTTCTAGGTGTTGGGACGGGGGTGATTCTAAAACCAAACACCCGCCCTCCAACACCTTGCCCGCCGAGTGATTATCAATTCCCGGTTCGCGTTGCCGACGAATAGATCGATATGCTCCATATTTTCGGCGTCGCGTTGGCGGCGATTCTGTCGTTGTTCGGCATTGTCGGCGTTGGGATCTATTTCCGGCGTTCCGGCAGGTTCACGCATGAAACCGAATCCGTTCTGTTGCGGTTGACGGTCGACCTGTTGTTGCCGTGCTTGTTCATCGACCGGATTTTGAAAACCGACGTGTTTTCCAATCCACAAAATCTCTGGTTGCCGCCACTGGCCGGGTTCGGAATGGTCGGTGTCGCCATCCTGATCGGGCTTGCCGCAGGACTGTTGCCATCGAAGCTGACCGGTCTGTCGACATGGAAGCAGCGGCGAACCTTTGCGGCGTGTGTTGGCATTTTGAACTATGGGTTCGTGCCGATTCCGCTGGTCGAGGCTCTGTTTCCCAAAGACGACCACACGATGGGGGTGCTGATCGTTCAAAACCTCGGTGTCGAGCTGTCCGTTTGGACGATTGTTCTTCTCACCATGAAGGGCAAACTCGACCGGCATACTTGGAAACACGTTTTTAGTCCGCCAACCGTTGCGATCATCGGAGCGGTCACGCTGAATCTTCTCGGTAACAGTCGATTTGTTCCAGAAACATTCCACACGCAAGTCGCACCGTGTTTCGATTTTGTCCGTATGGGGATTCATATTCTCGGCGGCGCCGGGATTCCGCTCTCGATTTTGATGGTCGGGGCGACTTTTTCGGAGCACTTTCACCGGAACGAAATCACACAGCGATGGAAAACAACCCTGAAAATCGCGTGGTGTTCCTGTTTGATCCGTTCGGTCATCATGCCGGCGATTTTCATTCTCCTTGCCGTCATGATTCCCTGCACGCTGGAAATCAAGCGGGTTTTGGTCGTTCACGGAGCCATGGGATCCGCGATTTTTCCGATGGTGCTCGCCAAGCATTACGGCGGCGACCCGAAAACGGCGTTCGACACCATTTTGAGCAACACATTCCTGTCGATCATCACATTGCCGCTTTGGGTGGCCGTTGGATTGATCTTGGTCGGGGGCTGAAAGCTGCCCATCGAACCGCAATTTCCTCAAGACGGCGCCGAATTCTGACGAAAAGTGAAAAACTGGCCCCTCCCACTCTTTTTTTTCGTAAAATTTTGAGCATAATGGGAGCTAGTTCGTTCCGAGCGTTTCGGTACGAAGCCGTTTGGTCGACAACTTGTCCTCGATTATGGAGAAGGAGCGTTCCCGTGAAGACTTCCATGAAAAACATCTGTTCGTTGTTGGTCGAAGAGCAATCCTCTTGGCTGAGTCCGTTCGTTCGCTATCCTCAATTGACCGGTATGATCGTCGGTGCGAAAAAATCCGATGATGACGACGAAGAAGAGCTTGAAGAAGACGAAGAAGAATGGGAAGAGGAAGACGAAGAAGACGAAGACTGGGACGAAGAATACGACGAAGAAGACGAAGACTGGGACGAAGACGACGAAGACTGGGAAGAAGTCGAGGACGATGACGAAGACGACCTTGAGGAAGACGACGAAGATTGGGACGAAGACGACGAGGAGGAATGGGAAGAGGAAGAAGACGAGGAGTAATCTCGTTTTTCACCTGTTTTCGTCGAGCGCGTGAACCGAAGGTTCCGGTGCTTGGACATTGTCGATCGATGGGGCGCCGATCATGTGTTGCCATGAATCGGTTCCCCTTTTTTCTTGATCCAGCCATTTCCCCCTATCATGAGCACTGGATATAAATACCTTGAACCGCAGGCGCTTGCGCGGGTAAAAAACCTGCAAATGGTCGCACGCGGTGTTGTCGAAGGTTCGATCACCGGCCTACACGCCAGTCCGAACAAGGGTTTCAGCATCGAGTTCGCCGAGCATCGGGAATACGTTTCCGGAGACGATCCACGGCATCTTGATTTCAAGATGTTGGCGAAGACGGAACGTCTTTATGTGAAGCAGTACGAAGAGGAAACCAACATGCGGGTCCAGATCGTTCTGGACACCAGCGCGTCGATGGGGTACAAATATTCGACCGGAATCACGAAGTACGAATACGGCTGTTATCTGACCGCGATTCTTGCGTACATGATGACGCGGCAACAGGATTCCGTCGGGTTGACGACGTTCGATACGGAAATCGGTCTCGACATGCCGGCGCGGAGTTCGCCGCGACATTTTCACGAAATGATGGAGCGGCTCGAAGCGATCAAACCGAGCAAAGAGACGGGGATCTCAGACACGCTGCATCTTTTGGCGAACCGTTTCAAAAAACGGTGTCTCGTCGTGCTCATAAGCGATCTTTACGACGAAATGGACAACGTGATGCGAGCGCTGCACCATTTCACGCACCGCCGACACGAAGTGATCGTATTCAACATTTTCGACAAAGCGGAACTCGAATTCCCGTTCGAAGACACGATTGCGTTTCACGATATGGAAACGAAGGAGCGTATTCTCGTCGAGCCGGACTCGATCCGAAACACCTACATCGAAGAAGTACGCAAATTCGTCGACAATTATCGTCGCGCTTGCCGGGAGTCGGGAATCGATTATGTGCTGACCGACACGACGGTGCCGTATGATTACATGCTCACCCGGTACGTCGCCAAGCGTTTCATGGCGCAATCATGATGGTCGGCAACGTCCGGTACTCCGAACACAAATGAAATTTCCAGTGCGGAGTACCGCACCAAGCGCCCGACGGTCAGTTGCCTACCTTTTCTATTTCCGCGTTTCGGTGTGAAAGCGTTCAAGCAACTGGAGCGTCATACGCCCTGGTTTACCATTACCGATGACACGGCCGTCGACCTTGATGATCGGAATCAGTTCGGCGGCGCTGCCGGTCAGGAAGCATTCGTCGGCGGAGTAAACGTCTTGCCGGGTCATCGCGGCTTGTTTGACCCGAATTCCAAAATCCTCGGCGAGTTCGATGACGACTTGGCGGGTAATCCCCTCCAAAATTCCGGCGTCGGTCGGCGGCGTCCAAAGCGTTTCGCCATTGACGATGAACACGTTGTCGCCGGTCGCTTCGGCGACCTCCCCTTTTGAGTTGAGCATGAGCGCTTCGTCGCATCCGGCGAGGCGACCTTCGATTTTTGCAAGAATGTTGTTCAGGTAATTCAGCGACTTGACCTGCGGCGAGAGGGCGGCCGGATTCGACCGAATCGTCGATGCCGTCACGATTTCGAGCCCCGTCTCATAGAATTCCTTCGGATAGAGCTTCAAATGGTCCGTGATAATGATGATCTGCGGATTCTTGCAAAGATGCGCGTCCAGTCCCAATGTTCCGATGCCGCGAGTCACGATAAGCCGAATATAACCGTCGGCAATCTCGTTGACCTTCAGCGTCGAGTTGACGGCAGCGATCATTTCGTCTTTCGAAATCGGGATCTCGATCATCAACCCCTTCGCGGAATTCCAGAGGCGATCGATGTGTTCTTGGTGGCGGAAAACTTTGCCGTTGTAGGATCGCATCCCTTCGAAAATACCGTCTCCGAACAAAAAACCGTGATCGAACACGCTAATCGTCGCATCTTCTTTTTCGAAAAACCGACCGGAAATATAGACTTTCATAATTTACATCCGTTGGAAAAGGGGCTCGGAAACACTAGACGGCAACGTCCATTCTAACGGAAATCACCGGGAGTATCAAGTCCGTCATGGCGTTCGGTCCATCCCGGCTTTTGTTTTTCCGGCGTCTTCCCGACGCTGGACTTATCGGCTCCGAAGGATTATAATTATTTCAGATTTATCCTTTCACACGGAATTCAACCCGCAGCGCACGATGAAATCCTTCACCAAACACACCGGAATCGTCGTTCCGATGGACCGAAGCGACGTCGACACCGATCAACTCGTTCCGAAGCAGTTTCTCAAACGGATCGAACGGACCGGATTCGGTCAGTTCCTTTTTTACGATTGGCGATACCTCGAAGACGGCAAGACGCCGAACCCCGATTTCGAGCTGAACAAGCCGGAATACAAAGGGGCGTCGATCCTGTTGGCCCGCAGCAATTTCGGTTGCGGTTCGAGTCGCGAACACGCTCCGTGGGCCTTGGACGACTATGGCTTTCGTGTGATCCTGGCGTCGAGTTTCGCGGACATTTTCTACAACAACAGCTTCAAGAACGGAATGCTTCCGATCCGCCTTTCCGAAGCACAGATCGAAGACCTGTTCCAGCGGGCTGCGGCGAACCATCCGTATTCGCTGACGGTCGATCTGACCGCCAACCCGGCCGGCGGCGTGATCACTGACGACCAAGGGCTCTCGATTCCGTTCGAACTCGACGCGTTCCGCCGTAACTGCCTCTTGAACGGCTTGGACGACATCGGTTTGACGCTCCAGCACGAAGATAAAATTCTCGAATATGAAAAACTTCACGGAATCGCGTGAGGTCGAATTCGATTCAAGAGCCGGGGACGAAGGTACTCCGTAGTCCCCGGATGATGATTTCAAGCGGCCCATCCGGGGACTACGGCTGACTACGGTCTTCGTCCCCGGCTCTTTTGTTATGTTTCGCGTTTTTTTAATGTTCTGCCTCGTTGGATGGGTTTGCGCGACGACGTTTGCCGCGGAGACCGGATTGGTCGTTGCGCTGGACCGAACCACGCTGTACGAAGGCGAAACGCTTTGGATGCAGCTCGGAATCATGTCCGACAAACCGATCGACGCCGCCGTCATGCCGGACACGTCGGCGCTCACCGATTTCCGTGTCGAAACACGTCCGAAACAGGTCCAGTCCGGAATGCGGTCCTCGTCGATCGTGGTGATTAACGGCAAAACGGTACGGAACGATGAAACCTCGCAAAGTATTACCGTTTTTACCTACATTTTGACGCCGAAACGGACCGGTTCCTTTCCGTTGCCGATTCCGAAAGTCGTCGTCAACGGTACGCCGCTTGAGGCGACATCGCTCAAAATCGGTGGAAAGCCGCAACGAATCCAGCCGCCGCTGGAACAAATTCCGATCACGGTTCAAGCTCCCGACAAACAGGATATTGTCCGATTGGAAATTGCGACGAACAAGGAACGCGTTTATCCGAGCCAGCCGTTTACGGTGACACTTTCCGTGTTCGTCAAGAATCCAACGGACCGAAAGACGAATCCGCTCTCCTTGCCGGAGCCGCCGCAACTCACAATTCCGTGGGCCAATGATGGTTCATTGCCGAAAGGGTTGCAGCCCGAAAAACCCGCCGAAGCCTGGCTGGGTGAATTGAATGTTCGTGGACGACAGCACGGGTTCTCGATCAATGGATTGGCGGCACGCGGCTTCGGTTTCGATGATGATCTTTTCGACATGTCGTTTCCGTTCGGGGGACGCAACACGCTGCTCCAGTTTTCGCCGATTCCGAATCAGGTCGACCGTCCCGACGCCGACGGCAAGCGGCAAATGTATTGGGAATACCGTTTTTCACGAACTTTTTCGGCAAAAGAATTGGGGCCCTTGGCGTTCGGTCCGGTGAACGCCAAGGGAACTTTTGCGGTCGCCGATCCTGCTTCCAGCACCGGAGCCCGCGGTGAACGAATCTACGCCGTTGCCTCACCGATCACGGTTCAAGTCGTCGACGTTCCTGAAGCGAACCGTCCTGTCGCCTATATCGGCGCGTTCGGTTCCTACCAATGGACCGTCGACGTGCAACCGCGCAAAGCAAGCGTCGGCGAACCGATGACGTTGACGCTCCGACTGACCGGCCGCGGCTCCATTGATAACGTCACGCCTCCCGATTTGTCAAAATATCCGGGAATCGCCGAACAGTTCAAGACGCATCCGCCGACGGAAGACGTCAACGGCGATTCGTGTTCGTTTGTGTACACCATCAGGCCGAAGACGGCGGGAGATCTCGTTTTACCGGCGATTCCCGTCGCGTTTTTCGACACCGAAAAAGAAAAGTTCGTCGAATTGACGAGTGATCCGATTCCTTTGGACATTACCGCAACGGAAACGCTTCATGTTGCCGTTCCGCAAAACGGGGCCTTGAGAACCGGCGGCGAATTGGAGCGGTCTGCGGAGGGACTTTACGCCAACATGATCCCGGCGAACGGCATCAGCAACGAGGCGGTCGACATCGTTCGGTGGTCTTGGATGATGGGGGCTCTTGCCTTGGGATACCCTCTCCTTGCGGCGGCGGTTCTCGCTTGGCGACGTTGGAACGCCGATCCGACACGCAAACGAAACCGTGGAGCGTATTCACGGGCAATCAAGCGTCTGGCCGAAATCACCGACGCTTCGAAACCCGGTGCGGCGGATGCCTTGCAAGCCGTTTGGGCCGGTTACGTCGCCGACCGAACCGACGCCGTCGAACAAGGGATCACGCCGAAAGACGTTTGCGTCAAGCTGATGGGACTCGGCGTGTCGGATCAACGGGTCGCCGAAGTTCGTGGGATTCTCGAAGCACTCGACGGAGCCCGTTACGGCGGCCTCGATCTCCGTTCGTTCGACGACCTGCTTGCCCGTTCCCGAAAATTGCTCGGCGAAATCGAACGCCATTAATGCGGTGGCAATAAAAAACGAATGGGGCATACACGGCAGTCGGTCAAACAACGGATCAAATCGTATCGCCTGTTCAAAATCGTTCAAAATTTCTTTCGAAGGTATAGCTCCGCGATCAACAACAGCACAGCCGCAACGATCATTCCGTGAGCGAGTTTCAACGGTTGGGGAACCGGTGTCGCCGCCCAACGAACGGATGTTTCGAGCAGCGGCAGGAAACTTGGCCAAACCGGCATCGCCGAGCACCGCGAATCCGGGGCCGTCGTGAAGAAGACACGTCGTTTTCCATGGAATTCGTCCGTCGCCAAAATCGGATCGCCGTCCAGTGAAAGAATAGGGACCGATTTCACCATCCAGAACGGGTGATAACGCCAAACGGGAAGTGTTAGAAGGCCGGCGGACGGTTCGTTGCGGAACGGTGCGACAATCGGCTGTCCGAGATCGTGAAGCGTCAATCGGGCTCCGGGCTCCGGTTGGGTCGACGTTGCCAAGACGGAATCGTCGAAAAAACGCGTGTTCCAAGCGTCCGCATCGGTTTGTCCCCCCCAGAAAACAACCGTTCCTCCGTGAAATTTTTTCAAACGGTTCGGCGGAGAAGGAACATCGGCGCAAATGACGACTTGAACGTTCGGCCAAACGGCTTTGTCGGCGTCGGTCGACGAAACGACGGTCGTCGAAAAACCGGATGCTTCCAAGGCGTGCCGCAGATAAAACGCCGGTTCGCCGTCTCCGATCAACAAAACGCGCAACGAATTTTCCGAAGAGAGCGGAACCGGGGAAAAATTCCAAACCGGCTTGGCGAAGGCGAGCGCAACGCAAGCAATGATTGCGCTTCGGCAAACGATCAACAGGAAATCGTGCGTTCGGTTCTGCAACCTCGTTTTTCGAATCGCCGCTTCGAGCAGTCGGACGGCGGCCCAATCGACCTGCTTGGGGGTTTTCCGATTCAGGATCGGCAACAGCCAAGGGATCGACGCCGCAAGCAGTCCCCAAAGATAAACCGGCGACTCGAACACGGGATCATTACCGCGCAACGGCAAAAAAAGTCGTCTTTTCCGCCGTGGTTCATGGTTCGTGATTCGTGATTCGAATTGTCGCGAACCACAAATCACGAATCACGAATCACGACTTTTTAATGTCCCGAGCAACCGCAACCGCAGGCTTGGGGTGCCGGTTTCGATTCGCAAAGTTCGATGACCGCTCCTTCGTGGTCGATGAACGCGAAACGGAACCCCGGCGCCGGGCTGAACGGAGCGCAGAGAATGGTTTTCCCTTGAAGGGCGGCATCCAGATCGTCGACGACGAACGCAACATGCGGCTTGGTGCGGATCGCTCGTGCATCGGACTACCGGCGTCGAATTTCAACCATTCGATCCCGTATGGATCGGCGGTCGGATCGCTGCAATGGACCTTCAGCTCCGAAATATTGCCGACCCACGTTTTTTCCTGAGTCGTCGGAACGCCAAAATGAAGAAACTGCATGAGTTTTCCTTTCGTTGAATAATCGCCAAAAAATAAATACCACGGACGAAATTATACCCGCAATCAGGATACCGGGCAATCCGTCGCGAGTTCGTCAAAGATCAACCGACGTTGATCCAGGAATCGACCTTGTCGAACGACCATGGTTCCCGTTGTTGCCGAACGTAACAAAAATGCTTGTTCGCTTCTTCGGCGTGATCCCCTTCGAATTTTTCGGTTTGCGGATTCCAGCTTAACTTGGCGCCGCCGAGGAGCATGGAGATGTTCCCCATGTGCGCGATCGTGTGGTTGCGGTGTCCGCATTCGGCGGTGTAATAACAGGGTTTCCGTGACTTGACGCCGTTCGCGAAATCGATGTGTTCGCCGCCGGTCCCCCCGTGTGCTTTCACCGTGCATTCCGGACGGCCGAGATTCTTTTCCCCTTCGAATTTCAGGCCGAGCAACGAGTCGTCGCTCGCCTTGATGTCGGCCCGCCAACCGCGCATGAGGAGCCAACCTTTCGTTCCTTCGAGCTTGATGCCGGGAACCTCCGACCAGACTTCCATCGTGACGCCGTTTCCGTAGCGATAATTGAGTTTGAACGTCGGGGTGGTGTTCCACGGCTCAGTGAAGTCCGGAAATTCGCCGGTTCCTTGAACCTCGACCGGCCCGGTTTCGTCCGTGTCGTTCGCCCATTGGGCGATGTTGATCAAGTGAGAACCCCAATCGGTCAGCACGCCGCCGCTGTAATCGAGATTCCAACGCCAATTGTAATGCGTCCGCGCTTCGATGTACGGCTTGAGCGGCGCCGGACCGAGCCAAAGATCGTAGTTTAACGATTTCGGCGGTTCCGTCGGCTCCCATTTCGCTTGTTCGTCCTTGTTGAGTGTGTTCCGGGCCGCCGTGTTACCGTGTGGCAGAAGAACTTTGACGTTGCGCAATTCGCCGAGATGACCGTTACGGACCGCGTTGGCGAGATATTGATAATGGTCGATCGAACGGTTTTCGGAAGCCGTTTGGTAGACACGTTGCGTTTTTTTCTGCGTGTCGCTGAGAAGACGTCCTTCCGCAATCGTCAACGTCGGCTTTTCGCAGATCACGTCTTTACCGGCTTTCATGGCGAACACCGACATCAGGACGTGCCAGTGATCCGGTGTCACGATGCAGACGGCGTCGACGTCTTTCCGATTGACCAGATCGCGAAAATCGGCGTGGGCGGCGCAACCTTTGTACGCGGCTCCCATTTTGTCGGAGTACGCTTTCTCGGCTTTCTTTTGCGTTGCGTTCAACCGGTTTTCGTCGACATCACAGACGGCGACGACCTGCTGCATCGGATTGGCGATCATCAGATCGAGGTTCCAGCCGCCGCCGTGACTGCCGCAACCGATCAGCCCCATGGCGACTCGTTCGCTGGGAGCGACGTTTCCGTCGAGGCCGAGCGCCGAAGCGGGAATGATCGTCGTTCCCATGGCCAAAAGAGAAGCACTTTTCAAAAACGAACGACGTGAAACGGTTGACATGGTTGCCTCGTAAAAATGAACAAAAAAAGAGCCGTGATTGACGATCACGGCTCACGGTGAAACTAGAATTCTTCACAAACGACGCGGAAGCCGACGTTGTAGACCGGCTGCCACGGCTCGAACGCGCGGCGATAGCCGCTACGGGCATATTTCGGCCGATCGAACCACGAACCGCCGCGCACGACTTTCTTGATCCGCGGATCGTTGACCGCCGGGGCAAACGGATAGACGCGGTAATCGGAAGCCGTCCACTCCGCAACGCTGCCATGCATGTCGAAGAGCCCCCACGGATTCGCCTGATATCCACCGACGTTCTCCTCGATCATGTTGCCGTCGTCGACCCCTTCGGCACGAGGAATGAACGCTTCGACGTCCGGAGGATTGTTGATCGGCTGCGGATTCACGCCGCGGACCACGAATTTTTTCGTACTCATGTCGGCAAGATTTTCGAATTTGCCGAAGTCGGTGTTCAGTTCACCGTACCACATCGGGGTCGACGTTCCGGCGCGGCAGGCCCATTCCCATTCCGCTTCGGTCGGGAGTCGGAATTTTTTGTCCGTTTTTTGGCTCAACCATTGGCAGAATTTGACCGCTTCGTTCCAAGTCACGCGGATCACCGGTTGTTTCGGCTTGTTCGCCGGATAACCGGGGGTCGTGTGGTCCTTCCACCATTGGTCGATGAACCGGCTGTCGTGTGTTGGATTGAATTGAGCGTAAAGCTCGTTCGTCACTTCGGTGGTCGCCATCCAGAACGGCCGTTGAACCGTGCAGACGGATCGTGGAAGTTCGTCGGCGTCGCCGCCGTCATCCCCCATCACGAACTGTCCGGTCGGGATATACGCCAAGTCGATCGCGATATCATTCGTCACCTGCACGTTTTGGTGCGGTTTCGTTTGCATGAGCTGCGCTTGTTTCTCGTCGAACGGCCAATTGTCCGCCTTCGGCGCAGCATAGTTCAGCTTCGGTTCGGTCGGTTTGACGAACTCGATATTTTCCGGTAACGCAATTCCGGCGTAGGGATCCTTTTCGGGATCGAGATCGACGCCGGCGTAGAGCGTTTTCAGCTCGTTATACCGCGCGGAAACATTGGTCACGCTTTCCGGATTTTTCTTGCGGTGAATTTCGGCGACTTCGGCCCATGTGCCGAAATACGGGACGTTCAGGTCGACCCAAGTGTACAGTTTCCGCATCGAATCCGCATCGATCTGGACGCCGTGGTGTCCCTTGCCAAGCCGTTGAAACAGTTCGCTGGACGAAGCGTGATACTCCATCGGCTGGAACATGTAGGCGTCGCTTTCCGGACCGGGGCGTCGTACATACGGATGCAACGCATGGTACGATTTGGAAAAACCACGGTGTCCCGGCGTCTTGTCCGCGAAGTTCGGACGATCCTTGTTCGCTTCGGAGCCGTCGTGACAGCCGACGCAATACTTGTCGAGTATCGGTTGGATTTCGTATTTGTACGAAAAAGGGCGTTCCGGACCGAGGAACGGCGTGATCGGCGTCGGGGCTTTCCCCATGGCAACGGTCCGTTTGTTCGGCGTTACGGTATTTTGCGATTCGTGACATCCCGTACAGGAATTGTTCTCGCCGGGCATTCCGACGAACCAGGTCCGCATGAGCTGCATCGCGGCCCCCTTGTCGTCGAGCGGCTGAATCGCGATCGGCGTGTTCGGCGGGAAACGGAACGACGCGCTGCCGTCTTCGTAAACGGGAACTTCGCCGATCAACCGTCGGGCGTCCCAGCAGCTTTCCATGCCGAACAAATCGTGTCCGCCGAGGCCGCGATACCCGAAATTGTACGAAAACACGCGGAATTTCTTGACCGTTCCACGCGGGACGTTCTTCAAGCCGTCGCCGAAATAAACATCCGTCACGAAAACATTCGATTCCTTCGAATCGGTGTCGACGGTGTTCGGTCGGACTTGCGGCTTCGGTTTCTTGATGAGCGGCGTCGGTTCGTAGAGTCCGAATCCCTTTTCTTCACGGATTTTCAGCATGTTGTCGAACGTGTCGACGAGGTAGAGGCACCACGGCGAGCCGGGCGTCATCTGCGCGGAGACGATGTGATAATTTTCGTCCAGCGGGTACGGGAACAAGAATTTCGGCCAGGAATCGTCGACGAGCTGGTCCTTGATGATCGGCTCGACTTTCTTTCCGTAACCGGGAATCTGCTGGACCGCGCCGGTCGCTTCTTTGCGGCCTTTCTGGATGTCGAACGTGTAAAGTTCGCCGATCCGCGAGACGCCGTGGTGTCCGGTTACGACGCCGACGAATTTCGTCGAGCTGCCGGGAATCGGCTTGGCGTAAAACACGCTGTTCGGCCAGAACGAGTTGCTGCCGTAATACTCGACCTGATTCGTCCCATCCGGGTTCATGTGGAACAGAATCCGCGTGAAATAATGGGACGTGTCGGTGTATTCCCAACGGAGGTACATCACCCGACCGTTCGGCAGGAGAATCGGACACCAATCCTGATCCTGTTCGAAGGTGAGCTGTCGAATTGTCTTGTTGTCAGTTTCAAGACGGTAAATATTGCCGACCGGGCTGCTTCCGTCGATGCAGGGAACCCCCATCATCGAGGCGGTCGAGATGAAAAGCGTGGAACCGTCCGGAACATAACATCCTTCGACGTTGTCGACGTCTTTTCCCATCGACGGGGAGACTTGCCGCAGCGTCGGTTTTTCCTCGGTGAGCGGCATCTCGTAAATCTGCCAGGTTTTTTCGTCGGACAAAGCCGTTACGAGAATCTTGTCGGCGTCCCAATGGAGATTGATGTCGCCGATGAACGAATTGTTTGGATTCTCAATGAGCGTTTGTGCTTCGCCGTTGGCGTCCTGCGGGTTGACGGTTGCCAAAGCGTTGCCGTAGCCCCCCTTGCCCCGTGCGGCGTTGGAAATCCAGTTCGCCTGCAATCCGGCGTTTTGCGCCCGACGGAAGAGAAGCTTTTCGAATCTCATCAGCGGATTGGCGAGAAGCGCTTCCTTTCGAAATTCGCCGAACTTTTTCGCGGCGGCGAAATAGGCGTCGATCGTTTCTTTCGAGATTGCACCTCGCGGATTCGACTCGGAGATGACGCTTTTCGGACATTCGCCGAGTTCCTTGAGAGCCGCTTCGTATTGAGCGAGATATTTCCGGCCGTCGTACTGGCTTGGGAATTTTTGCGTCAGATTCGTGATTGAGCGCTTGAGCGATTCCGGGTTTTGGATCGCGGCGGCAACGTCTTCACCGACTTCGGCGACCAGCAACTTTTGGAATTTCGTGTCGGCTCGCTTGGCGTACCAAGCGTCCCGTTCTTTCGGCGACTTGAAGAGCGCGGTGTCTTCCGCATCGGCGAGGACCTGCAACTCGATGTACGACGCCCAACTGTTCGCCTTGCTTTGAGCCTTGGCGGGATCACCGACCTTGGTCGGATACGATTTCCAGAGTTTGAACTCAATCCAATCATACCGCTTATCGCCGGTGATCGGCTTGCCGGACGGATCGACGATTTTCGTCATGAACCCCCCCGAACCGGGACCGATGATCTTGTCGCCGGAAGTGAAGGTCGGATCCTTCGGAAAACCCGGTTGCTTGCCGGGATTTTTCTCGTTGTTCGCCAAACGGATTTCGAAGTCCTGATTCGCCCGGCTGTCGATGTTGCCGGAGAACAAATTGATCTCCTTGATCGAACGGGGGAAACCGAGGTAATAGATAATCGTCGATGGATTACCGTCGACGCCGACCCGACCGTCGCCGCCGAAGCTCCCCGCCTCGCCGTCGATCAGATCGTCGACGTTGTTTACCTTGTCGGCTTTGATACGCTTGGCGTCGGGAAACGACAGGAAGTTCAAGTCGTTGTTTTTGGCGATCTCGGCGCCCATCTCTTGGAATTTGTCACCGCTCCATGTTTGGTGCTTCATCTCGACTTGAGCGAAAGCAACCTGAGCGACCACGGCCAGCGTCAATGTAAGACCGACCGGAACGATACGGCGTGCATGCATGAACGAAATCTCCGTTTGCGGGGGATGTTCGAGGAATATCGGACAACCGAAATCCACAGAGGACTTCAGGAACGAATCGTGCTTCAGTATAACGACTGATTATTTTTTCGGCAACCATTTTCCAGGTTTTCCGAGAAAAACTTCGTTGCAGTGAGCAAGAAAATCGACAAGAAGATCGGACTAGGCAAAATGGGAAGCCGACGCGGTCAACCTCTTCCCCAGTCGTCGTTAGCGAGGTACCATTCGACGGTTCGACGGAGTCCTTCGTCGAATGAAACGGAGCGTTTCCAACCGAGTTCGGTCTGAAGCCGAGTCGAGTCGATGGCGTAACGGCGATCGTTTCCCGGACGGTCGACGACGTGTTTGATTTGTTGTCGGTACGAACCTTCCGTCGTCGGTTTGAGTTCGTCGAGCAAGTCGCAGATTTTTTCGACGACATCCAACACGGAGTATTGATTCTCACCGGCGACAAGATAGGAGCGACCGATTACACCGGATTTCAAGACTCGCAAAATCGCGGTAACGTGATCGGGAACGAACAACCAGTCCCGAATCTGCTTGCCGTCGCCGTGAATGCTCAACGCTTGACCGTCCAGAGCGTCCCGAATCGTTTTGGGAATCAGCTTCTCCGGATATTGGTACGGACCGTAATTGTTCGAACAGTTCGTAATCAAGACCGGAAACCCGTAAGTGTTGTGCCAAGCCCGCACCAAATGGTCCGCCGACGCCTTGCTCGCCGAATACGGATTGTGCGGTGAATACGGAGTTTCCTCGTGGAACGGTGGATCGTCAGATCCCAGAGAACCGTAAACCTCGTCCGTGGAAATATGGAGGAAACGGAATCTTTCCTTGCGATCCGACGGCAGCGCGTTCCAATAGGCGCGGCCCGCTTCCAGCATCGTGAAGGTTCCGACGATGTTCGTCTGAATGAATTCGTCCGGCATCGCAATGGAGCGATCGACGTGGCTTTCCGCCGCGAGATTGACGACGATATCCGGCTCGAATTCGGCGAACGCCGTGTTGACCGCTCCGATGTCGCCAATGTCGCATTGCATGAACCGATACCGGGGGGAGTCGCTGACGTCCCGCAAGGATTCAAGATTGCCGGCATAGGTCAATTTATCGAAATTCAATACCTGCGCCGACGTGAGTGTCAGGAACCCCCGCACCAAATGAGAACCGATGAAACCGGCTCCTCCCGTTATCAACACACGACGGTCGTTCATCGAAATAAATGGGTAAAGGCGACGAGAGTGTTGGCGATCCCTACCGTCCCCTCTCCCTCCGGGAAGGGTTAGGGTGAGGGGTTCTGTGTTTGAAATAAATGAAAAACATCAAGAAGAAAATCCTTGACCGTTTCATTTTTGGATTATTTGTCGTGAATTATGTTCAAGACGTTGAACGCCCCTCACCCAAGCCCTCTCCCGAGGGAGAGGGGACGGAGTTTTCAATCGACGACATGAACATACAAAACGTTTCGGTGTTCGCCGGTCGGGATCAAACCGCTCACGAGGACGACACGGTCCCCCGGCTTCAAGTATCCGGCGGCTTTGCCCGATTCGACGATTTGGAGCAAATTTTCCCGCGGCTCTTCCGGCGTGTCGAAAAGTGGAATCACCCCCCAATAGAGAGCCATCCGGCGAAGCGCCCGTTCGCTGGAACTGGTTCCGACGCTCATGGTGAAACAGCGTTTGTTCGAAAAGCAGAGCGCCGTCCGACCCGTCCGTGAGGCGACGAGCACCAAAGCGGCGTCGATGTCGTCGGCCAACCGATTCGCGGCGTCGCAAACGGCGTCGGTTATCGATTGCGTTTTCATCGACGAATGGCGTTGACTCATGCAAAAATGCTCCGGCAGGATTTTTTCCGTGGCGACCGCGATTCGGTGCATCATCGCAACCGCTTGGATCGGGTGTTCGCCGACCGCCGTTTCACCGGACAGCATGCAAGCGTCGGTCCCATCGAGGATTGCGTTGGCAACGTCGGTCGCTTCGGCACGGGTCGGAATCGTTTGATGGTGCATGCTTTCGAGCATTTGGGTCGCAACGATCACCGGCTTGCATTTCTTGCGGCAGATTTCGATGATCCGCTTTTGGACGACCGCGATTTGGGCGATGTCGTACTCGACGCCGAGGTCACCGCGAGCGACCATGATTCCGTCGGCGGCGTCGGCGATTTCGTCAAGTTTGTCGACCGCTTCCGGCTTCTCGATTTTCGGAATGATGTGCGGAATATCCTTCTCGTCCAGACCGTTCGCTTTCGCCGTATCGGTCAAAATGCTCCGAAGTTCGTGTACGTCGGCCGCGGTCCGCACGAAACTGAGGCCGAGAAAATCAACGCCGGCGCCGACGGCCCATTTCGCGTTTTCGACGTCTTTCGGCTGGAGCGTTTTGACGCTGAGCTTCGCACCGGGAAGGTTGACCCCTTGGCGACTGCGAACCGGTCCCCCTTGGAGCACCGTGCAAACGACGTGATCGGCGGCTTTTTCCGTGACTTCGAGCGCAACCGTTCCGTCGGCGAGCATGATCCGATTGCCGACTTCGAGTTCGTCGACGAGCGGTTCGTAAGTCGTCGTGAAGCAGTTCGGCTCCGTGGTCGACGTTCCCCGGATGAATTTCATCGGGACGTCGGGATTGCATTCGTAAACGTCGCCGGGAATCTCGCCGAGCCGCATTTTCGGTCCTGCGAGGTCGGCGAGTACGGCGACCGGCTGGGCGAGCTGTCGACTTATGTTGCGAATCCGATCGAGCCGCGGCTGGGCGTCTTCGGGACCGCCGTGAGCCATGTTGAGCCGAAAAACATCGACGCCCGCTTGAATGAGTTTGCCGAGCATCACTTCGGAATCGCTTGCCGGACCGACGGTCGCAACGATTTTCGTTCGACTGGGCCGCAGCACGGGAAAAACAATATTCGTCATTGTATTGATCATTGTTAACAGTTGAATTCCTTCTCCAATTGAGCCGGTACTCCGCGCTCCGTTTTTTATAGCTCAATTTCGTCGAGTCGTTTGGCGATTTCCCGTTCCATTTGGTCGGCGCAAGCCTCATAAACGGCAAGACTTCCGCCGATCGGGTCGCCGATGTCGCCGCCGTCGGTTCGGAGAACGCAAAGTCGGGTATCGGAGCTTGGCCAATAGGAAAGAATCGCTTCCCGGTGTCCTCGGGTCATCGTGAAAATATGGTCGGCAAAGCGGACATGGGTTTCGTTCAATTGCTGCGAACGGTGGTCGGACAAATCGAGTTCACGGTTTTCCATCGCTTCGACGGCATAGCGGCTTGGTGGGGCGTCCAAACCGGCGGAGATTCCGGCGGACGTCACGACGAAGCCGTGGTTTTCGAGTTGGTCGACGGTGCAGCCGAGCCGGTCGGCGAGCAATTGTTCGCAAATCCGCTCCGCCATCGGACTGCGGCAGGTATTTCCGGTGCAAACGAAGAGGATAATTCGAGCAGTCAGGCGTTTGATTGTTTCCTTTTTGACTGCTCCCTCACGTAACACGGTGAATTGGTTTCCTTCCACATGAACAGCCGTCGACGGCTTGGCGATGGGAGACGGACCGTCATCAACGACCAGATCGACACCGTGTCCGAGGGCGGCAATCGCGGTTTCGGCATCGGTTGCGTCGGGTTGACCGGTCAAGTTGGCGCTGGTGAGCACAATCGGCTCATTCAGTTCGCCGAGGACGGTCAGTGTCAGCGGATGGTGCGGAACGCGAAACCCGACGGTTTTTCCCGGCATGACCGCTTTTCGGACCGACTCTGGCAGGCGATGGATTTCACTGGAGCGTTCGGAGGCGTCGAGAATCAGGCTGACCGCTCCCGGCCAACAGCGACGGGCAAGCCGGAGCGCCAAGGGATCGACTTCGGAAGCGAAATCGTAAAGCTGGTTCAACCCCGAAATCGCCAAGGGAAGGGGATGGCCCTCGCGGCGTCCTTTCAGATTGATCAGGCGTTCAACAGCGGCGGCATCGGACGCCAGCGCCGCCAAACCGTAGACTGTTTCGGTCGGCAGGACGACTAATTTTCCTTCCCGAAGCAAATCGACTGTTCGACAGACCGCAGCGTCCAGATCGGCACCGGATGCTCGTAAATCAAATATTTCAAACGACATCGACTCTGCGGCGGGTAAAAACGGGGAAAAATTGTATTTCCCTATTATTCCATACGGAATCCCGAAAGTCAACCGAAAAACATTCATGCAAGGAAGAGCGGGTGGGTGGAAGTTTTGTCGGCACTCAATTGGCTGATTTCCCGCGTGTCCGCGATTGTCGACTCCGCCAGTTCTTCCGCCAACGGTCGCTTTTCCAAAAATCCGTGAATTCCATCGTATCCCTCTTCCCCAAACAGTCGTCGCGTTTTCTCACGCCAGTCCTTGAATTTCGTCGACGCCGGATCGAAAAGAATCTTGCTATAATCTCCCGAACTTCCCAAGGTGCGCCAAATACCCAGGGCTCTCTTGCGTCTTGCCGAACTCCAAGAGCGCCGAGTCCCAGATCCAGTGGGCGCCGTCCCCCAAGACCGACATTTCCGTCAGCCGGTCGGCGATCTTCAAGCGGTTCGCCCACGATCTCCAACGACGGCGAAAACATCTTTTCCTCCATCGCCGCGAAGGCGATGCACGCATGCGGCCTCGGCAAATCGCGCGTCGTTCATTTACCCGGCAAATCCGGGAGTTCCAATTCCCGTTTCGAAAAGATGCCGACACGGACTTCACGCCGACAACCTTCGGTCGTGTTGACCGCCGTGCCGTCCGTGGTGAACTCCAATTCAGCTTCGGACGCCTGAAATTTCAGCGTTGAAAGCGGGGTGGTCTTCTGGCGACGTGCCATCTTGATTCGATTCGTCGCCGTTGAGTTTCTTGATCGTATTTTCTGGAACGGCAATTCCTCAAACCTTTTTGAGGCGATTTTCAGCCTTGGCGAAGGCCCCGTCGGCGGCGTGAATGGGGGAGATCAAAAAACGATCCTGCCAGTATGTCCCATCCCCCCGGTCGCACAACTGGGTTTTCACGCACCGGTAAGTTGTTTAGGCGTTCGGAAATGCTATACTCAACCGTGTAATGCGACGGAACCTTCGGTTCGCGGGCAAACAGGGAAAACTTTTTTGTGGAGGGGTTCATGGACATTCTTCAAACGATCGCCAGTCCGCTGGCGTTTACTTATTTCCTTTGCGCTGTCATTGGGGGAACAGTGCTGCTCCTCCAACTTTTTTTCTCGTTGATCGGTTTCGGAGGGGACCACTTTGAAACCGACGGAATCGGTCCCGACGACGGGATGGGACACACGGAGACCGTCGGCGTCTTCAAGATGCTCTCGCTCCGAACCGCCGTCGCCGGACTTGCGTTTTTCGGCATCGGCGGACTAGCCGGTCTTGCCGGAGGGGGAAGCAAGCCACTTTCCCTCTTTTTTGCCGTTCTTGCTGGATTCTCCGCATTATTTATCGTATACTACCTGTACAGCCTACTTTCGCGGCTCCAGTCTGACGGAACCGTTTCCGAAAAGTCGCTCGTCGGCGCCCAAGGGACCGTTTATCTGCGGATTCCCGCCGCCAATACCGGCATCGGAAAGGTTCAAGTCGTGCAGCAGGACCGGACAATGGAATACGATGCGATCACCCTTGGCGGCGAACTGAAAAACGGGACGCCGATTACCGTTGTCAACATTGTTTCGCCGGGGGTTGTCGAAGTGAAATAGGCGTTTCCTGTCCCCTCTCCCGAGGGGAGAGGGGACAAGATGCACCCCCTACCCCCACGAGAACTATGCTTTTTGCTCAGCAATTCGACAACACGCTTTATGTGGTTCTGACGTTTGGTGCCATTTTCGCGATCATCGTCATCTCCGCGCTGCTGCTTTTTATCGTCAAGCGGTACAAGCGGTGTCCGAGCAACAAGATTCTTGTGATCTACGGACGCAGCGGTGAAGGAAAGTCCGCCGAATGTGTTCACGGCGGTGCCCGATTCATCACGCCGATCATCAAGGACTACGCCTACCTGAGCCTCGAACCGATGCAGATCGAGATTCCGCTCCGGGGGGCGCTTTCCATGGAAAATATCCGCGTCAACGTGCCGAGCGTCTTCACCGTTGCGATCGGAACCACGCCGGAGCAGATGCAGAACGCCGCGATTCGGCTCCTCGGTCTGACGAAAGTCCAAATCTCGAAACAGGCGGAAGATATCATTTTCGGGCAGCTTCGACAGGTGATCGCTTCGATGCATATCGAAGAGATCAACCGGGATCGCGATGCGTTTTTATCGAGCATTACAAGTTCGCTGGAGCCGGAACTCCGCAAGATCGGTTTGGTGCTGATCAACGTGAACATCACGGATATCACCGACGAAAGCGGATACATCGAGGCGATTGGTCGCAAAGCGGCGTCGGAAGCGATCCAGAAAGCGCGTGGCGACGTCGCCGACAACGAAAAAATGGGGGAAATCCGCGTTGCCGAAGCGGAACAAGCGAAAATGATCCAGGTCGCCAACGCGGTCAAGGTTCAAAAGATCGGAACCCGCGAAGCGGAGCGGGAACAGGAAGTCCGTCTTGCGCAGTTAATCCAGGAACAAGCGGTCAAGGTCGCCGATCTGAAAAAAGAACAGACGGTCGGCGAACAGGCGGCGGCGTTTCTCTGCGAAGCGCAAGTCAAGCAGTCGGAACGGGACATGCGTATCCAGCTTGCCGAAGCAAACGCGATTGCCGTCGACGGCGAAAACAAATCGAGGGCGACCATTGCGTCATCCGCTGCCGATCTGCAAGTCAAGGAAGCGCAAGCGAACGCCAAGGCGATTGAAGGGCAGAACCTTTCCAAGGGATTGATCGCCGCATCACAAGCCGAATTGCAAGTCAAGCAAGCCGAAGCCTACAAAATCGGCGAAACGAAAAAGCGGGAATCGGAAGCTGCCGTTCTCGAAGCCCAATACCTTGCGCAAACCAAAGCCGCTCAAGCGGAAGCGCAGCTCATGGAAGCAAAGCAACGAGCCGAACTCGAAGCTCCTGCCAAGGCTCAAAAAGCGAAAACGATCGTCGAGGCGGAAGCGCTGGCCGAACAGCGTCGAATCGAAGCGGAAGGGGAAGCGAAAGCGATCTTCGCCCGACTTGAAGCGGAAGCCCGTGGTCAGTATGAAATTCTCGCCAAGAAAGGGGAAGGGTTGCAGCGGATCATCGAAGCGTGCGGCGGCGCCGAGAAGGCGTTCCAAATGCTCATGTTGGAACACTTCGACAACCTCGTCGAGGCTTCAGCACAGGCGATTTCGAACATCAAATTCGACAAGATCGTCGTTTGGGACGGCGGTGGCAAGGACGGCGGCCAGAGCGCGACGGCCGGATTCCTCCAAAACATGGCGAAAACGCTCCCCCCGATGATGCAGGTGATGAAGGAAGTCGGCGGCATCGAGTTCCCTGAAACGATCGCCAAAGTCGCCGGAGTGAACGACGAACCGGCTAAAACCGAGCCCAAAAAATCGGAATCCGGTGAATAGATCTGCTTAACACTTGCGTTTTTGCCTTGCAACGTGTCAGATTTTGAACGGCTTCCCACGCAGCCAAGCGATTCCGGCGAGGCAGTCGATCATCAAGCTGAACAAGAGTGGCACGACGAACAGCGTGAAGATCGTCGAACAGACAAGTCCGCCGACCACGACGCCGCCGAGTCCGCGATACAGCTCTGAACCGGCTCCCGGCGACAGGACGAGCGGCAACATTCCGAACACGCTGGTCGCCGTCGTCATGAAAATGGGCCGCATTCGGGTTCGCACCGACTCGCGGATCGCCGTCCGATAATCCATCGCTTCGATCACGTCCAGTTCCGACTCGCCGAAACCGCGTGCGAAGTTCAGCGCTTGCGCAACGAGCAGAATCGCGTTGTTCACCACGACGCCGATCAAAATGATGAAACCGAGCATCGTGAGGGTATCCATCTGCTGCGTTGGATCGAGATAATGGACATATGCCAGCCCCGCGAACCCGCCGACCAATGCAAACGGAACGCTGAACATGATCACCAGCGGGTAAGCAAAGCTCTCGAAAAGCCCCGCCATCAAAAGATAGGTCATCAGCAGCGAGAGAAAAAACCGGCTCGAAATCAAGCTGAGAATCGAATTCCAATTCCAACCGGTCCATTTTCCGAGCAGCGCAGCGCGAGCTTGGGAGAGTTTGTCGGCGTTTCCGGCCAAGCGAATGAGAACGTCCGGCGACATTCCCCCTTCACGGCGGGCTTCCTCGACGAGCTCCATGATTTGTTGTTGCGCGGTTTCCAGGGCGACTTCGTCCGGCGGATTCACGATCAATTGGATTGCGCGTTCCTGTTCGACCCGCCGAATCTGTTGCGAAGCGTCCGCCTTGACGAAATTGACCAGTTGGCCGATCGGCACGATTTTATGCTGCCCGTCGGAATCGCGGATCGACATCGGGAGCTGGCTGAACTCGTCCGGCGTCAACGGAATATCCGGATCGCGGATCACCGTCAAGTCGATGTTGTCCCCTTCGTAATCGAAGTCGCCGACGACGATTCCGTCGATCATCGCCCTGGCGGAATACGCCAACGATTGAACATTGATCCCGAGTTCTTTCGCCCGAACCTGATCGACGATCATTTCCCGTTCCGGACCGCTCATGTTGTAATTCGACGGCGAACTCCGAACGCCGGACTTTTGGAACACCTGGATTAATTTTTGTTCCAAATACGTCGCCGATTCACGCAAGCGTCCCATGTCGCTGCCGACAACTTCGATCTGCACCGTGTTCGAACCGCCGCCGCGACGACCGAAAATACTCGCTTGTTCCCCCATGCCACTGCAACCGGGAATCGAGTTCATCACTTTGCCGAGCAGCACTTCGAGCGGTTTGACGACCTCCTGATCCTTGCTCGTCGCAATAAGGAAGACACCTTGCGCACGGATCACGATGAAAAAATCCTTGATCGGCGGCACGACGTTGACTTCCTTGCCGGAACGGTCGTCGACCAGTTTTTGGATGGCGCTCGATTCCTCGATGGTGTTCGCTTCCCAATACGGTCTGAGACCTTCTTCGACCCGTTTTCCGACCATCGCGTTCTCTTGAATAGAGTACGCCGGGGGAAGCTGCATCGAACCGCGAATGTTGTTCTTGTTTCCGGTCGGAAGATAACTCGCAGGCGGCATCATTTTTGCGCTGAGGATGACGGAAATCAGCGATACGGAGCCGATCAGGAGTAAACGGAGCCAAATCCCGGAAACGCTTCGAAACGTCATTACATAAATCAGGCCGGAAAAATGATCGGTAAGCCAACCGCAAAGCGGCGCGAGTCCGAACGCGGAACGGTAGAGTTTCGCCAACCAATTCTGCTGCCGTTGCGATTCCTCTTTCAGCATATGGACGGCGGCGCAAGGAATCACGGTGATGGAAACGAACATGGAAATCAACACCGATGCGCAGATCGCCAAAACGATGTCGTAGAAGAGCTGGCCCGACTCTTCCTGAATCGTGAGTACCGGTCCGAAAACGAAGACCGTGGTCAACGTCGATGCAAGGACGGCCCCCCAGACTTCGATCGTTCCGTCATAGGCGGCCTTGGCGACGGTTTTTCCCATGTGCAGGTGTCGGTCGATATTCTCCAACACGACAATGGCGCAGTCGACGACCATGCCGATGGCAAACGCAAGTCCGGCGAGCGAAATCACGTTGATGTTCCGACCGGCGGCATACATCACGACGAAGGTTCCGATCACGGAAATCGGGATTGCCAACGAAATAATGAGCGTCGGTCTCATACTTCGCAGGAAAAGGAGCAGCACGACGATCGCCAGCAGACCCCCGGAGTACATGTTCTCCTGAACGAGCTTGATCGCGCTGTTGATATAGTACGAATCGTCGTAAACGAGATTGAATCGAATCCGGTATTGGTCGTTTTTATAATGGGCGAGCATTCCGCCCGGCTCGCCGATTTCCTTGGCGATGCGGTTGACTTCTTTCATTACGCTCAGGACGTTCGCGCCGGTATCTCGGCGAAACTGGAGCGTCATCGACGTTTTTCCTTTGCTCTGATTGAAATAGGTGTTCTTCTTGAGCACCAGAAACGGTGTCGCGATATCCTGAAGATAGATCGGAGCGCCGTCGACGTATTTCACGATCACCTTGCGGATCGGTTCCAGGGAATCGTACCGACCGAGAACCCGAAAGCGGATATTCTGCCGTCCGTTGGCGAAGTCCCCCGCAGATTCGTTCAGATTGTCCCCCCGCAGCGAGTTGCGGAGCTCTTCGACGGAAATCCCCGATTGTGCCAGAACGACGGGATCGAAACGCACCTGAACCTCGTGTTCCCGACCGCCGTAAATGTCGACCTGAGCGAGCCCCTTGATCCGTTCGAACGCCGGTTTGACGTATCGGTCGGCGTAATCGAAAAACTCGGCCATTTCGAAGTTCGGATCCGGCGACGTGAGGAGCCCATAGCCGATCGCTTCGTCGGTATTCGAACTTGCCGCTCGAATGATCGGTCGGTCGACATCGTCGGGATATCGGGGAACCTCGTCGAGTCGGTTCGACGCTTCCTGCACGGCGCGGCTGATATCGTAGCCGACAGTGAATTCAAGCTCGATGCGACCTTCTCCGAGTGAGGCGGTGGAGGTCATTTTGTAGAGTCCCTGGAGCGTTTTGAGTTTTTTCTCCTGCTCCATGAGAATCGACTTTTCGACCTCTTCGGGACTCCGTCCCTGCCACGGGGTTTGGATCGTAATGATCGGCCGTTCGACGTCCGGCGTCATTTGGATCGGCACGGCGGTCAGCGCAAGGATTCCGAAGAGAATCGTGAGAAGAACGCTGACGGCGACCTTGACCGGATTGTTGATCGAGAATTTGATGAAATCCATAGTCGGGAATTATACCGCAAACCGAGGTCTCAACAAAGTGCTCGAAAGACGGTACCGAAGAAAATTTTCCCATCTGTTCGACAGTCCGCTTACTTTTTGTCGCATAGCGCGTCGGGTTTTATTCCATGCGGCGTCGAAACATGACAGCGGCGGCGGTCAGTGTCACTACCGAGATGATCGCCAGCGGGATGCAATTCAGGAAAACCTCCTGAACGCCCATCCCCTTCATGAAGACCCCTTTCACGATCACCATGAACCAGCGAGCCGGATTGATCACGGTAAGCCACTGCATCCAGTCCGGCATGTTTTCGATCGGCGTTGCAAACCCGGAGAGCATCGTAAACGGCGGCATCACGAGAATCACGCCGAGAATCGCCTGTTGTTGCGTCAACGAGAGCGAGCTGACGAACAAGCCGACCCCGATGATCGACAGCAGGAACAGTTCGAGCGCCGCCAAGAGCAGGAAAAACGAGCCCTGCAACGGAATTCCCATGAAGAAAATCGTGATGCCGATGAGCATGATCGCCGAACAGGTCGCCAATACGACTGCCGGAATCGCTTTGCCGAGAAGGATTTCCGTCGGAGTGAGCGGCGAGACAAGAAGTTGCTCGAAGGTTCCCGTTTCCCGTTCCCGGGCAATCGAGAGCCCCGAAATAATGACACCGAGCACCATTGCCAACACGCAGACCAGCGACGGAATCGTCGTTTTACGCGGATCGAGGTTCACATTGAACCAATTGCGCGTTTCGAGATTGATCCCGATGCGCGGAGTACCGGCCAAATTTTCCTGTACGAATTTGTTGATGATTTTTCCCGCATAACCGCCGACGATCGGCGAAGCGTTCGATTTGCGGCCGTCCAGCAGAATTTGGAGCGTCGCTTTCCGGCCGGCGTAAAGCTCCCGGGAAAAGTCCTGTGGAATGACGAGCACCGCCATCGCGTCCTGATTGTCGATGGTCGGATTGATTTCCTCCCGATGCGAGATCGTCAGGATTTTCGTGAAGGTCGGCGAATGCTGGAACCGTTGTGTCAGGACGTACCCTTCTTTGCCGACGTCCTGGTTGTAGACGGCGAGCGTGACGTTTTTGACCTCCTGCGTGATTGCGTACGAAAAAATGAAAATCTGCAGCAGCGGCGGGCCGATCAACAGCGCCCGCGCTTTCGGATCACGAAGCGCCGCAAGGAATTCCTTGACGATCAGGTTAAATAAACGGAGGAACATGATGAACGAGCCGTGATTTGCGGTCACGACAACAGGGATTACTCCAACCGTTCCGGCGTGATCCGAAACGTCGCAACGAAATACACGATCGCAATGACCGCCATGCACGCCGTATTGCGGAGGTACAGCGGCCAAACATCGCCGGTCATGAGGAGCGTCTGTAAACAGGTGACGTAATAACGGGCCGGAAACAAGTATGTTATCGCCCGAATCGCAGGGGGCATCGAATTGATCTCGAAGATCGCGCCGGACAAAATGAAATTCGGTAAGAACGCCAGCGCCAGCGCCATCTGCGAAGCGAGGAATTGGTTCTTCGTCAGCGTCGAAATCCAAAACCCCATCCCGAGCGAGGCGAGTAAAAAGACCGAGGAAATGAAAAAGAGCGAAAACGCCGACCCGCGAAACGGCAAATGAAATAATTGAACGGCGATGAACACACAAACCGCGTTCGAGCCGATCCCGAGAATGTAATACGGCACGAGTTTTCCGAGCAACATGTCCAGCGGTCCGATCGGCGTGGCGAGCATTGCTTCCATCGTACCACGCTCCCACTCGCGGGCAACGACCAACGACGTCAATAACGTCCCGATAATCGCCATGATGAGGACGATCGAGCCTGGAATCAGCGAGTATTTTGTGTCGAGTTCCGGATTGAAGTAAACGCGGCTCTCGACGTTGACCGGCGTGATACCGTTTTGTCCCCTGTCCCGGCTTCGGTGATTCGCCCAGACGCCGACGACGCCCAGGACATAGTTTTCCAATATCGTTGCGGTATTTGTCTCAACGCCGTCGGTGATGAGTTGAATCGATGCCTTGTCGCCGCCGAGAAGTTGTTG
>JAVBPI010000125.1:0-13062 GCA_031549705.1 Thermoguttaceae bacterium
ATGTCGGTCTTCGTCTTCGGCTTCATGTCGAGCACGACGTCGCCGTACATCTGAACGAATCGGCGATAGCAGTCCCAAGCAAAGCGTTCGTCGCCGGACTTTTTGGCGAGAACTTCGACGGTCTTGTCGTTCAGACCGATGTTCAGAACGGTATCCATCATACCGGGCATCGACTCACGGGCGCCGGATCGGCAAGAAACGAGGAGCGGGAGGTCCTTCGTGTCGCCGAATTTCTTTCCCATCGTCGCTTCGATTTGCTTCATCGCGGCGTCGACTTCGGCCTTGAGTTCCGGCGGGTAGTTCCGACCGTGATCGTAGAAATAGGTGCAAACTTCGGTGGTGATCGTGAAGCCGGAGGGAACCGGGAGTCCGATTTTCGCCATTTCGGCGAGGTTCGCACCCTTTCCGCCGAGCAGATTCTTCATGGTTGCGTCGCCGTCCGTTCCGTCCTTACCGAAGTTGTAAACGTACTTTGCCATTGTGTTTAGCCTCTAGAATTGTGTGAAAAATGATCCATCACGGTGTTGTCGTCCGAGAATCGAGCCGAAACAACGGATTCCGCTATGATTTTATCGATTATTCCGGCGGGGTCAACCGACCGTTCCGATAAATTTTTAGCGATACGGCGACAAAAGCCGAAATGGAGCGCAGCGTAATGACGGTTGGCGCAAAAGACACCGGAATCTTCGGTTCGCGAGCTCAACGGGACGAATCGCGATTAATGCAACCGTTTCATCATCGACATGCGGAGGCCGCGCATCGATTCGGCTTTCTTTTTCGCGTCCCGTTTGTCGAACTCCTGCTTTCCTTTGCAGAGCCCCATCAGGACTTTCGCTTTTCCTTCCTTGAAATACATCTTGAGCGGAACGAGCGTCAACCCCTTCTCGAACGCCCGCATGGCGAACCGCTTGATTTCCCGGCGATGCATCAGCAGTTTCCGTTCCCGCTTCGGCTTGTGATTGAAGCGGTTCGCCTCGACGTACTCCGGAATATCGCAACCGATCAACCAGACTTCTCCGTTGCGAACCTTGCCGTACGCTTCGGTCAGCGTTACCGTTCCATTGCGCAGACTCTTCACCTCGGAGCCGACGAGCACGATACCGCACTCCAACGATTCCAACACGGTGTATTCGTGTCTCGCTTTACGGTTCTCGGAAATCGTCCGCTCGTTCGGATTCGATTTGCCCGTTTCCTTTTTTTTCTTTCCCGATTTCGACATGAAATTGAGTATATCCGCGTTTCCGGTTTCGGCAACAGGGTTTGCGAAGGCGGTTTTATGGCAGCCGGAAGCGAAGGGTAATCCCGCAGCGCCCGGTTTATTAGGCTCTATCGGTAGAAAAACCGGGCGCTCTCGCCGGACTACCGGCTTCGCTTCCGGCTACCAAAATATTTTAATGTCGGTAGGGAACTTTTTGGGCGGCGACCATGATTTCCTGGCGGTTGAACGCAAGCTGTTTGACGGCGACGACGTTAAAACCCCACTGCTTGATCAATGCGACGGCCGCCGGAATGTCTTCGGCGAGTTCCCACTGAAACAATTTCAGCGTGAAAAGAAGCCCGCGGAAGTTGACGTCTTTGCGCAACACCAATTCTTCGAGGACGTCCAAAACGTATCCCGGTGCGACGTTCATGTCGGCAATCAGCCAACGGACTTTGCGGAAAACGGTTCGTTTCGTTTGCCGAATCCGGTTCCGAACATGTTCGAATTCGGGATTGCGTAACACAATCGGATCGATTTCCGCCGGGTCGATTCCGAAAACATGGGCACCCCGGGAAAGGAGCGTTTGCGAACCGCCCCCCGGCGACGCGCCGATGTCGGCGCAGAGCGATCCGAACTGAATCGGAAAACCGGACCAACGAAATCCCTCTTCGAATTTCAACCAAGCCCGCGACGCCGCATCGGTCGGCAACACGATCGGAACCACGCCGCCGGCATATCGCGCTTGCAGCGGCGAGGTTGCAGCAACACGATGAACGCCGACGAAAATCTGTTTCTCGTCGACTTGAATCACATCAGCGACCGTTTCCCCGTTTTGAGCGGGAAGCCGCATGTCGTTGGCACCGACGCCGAGCTTTTGCGGTTGCGGCGCCGATGCGATCAGCCCCCGATGCAGCGCGAGACTGTTCGGCGTCGGACCCGGTTCGAAATCGTTGCCGGGAACCGCCGAATCTCGTTCGAAAACGTGAATCCGCTGGACGGTGATGTTTCGGTCTTCGAATAATTTCCAGATTGCCGCCGGGTCTTCGACCTTCCCGACGGAATACGACGCCGAACGGCTGAACACCGTCTCGGCCAAGAACGAGGGGACGGTTTCGGCGTTGCCGTACCGTTCTTCGGAAATTTTGAACGTTAAAAAACCGGGTCGGGAAAACGATAACCGGAAGTCGGGAAACAGGCGAGCCGTTTCCGCTTTGAAAACGTTTTCCGCGCCGATTTGGCAACTCGTCAATAGGAACATAGGGAACAATAATTTAACAGCCGGAATGGAGTAATGACGCTGCGCTCCATTCCGGCTTTTATTTAAACTTTCGCGCGACCTCTTGCGGTACGGCGGCTCAAATAGGCGGCCAAGGCGGCGTCAAGCGGATCGCTGGTTCGGAAAAGGGCGTAATCGGCTTGGAACTGCGAACAGCCGCGACGAATTTCTTCGAGGTACGCTTTCAACGCTTCGAGATACCCTTTTCGTAACATGCGAGGATCGCAACGGATTTGGACGGGAATCTCCAACCCTTCAAAACGGGTCGGACCGCCGAGCTTGAAATCGAGCTCTTCGTCGTCCATGACGTGCATGACAAGCAGATCGTGTCCGCGGCTCCGCAAATATCGTAACCCTTGAAAGAGTCCGTCCCGTTGAACGAGCAGATCGGAAATCAGGACGACGACGCCGTTGCCGGGGACCGCTTCGGCGGCTTCCCGCAGCGCGTCCTGCATCGTCGGTTGCGAACCTTGGACGTCTTTGAGCAATTCGGCGACGTCGATCAATTTTTCACCGGCGGCAACGACTCCTTCGGTCGGTCGCTCCTGATTCATTCGGGCGGCGACCGCATGGAGATGCGACTGCTTCATCCGCGACGGAAGCATGCTCTCCGTCTCCTTGTCGAACGTGATACAACCGACGGCGTCCTGCTGCCGAATCGCCAAATAGGCAAGCGACGCCGCGATCGTGCAGCCGTAATCGTATTTGTTCAACGGTCCGCTCCCGAATTTCATGCTCTTCGAAACGTCGACGAGGAGCGTCAACCGAAGGTTCGTGTCGACCTCATATTGCTTGACGTAAAGTCGATCCTGTTTCGCCCAGACTTTCCAATCGACGCTCCGTGGATCGTCGCCGGGAACGTATTGCCGATGCTGACGAAACTCGACGGAGTTGCCGAAATGTCGACTTTTGTGCATTCCGCTCAAAAAACCGTCGACGACGTACCGAGCTCGAAGATCGAGCCGCGAGATTCGTTTCAGCGTTTCGGGATGAAAATAATTCGGCATGGTTTTAGCCGCTCCGCCCAGCGGAGCGCAGAAGCGTGTACAGGGTCGATCGCATCGCTTGGCGACGCGGCTAACTACTTCGCAACTTCGGTAAACCGCGTTTCACGGATCACGGTGACTTTGATTTCGCCGGGAAATTGGACCCGTTCGGTAAGTGCTTTGGCGATGTCGCGGCAGGTTTTCGCGGCGGCTTCGTCGTTCGTTTGCGGAGCGTTGAGCAGAACCCGAAGTTCGCGGCCCGCTTGGACGGCGTAAACCTGTTCGACGCCGGGAAACTCCGAAGCGAGCGATTCGAGTTCCTCCATGCGTCGAACGTAATTCTCCAGCGATTCCCGCCGTGCGCCCGGTCGTGAAGCACTGCAAGCATCCGCTGCGGCGACGATGATCGTGTACGGATGATCGAATCGCGGATCGTCGTGATGTCCGAGTGCCGCTTGAACGACTTCGAACGGTTCGCCGTGCCGTTTGAGATGATCGGCACCGATCTTCGGATGTCCTCCTTCGGTTTCGTGGTCGGTCGCCTTGCCGATATCGTGCAGCAAACCGCAACGGCGGGCCAATTTCTCGTTCATGCCGAGTTCCACGGCGATCAGCCCGGACAGGAACGCAACCTCCACGGAATGCCGCAGGACATTCTGACTGTAACTCGTTCGGAAATGAAGCCGGCCGAGTTGGTGGACAAGCCGATCATGCAAGCCGAACACCTCCGATTCCTGACACGCTTCGTTCCCCGCTTTCATGATCAGCGTCTGAATCTCCTTGTTCGTGTCGAGAACGATTTCCTCGATCCGCGACGGATGGATTCGGCCGTCGGAGATCAATCGGTTGAGCGAAAGTCGGGCAACTTCACGGCGAATCGGATCGAATCCACTGACGATCACGACTCCCGGCGTGTCGTCGATAATGATGTCGACGCCGGTCGCTTTTTCGAACGCCCGAAGGTTGCGTCCGTCACGGCCGATGATCCGCCCTTTCATGTCGTCGTTCGGAATGTCGACCGTACTGGTCGTCGATTCGGCGGTCTGCGAGGCGGCGTAACGCTGGAGGGAGCCGAGCAGGATATTTCGAGTGATCGCTTCACATTTTTCGTTGACCGTTTTTTCGTGCTTGACGATCAACGAGCCGGCTTCTTCACGGAGCTCGTTGTCTAGCAAGCCGAGAAGCCGATTGGTCGCCTCCTCACGGTTCAGGCCGGAGTATTCGTGGAGCGTGATCCGTTCCTTGTCGATCAGTTTTCCCAACTCGTCGTTGCGTCGGTTCGTTTCCTCAATCCGGTCGGTCAGCTTCCGCTGCGTGTTTTCGACCAGTTTCTCCTGTTTGCGCAGGTTCTCCGCTTGCTTGTCGATGATGTCCTGCCGCTTGTCGAGAGAACGCTCCTTTTCGTGCAGTTCCTGGCGGATAAGACGTTGTTCGTTTTCGTGTTTTTCCTTGAGCTGAATCGCCTGTTCTTTCGCGTAAAGTTCCGCCTCGCGTCGTTTGGCGTCGGCGTCAAGCTCGGCTCGCTGGAGGATTTCCTTGGCTTGCGACTTGGCGTCGGCGCGGCGCATGGCGTCAAGGAATCGCACAAGAGCGAATGTTCCACCGCAGCACACGATGGCGGCGACGGCGACAATGAGGGCGACATGTCCGGGGTCCATTAATTCGTCCTTTACTTTTTCAACGACGGAAAAAGCGGTTGACGAATCGACGAGGAGGAACGAAAACGGAAGCGCACGCCAACATCAGGTGGGGGGACCAATGCTCCCAAAGAGTACGATTCGCAGGCCGAAACGGATCGCGGCCAACAGGTGAAGGGAGATCGATCTGGCCAAAGAAAACGGGAAATTCGCTCAAAAGAGTAAAGGAATGACGCCGCGACGACCGTCGAAAAACGGCCATGCGGGGGGATTGCTCCGTTCGTTCGGCATCGGACGGTTCATGCAGCATCGACAGGCTGCGCTGAACCACCGCCAAGAGCCAAAATAATGACGCAAAAGGACCCATGTTTACTCGTCGGAAACGTGATGTTGTCGCCTCGCCGACCGATTTCGGGTCGTCGAAAGTCAGACGCAATTGTCCGGCAAATATTACTTTGTCGGGAACGGTTCGATCCGTGCCCAGTTTAGACAATACATCTATCATAACTTATTTTTTCCTTCGAGACAACTCTTTGGGAAAAATTTTTTATGGCCGCTCAGTGGATCGGAATCGACCGTGTTTCTCACACTTTCGGTTTTCTCTTGACGTTTTTGAGCGAATGGCGTAATATTATGTGAGTTTCAAGCGACCCCAACCCCCTTTTTCAAGGAGATTTTCGATGTCCCCAAAAACCTTCCTCGGAGCTGCGTTTGCTGTCGTTTTGGTGGCGACGTTTGCGTTTTCCTACCGCCTGATGTCCGCAACGCCGAAGACCGAACCGGCGACGGAACAATACGCCTCCGCCGGCGATTGCAGCTCTTGCCCGTTCTGCAAACCGAAAGCGAAAGCGTGCTGCCCGACGGAAACCGCTCCGGCCGCTGAAAAAAAAGCGTGTCCGTGTGGTGAAAAATGTGAATGCTGCGACGCCTGCAAAACCGGCGGAAAATGCGAGTGCGCCGATTGCAAATGTTGCGCAAGCTGTCCGGGAAAAGCGACCGCTGCGGCGTGTCCGTGCGGTGAAAAGTGCGAATGTTGCGACGCCTGCAAAACCGGCGGAAAATGCGAGTGCACCGATTGCAAATGCTGCGAAAAGTGCCCGAAAACAGTTGCGGAAAAAACCGCCGAATAGAGTTCAACTTGCCGCCCCTCTCCCACCGGAAGAGGGGTAGGGTGAGGGGCTCTGTGCTTAAATCGTCAAGAAAAACTCTCGTCCCGATGATTTGCGTCGATCAGAGTTCCTTGACAACGCGGCAGGGGTTTCCAACAGCGAGAACACCGGAAGGAATGTTTTTCGTCACGACGCTTCCGGCGCCGATCGCGCTTTGATCGCCGATCACGACACCGGGACAAATGATCGCGCCGCCGCCGATCCAGCAATCGCTGCCGATTCGAACAGGACGACCGAATTCCGGTCCTCGGTGTTTGCGGATTTTCCCGTCGAGCGGATGTGTCGCCGCATAAATCTGAACATTCGGACCGAGCAGCGTGTCTTCGCCGATGTCGATCGGACACACGTCGAGGAGCACGCAGCCGCAATTCATGTAGACACGATCCCCCAAGCGAATGTTATAACCGTAGTCGCAATGGAATCGCGGTTCGATATGAACATCCTTGCCGAGTTCACCGAACAGCCGCTGCAACAGGAAGCGTCGCCGTTCGCTTTCCTCCGGTCGGGACGCATTGTATTCGTGCAGTATTTTCTGGGCGCTGAGACCGTCCGTGCATAGTTCGGGATCACTGGCAAGGTAAAGTTCGCCTCGCAGCATTTTTTCCTTTTCGCTAATCATCGTCTTCCTCCTCTTGCCGGGCGGTTTCTTCGAGGATCCAGCCGAACCGTCCGAGCAGTCGGAAGTAGATCAGCGTGGCGAGGCAAACGAAGCCGAAAAAGAGGACGCTGCATCCCACCGAAAGAAGAACGTCGCCGAGAACATTCCTGAGGGCAGCGTAAAAGGCGGCGTATGCCAACTCCGGGATCAGGAACAGCGAGGCGGAGAGAAGATACAATCGAATCCAAAGGCCGGTGTGCCGCAACAACGATTGGATCGTATTTTTGGCAAGAACCGTGAAAAACGAGCCGGTTTCCATGCAGGAGAGGAAGAAGACCGGAAAAAGAGCGATCCACGACATTTGCATGAAGAGAAAATCGCGGATGATGACCAACGAATTCAGTTGCAGAATGGGATCGCCCGTCTGTGTGACCCCTTCGGAGATCGCTTTTCCGGGAAGGAGGTTGGCGATGAAGAGCCCCGGCGCCGCGGCGACCAGCGTCAGGCAGAACATCCAGAGGGCGCTGCCGAGACTGTCCAGGAGCACGAAATCCGACCATTCATCGAACTGATCGCTGCCGTCCGTCGAAAAACCGAAAATGCTCATGCAGTAATGCGTATGGATCCCCCCCCAAAGCGAGAAAACGATTCCCGCGAACGCCAATCCGACGACCCAGAACAGTCCCGGAAAGAGAAACGGAAGAACCGCCGCGAACAGGGCCAGAGCCAGCGAAATCAGTAATCGGAGCATCACGCTCCCGTGAAAAATCGGAGCAAACAACCGTTCGATAAACGGATGCTCCGGAAGCGACGGACGGCGATGAATCGTTGCGGCGATGACGCGATCCGTGGTTGCTTTCTTGGGTCGCTGGGGGAGGCGGTCCGGCTCTCCCGGATCGGGAGCTTGCATGTTCTGCTCGGACGAACCCGGCGAAAACGGGGGGCGTCGGAGAGTTTTTTCTTCTGGTGGCTCGGCCGTGTAAATTTCCTTGTCGAGCGAACCGTCGACGTAACGGTAATCGGTCATCGTTCGAGCCGTCGGTCGCGGCGGCGCCTCGGAAACACTCACGCCGTATTCCCCGCCGCCGATTTCCGGTTGGACGATTTCCTCTTTGGGAACCGGCTTGACTTCCGTCTGTCGACCGCAGTCGGGGCAGGTTTTGAGCCGGCCGATTTGGTTTTCCGCGGCGTACATTCTCGTACCGCAGAGAGAACAGACGACCGGAATGAGCGGCCCTCCCGTCGGCGGTTGCTCCTGGGCCAGTCCGAAGGTCGACGAACCTTCGAACGTCGAAGAGGTCGGAACACGCGGAATATCTTTCGGTCGCGGCGGAACGACCGTTGGGGTCAGGCAGTCCGGACAGACGATTTCCTCGCCGACCTGCTCGTCCGTGGCGTACATCAACGTGTTGCAGAGCTTGCAATAGACGGGGAACCGATCCGTTCCATCGTCGAGTGGAATGCTTCCCCTCCCGTCGCGAACCGTGTAGAGTTCCTTCGATTCGGGCCCGATTCCGAGCATGATTTTGTCAAGCGTGTCGTTCAGCGAGGCGTCGATGTGGGCTGCGATCGCCGCCGGGACGACCATTTTCGTGCCGCATTCGGGGCATTCGATTTCCTGGCCGACCTGTTCTTTCTTGACGGCGATGTTCGTGTGGCAAACACGGCACGGAAGCGAGGCGAACTCCTTCCGGCTCTGCATGTCACGGACATCGACCGGCTTTTCGTCGGCGGTGTAAAGTTGCGACGGGTCCACTTCTTTGATCGAACTCTCGGCGGGAACGGTCAACTCGAGATAGCAGACGGGGCAGAGCATCTTCTTGCCGACGGCTTCGTTCTTGGCCTTCAGCGAATGATGACAGCGAACGCACCGAAATCGAATGAACGCCATGATGAATTTCGTTTGAAAAGACGCGGTCCACGAGCGGAACCTGCGGTCCCGACTGTTTCCTCAAACGCAATTTCTACTCAGTATCTTGCGTGTTGTCAAGTTTTGTGCGACAATTCGACGAAATGTTTTGGGACGCTCTCCCATCACCCCTACAAATTAAAGGAGTACTCCATGCCCGCGTTCCCTGAAGTCAAGAAGCCCGTCCAGTTCGAAGGCGCCCAATCGAAAAATCCGCTTGCGTTCCGACATTACGATCCCACCGAAAAGGTCGAGGGAAAGACGATGAAGGATCACCTCCGTTTCAGTTGCGCTTATTGGCACACGATGCGGGGAACCGGCTCCGATCCGTTCGGCCCGGGAACGATGGTTCGTCCGTGGGAAGGAAAGGACACCGTCGCCAACGCGCAGAAGCGGGCAAAGGTCTTCTTCGAATTCCTCGAAAAAATGCAAATGCCGTTCTATTGCTTCCACGACCGTGACGTCGCGCCGGAAGGGGAAACGCTGAAGGAATCGAACGCGAACCTCGACGCCGTCGTGAAGGTGCTCAAGGAAGAACAGCAACGAACCGGCATCAAGCTGTTGTGGGGAACGGCGAATCTGTTCAGCAATCCGCGATACATGCACGGTGCGGCGACGAGCTGCAACGCCGACGCTTTTTCGTACGGTGCCGCCCAAGTCAAGAAGGCGATGGAAGTGACGCTGGAACTCGGCGGCGAAGGGTACACCTTCTGGGGTGGCCGCGAAGGATATCAGTGTATTTGGAACACCGACATGAAACGTGAGCTCGACCACCTTGGGATCTTCATGAAGATGGCGGTCGACTATGCGAAGGAGATCGGATTCAAGGGACAGTTCTATTTCGAACCGAAGCCGAAAGAACCGACGAAGCACCAGTACGATTTCGATACGGCCGCGTGTGTGAACTTCCTCCGGACGTACGGTTTGGAAAAGCATGTCAAGATGAATATTGAAACGAACCATGCGACGTTGGCGGGACACAATGTCGAACATGAACTCGAATACGCCGGCAGCCAGGGATTCCTCGGCTCGGTCGACGCGAACACGGGCGACACGATGCTCGGTTGGGACACAGACCAGTTCCCGACGAACATTTACGAAACGGTAAAAATGATGTTGATCATCATGAAGTACGGCGGCTTCAAGACGGGCGGTTTGAATTTCGATGCGAAGGTTCGTCGGGAGAGCTTCGAACCGATCGATTTGTTCTACGCTCACATCGGTGGGATGGACGCATTCGCCGCCGGTCTGAAGATCGCCGCCGCGATTCGAAAAGAGGGTGAAATCGCCGGAATGGTGAAGACCCGTTATGCGTCGTGGGACACGGGGATCGGCGCGGAGATCGAAAAGAAGAAGCACGACTTCAAGTCGTTGGAGAAGTACATGCTCGGCAAAGGGGAAGCGGACGCGAACAAGAGCGGTCGCCAGGAATTGTTCGAGAACATCGTGAACCGATATTTGTACTAATCGGCGTTCTGCGTGCTACATAAAATCGTCTGTTGACCCGTTGCGTATGTGCGGCGATTCACGGACGTTTGGCCGAGTGGCGAAATGGCATACGCTGGGGATTTAAAATCCCCTGACCGCAAGGTCGTGCGGGTTCGAGTCCCGCCTCGGCTAATGACGTAAAGTCAATAAAATAAAGGGCTTGCAACTCTTGTTAGACAGCGTGATTTTCAAAACCTCAAAACTGCCAAACCACAAATTTTGTGGTTTGGGAAGAAAGGAGCGAAGATCATGCCCAAACTTACGAACCGACCCCCGAAACTCTCCAGGAGCGGTAAATATGCTTACGTCTACTTCAACGGCGACCGCTTGCCGATGGGGAAATGGGGAGACGATCCCAAAAAGCCGTCCGAAGAGGCGAAAAAGAATCACCGTCAATTTATTGCGGAATGGGCAAAGAATGCCCAGGCGTCGACAATCCGCCCCGGCGCGCAAATTACGGTCGATGAGCTTTTTGCCGCCTACTTGGACTACGCGAAAACGAACATTGACCCATGCGACTACCGACACCATCGGATAATTGCCCAAGAAATCCTTGACGTTTATTCCGGTACTCCGGTCGAGAATTTCGGCCCGAAGGCCCTCCTTGCCGTTCAAGGCCGTCTTGAAACGTCCGGACGGGTGCGGGGGTACTGCAACAAACTTATCAATTTCGCCCGGGCGCAATTCCGCTGGGGAGTCGCGCAAGAGATGGTCCCGGAATCCATCCCAAGAGCCTTGAAGTATGTCCCGGCATTGCGCCAAGGCAAAACCATTGCCCCGGAAACGCCCCCACGCGAAGATGTCCCCGATGAGGTCGTCAAACGCACCTTGCCGTACCTCTACGCGACAATCGCGATTATGGTGCAAGTCCAGCGGCTTGCGTGTATGAGGCCGTCCGAAGTATGCCGAATGAAAGTTGGTGACCTCGATCAATCCGGCAAGATTTGGATTTATCGTCCTGGCTTCCATAAAGGGACATGGAGAAAGCAAGACAAGGCGGTTCCACTTGGCAAGCCGGAACAAAAATTGCTTGCCCCCCGCTTGGTCGGCAAGGGACCGGATCAGTATGTTTTTTCCCCGTTCGATACCTTGCAGGAACGAAAAGCCAAGTTTGCCGCCAAACGAAAACACAATTGGCCGTGCCGGGCCGCTTTAAGGGAAGAACGGGCCGCAAAACCGAAACTGAACGTCCGTGACTACTACACATCCGAGACGTATAGCCGCGCCCTGAAAAGGTCTATCGAAACCGCGAATAAGGAAATCGAAGCGGAAAACGGGAAGCCGGAGAAAGCTGGTAAAGACCCGACCCCCGCGATTCCGTTTTGGACGCCGTACCAACTTCGACATGCCGCCGTCACGGAGATTACCGAAACGCATGGATTGGACGTGGCGCAGGCCGTCGCCGGTCAACGCTCAATCCAAGTAACGAAACGGTACGATCATTCGGCGTTAAAAATAGCGACAAAGCACGCCGAAGGCAGAACGGCCAAGTTTGGTAAAAAGGCGAAAAAACAATCATCGCGCGGTCGAGGGAGCGAAGACACCGCCGTTATGACGGATCATTGATCTTTGGATTACAGGTAGCTTTACTCCCGTCCCGCGAGTCTTTCCGGACGGGAGGCCGTGGAAGAAAAGAGGCCCGGTGAACGACTCCGGGCGCATGGCGTGGGGGAGAGTCCCCAAGAAAGACTACCATTTATCAAGCGGACATTCGGCGGCGTTGATGCGGCTCTTGACGCCGGAATAGCAACCGCACTTCGAGCAGCGGTTGCCGACGAACGCGGAGCACGTCTTGCAGATTCCAAAGCGGCGGCGCCATTCCGTTTCATCGGCAAGCCGGAAACCGTCGTGGGCAAACGCCGTCAGCGTTCCCGCGAGATTCTTTATTTGTGCAATAAACGTCGGGAAGTCCGGCGGCGTCCGTTCCGGTTCGCCCAAGTTTTGGTTCAACGATGATTCCGTTTCGTTTTTTATGTCTCGTTTTACCATGATCCGTACTCCCCATAAGCGACCATGTTTGTCGACACAGGCAATACAGGGTCATTGTGGATACCCGCAAGGAACAAACCGTTTGGCAAATAATACTGACACATTTTTGCCGATTTCGTATTTGCGTTGTAGTTGACTTTCTTTCGGTAAACCGGTTTCAATTCTTCGCAGGGATACAATGAATCGGATATCTTATAAACCACCAAATCGCCGAACCGCAACGATGTATTAATCCATTGGTCCCTTGTCGGGTTCCCGTCCTTGCCGATTGGCGTTCCCTCTTCATGAAAGTAAACATACTCATCGTCAATGAAGAGGAGTTCATCTTGTGCAAGATTCGACGGTCTCGCGATTTTTGCGTAACCGATACCATCGGGAACCATGATTTCCCAGTATTTCTTACCGTCAACCGTCGTCGCCGTTTGCGCCTTGGTCCCTTTTCCTTGACAAAAAGCCCACTTCGTATTAACAGGCGTCCCATCCCACAAATAATGAAACGATTGGTCGGCAAGCCTTTTGCGATCATGTAATCTGAAACAAAAACATTCTTCAGGGACGGCGTTCGAATACATTCCACCTGTATAAGTGTACTGGTCGACCCATAAATCCTGATCGTTCGTCCACCCTTTGTAGGAGCCGTAAAGCCGCTTGTTTTCGGACGAACTTAAAAAACCGTTGGTGCCGAACCCTCTCACCGTCGTTTTCGTCGGCGGAGCGGACAGCGGATATCTATCGAGTTCTTCGTATCCTTTGTTGCCCGCCAAATCGACATAGATCAAATACGACATAAATGTACCGTTTCCGCCGTC
>JAVBPI010000079.1:0-14875 GCA_031549705.1 Thermoguttaceae bacterium
GAAACGGTCGCCTACCTCACCGCAGGGCAACCGAAGCCTTACGTCGGCATCGTCGCGGCGAAGGAAGAGGTCAATCTCGTTGCGCGAATCTCCGGCACCCTGACGAAGGTCGCGTTCCGGGAAGGGGCCATCGTCGAAAAAGGGGACTTATTGTTCGAAATCGAAGACACGGTGTACAAGATCAACGTCCGGGTCGCGGAATCGACGATCAAGCAGATCGAAGCGGAACTCGCATTGGCTCGTCGGGATTACGAACGGGCCAGGACGCTCCGCGCGAGCAACACGATCAGCGAATCGGAGCTCGACGAGAAATTGCGCAACGTCGATTTGCAGGGAGCGAAACTCGAAGAAGCGGCCGCAAGGCTCGACGGTGCGAAGAACGATTTGTCGTACACGAAAATTCACGCTCCGCTTTCGGGCAGAATCGGCGCAAAGCTTTTCAGTGAAGGGAATTATATCACGCCGAACTCCGGTATCCTGGCGAGCATCGTCCAGGTCGATCCGATCACCGTGAAGTTCGCGATGAGTGAAGCGGATTTCATCAATTTCTCGCAGGGGACCGATATTCGTGACGCCGGAATCGAAATCGTCCGCCCGAACGGCCAACCGTATGCCGGGACGTTCAAAGTCGATTTTCTCGACAACAAAGTCGATCGCCGAACCGGCACACGGACGATCCATCTTCTTTGCGAACAGAAAGTCGAGGAACTGACCCCGGGAGGGTACGCCAAGGTCAACATCGCGGAACGGTTCGGGAATCCCCGGCCCGCCGTCAACGTCGCCGCATTGATGACCGACGGCGACCGGCATTTCGTGTACGTCGTCGACGAGGTCAATAAAGTCGAACGCCGCAGCGTCAAAGTCGGACGGCAAGTCTTCGACAAACAAATCGTCACCGCCGGTCTCAACACCGGCGAACAGGTCGTCGTCGGCGGCCTGAACAAAATCCGTCCGGGACTCGAAGTCAAACCGATGCTCCCGGAAGGGACGCAAGGAATTAAAGTTGCGCAACGATAAAACAAGGTAGGTTGCCGACCGCCCGGCGGCAACGTCCGGTACTCCGGACTCGAACACGGAGTACCGGCTAAATGGAGTGCGGAGTACCGCACGCAACCGCCCGGCGGTCGGTCGCCTACCTTTCTCAATCATCCAGCTTCACTATCATGTTCTCCGAAATTTTCATTCGTCGTCCGCGGTTCGCCGTGGTGATCTCGTTGTTCCTGATGCTCGCCGGCGTGATCTGCGTGTTTCGGCTGCCGGTCGCGGAGTATCCGGAGGTCGCGCCGCCGACGGTCGTCGTCATGGCGGCGTATCCGGGAGCCGGGGCTCAAACGATTGCCGATACGATCGCCGCGCCGCTCGAAGCGGAAGTCAACGGCATCGAGGGGTTGATCTATTACTCCTCGACATCCGACAACAGCGGCAACTACAACCTGACGCTGACGTTCCGCGCCGACGTGGACCGCGACATGGCGCTCGTCAACGTGAACAACGCCGTCAAGCGGGCCGAACGAAAATTGCCGAGCGAAGTCGTCCAGAACGGCATCGTGGTGTACAAGCGAACCTCCGATATTCTGGCGATTCTTTGTTTCAACAGCACGAATCCGGAGCACACGCCGTTATTTTTGAGCAATTATATCGCGATCAACATTCGGGACTCGCTTGCGCGGATCGAGGGGGTCGGCCAGGCGGTGATTTTCGGCGAAAAAAGTTACAGCATGCGGATCTGGCTCGACCCGATCAAGATGCGGGCCCTGGAAATCGGTCCGAGCGAAGTCTCGGCGGCAATTCGGACGCAAAACGTTCAGGCGGCAACCGGTGCCGTCGGCGCCGAAGGGGCGAGCGACGCGATGCAGTTCAAACTCGAAACGCAAGGGCGGCTCAAGGAAGCGGCGGAATTCGAGAACATCGTGATCCGTTCCGGCGAAAACGGACGGCAGGTTCGCTTGGCCGACATTGCGCGCGTCGAGCTCGGTTCGGAAACCTACGCCGGAACCGGCACGCTGAACGGCAGACCGGCGATCACGTTGGCGATCATGAAGCAGAGCGAAGGAAACGCGATGCAAATCATCGACGACACGACGAAGGAACTCAAGGAACTCGCCAAGAATTTCCCCGAAGGAATGGAATGGGATTTTGCGTACGACACCACGCAATTCGTTCGCGCGGCGATGAAGGAAATCATCGAAACGCTCGTGCTGACGTTCGTTCTCGTCGTGCTGATTACGTACGTTTTCCTCCAGGACTGGAGGGCGACGCTGGTCCCGGCGGTCGCGATTCCCGTCTCGTTGCTTGGAACGTTCACATTTTTGTATGTTCTCGGGATGAGCATCAACACGCTGACGCTTTTCGCGCTGATTCTCGTGATCGGCTCCGTCGTCGATGACGCGATTTGTGTGGTCGAATGTTGCATGCGGCTCATTCAGGAGGAAAAGCTTTCGCCGACGGACGCCGCGATCCGAACCATGCGGGAACTGACCGGCGCATTGATCGCAACGACGCTCGTCGTGGTCGCCATTTACGCCCCCATCGGGTTTTACGGCGGAATGGTCGGCGTGATTTATCAACAATTCGCGGTGACGATGTGCATCGCTCTCGTTCTCTCGTCGATCGTCGCACTGACGCTCTCTCCGGCGATGTGCGCGATTTTCCTCCGGGACGGAGGCGAGCCCAACCGGTTCTTCAAGGCATTCAACCGGGGGCTCGACCTCACCCGGGGCGGATACATGGGAATCTCCGGATTCCTCGGACGCCGCGTTCTCGTTACGGTATTGCTCCTCGCGGCAATCCTGTACGGCAACTACGCCCTGTTCGGCAAACTTCCTTCGGCGTTCCTCCCGGCGGAAGATAAAGGAAACCTGTTTTGCGAAGTCGTCCTGCCGCCGGGAGCGGCGATCTCCCGAACGGAAGAGGTACTGAAGGATTACTCCGAGATGGTACAAAAAATCGACGGCGTGGAGATCGTGATCACGGTTCCCGGTCGGTCGATGACGGCGGGGCTCGGCGAAAACATGGGAATGATGATCGTCGTGCTTGACGATTGGAGCAAGCGAAAGACCGTTGAAACCTCCATCATGGGGATCATGCGGCAGGCGATCGGGATCGGAAATTCTCTCTCGGAAGCACGGGTCAACGTCTTTACACCGCCGGCAATCATGGGGCTCGGCGTAACCGGCGGCGTGAGTTTTGCATTGCAGGCGACCGGCGACCAGAGTTCGCAAGACCTCTCGCAGGCCGCGAATCTGTTGCTCGGCAAGATCATGGAAACCGGCAAGGCGTTGTACGCCATGAATTCGTTCGACACGAACACGCCGATGCTCAACCTGAAAATCGACCGCGCAAAAGCCGAGGCGATGGACGTTCCCGTCTCGTCCGTCTTCGACACGCTGCAAGGACAACTCGGCTCGTCCTATGTGAACGACATTAATTTGTACGGAAAAACGTACAAGGTGAAATTCCAGTCGGACGCCGAATTCCGTGACAACGTGAACACCGTCGGCGCGATGACGGTTCCGTCGCGGCAAGGAGATCTCGTTCCGGTCGATGCATTGGCGACGATCGATTGGGTCGTCGGTCCCCGGCAGGTGGAGCGGTTCAACATGTTCCCCTCCGCCAACATCCGTTCGCAGGGATCAGGGAGCGTCAGCTCCGGCGAATTGATGGACACGATCGAAGCGGTCGTCGGCAAGGAATTGTCGAACGATTACAAAATCGCGTGGACCGACATGAGTTTCCAGGAGCGGCAAAACGAAGGGCAGATCGTCTGGCTCGTTTTCCTGGCGATCCTGTGCGCTTATCTGTTCCTCGTTGCGCAATACGAAAGCTGGATGGTCCCCGTCTCCGTGATGCTTTCCGTGACGACGGCGACGCTCGGCGGCATGATCGCTCTTTGGCTGAGCGGCATGGCGATGGACATCTACTGCCAACTTGGCCTGCTGATGCTCGTCGGGCTGACGGCAAAGACGTCGATTCTCATGGTCGAATATTCGAAACAGATTCGCGAGGAAGGAAAATCGATTTACGACTCCGCCATGGAAGGCATGAAAGTCCGGTTCCGCGCCGTGATGATGACCGCGCTGTCGTTCGTGATCGGCGTCTCCCCGATGGTCGTCGCCAGCGGCGCCGGAGCCGGAAGCCGCATCTCGATCGGCGTGACGACGTTCTTCGGAATGATCGCCGCGACGATCGCCGGGATTCTCCTGATTCCCGGTTTGTACGTCATCACACAGTCGATGGCGGAAGCGTCGTTCCGTCTCGGAAGCAAGGAACGACAACCGACGGCCCCGGAACCGAAGACGCCCATTGCCAAGGCGTAGGGACCACCTCGACACTCCGGGACCACAGGTCCCGGCTCTGATGCGTCCCTCGGGGAATTTTTTTCGCCCCGATTGTTTTTCCTGACGATTCGGGCTAAAATCAACCCTGCTTATACCGTAGCCGGTATCCGTGTTGATCCGAATATGGGAATTTTCAACCGACTTCAGTATATCCCCCGCCCCCTTTTCAAGCGTCATGGCTCCTCGTATCATCCGTGTATTGATCGTCGACGATTCCGCCCTTGTTCGCCAGATTCTCAAACAAGGCTTGGAAAAGGACCCCAACATCCAAGTTGTCGGCACCGCCTCCGATCCTTTCCAAGCGCGTGATGAGATCATCAAATTGCGTCCGGATGTGCTGACCCTCGACGTTGAAATGCCGAAAATGGACGGCGTCGAGTTTCTTCGGAAATTGATGCCGCAGTATCCGATTCCCACCGTCATGGTCAGCAGCCTCACCGAGCGCGGTCAAAAGACGACGCTCGAAGCGATGGCCGCGGGAGCCGTCGATTTCGTCGCCAAGCCGAAGTCGAACGTCGCCGGTCTCGAAGACATGATGGATGAATTGCGGACAAAAATCAAAATCGCCTCGACCGCGAATGTTTCTCACTGGAAACACAAGCAATTCACCCCTGGACCGGGCGGGTCCGGCATTATCGCCGGCGGCGCTGCGGGAGGCAAAACGGTCGCACAATCGCCGTCCCTGAAAATGGTTGCCATCGGTGCTTCCACCGGCGGAACCGAAGCGCTGCGGGAAGTCATTTGCATGTTCCCCCGTACTTGGCCGGGTACCGTCGTCGTGCAGCACATGCCCGCCGGATTCACCAAAATGTTCGCGGATCGACTCAATTCACTCGCCAATGTCGTCGTCAAGGAAGCGGAAGACGGGGACCAAGTGATCGACGGTCGCGTCCTGATTGCTCCGGGAGGAAAACAACTGGAGGTGATTCGCGGTGCCGTCGGTTGGAAAGTCAGGATTTTCGATGCGCCGCTCTGCTGCGGACACCGTCCATCCGTGGAACAGATGATGAATTCCGTTGCCAAAAACGTCGGCAACAAAGCGGTCGGCGCCATGCTGACCGGCATGGGAGCGGACGGCGCCAACGGCATGAAAGCGATGCGCGACGCCGGAGCCCGCTGTATCGCCCAAGACGAAGCGACCTGCGTCGTTTTCGGCATGCCGAAAGAAGCGTTCGAACGCGGCGGCGCGGAACGTCTCGTCCCCTTATCGAAAATCGCATCAACCCTCCAGTCCTTTTTGTAAAGAGGAGGCAGGAGTTAGGATATTGTAGCCAAGAGCCGGGAGAAGATGGTTTTCTCCTGTCTCTCATATCTCCTAACTCCCTCCCCCTAACTCCTACCTTCCACCATGCAAGCCGGTAATCAATCGAGAATCATGCTTGGCGTCGGCGACTACGGTGCAACCGTAGCGCAAGGGGGGGTGATTCGCACCATGGCTCTCGGCTCTTGTATCGGCCTGATGGTTCTCGATCGTGGAACCCGTTGTGTCGCCATGGACCACATCGCTCTTCCCGATTCGTCGGTCTCGCCGGATCGCGCCAAACAACTTCCCGGATACTTCGCCGACACCGGGATCCCCGCAATGCTCGACCTGATGAAGCGCGTCGGCGGCTCGTTGTCGAAACCATCCAATTTGATCGTCAAAATCGCGGGAGGGGCCAACGTCGCCGATCCGAACAACACGTTCAACATCGGTAAACGAAACGTCCTCGCCGCGAAGAAAATTCTTTGGCAGTTCGGACTCGGAGCCGTCGCGGAAGACGTCGGCGGCTCGCACAGCCGAACCGTAACCCTGTACCGCGACTCCGGTCGGATCGTCCTCTCCTGCCCCGGACGACCCGATTGGGAACTTTAGTAGTGGAGAGTTGATAGTGGAGAGTACTTGAACGCCAAGTTTCCGCTTGCGTCTTCCACTATCCACGATCCACGATCCACTATCCACTGAATTCCCCATGCTCAAGAACATTGTCATCGCCGACGACTCCGCCTTGGCGCGGATGTTTATTCGCCGTTGTCTGGAAATTGCGGGACTCGGCGACGCCAACTTCTTCGAAGCGTCCGACGGAAGCGAAGCGCTCGTTCGGATGAAAGAAGTCAAAGCGGACCTCCTCGTCACCGACCTGACGATGCCGAATATGAACGGTATCGAGCTGATGCGACGCATTTCCTCCAGTCCGCGGTTGAGCGGAACGCCGGTCCTCGTCGTCACCAGCGCCGGAAACGAAGAACAACGCAAGGAGCTCTTGGCACTCGGAGCGACGCGCATCCTCTCCAAACCGATCAGCCCCCCCATGCTCGTCGAAGCGATCAACATCATTAATAACGCCAACCAACCGGAAGAAGACGGAGAAGCAGTGGATTGTTGAGAGTGGATAGTGATTTCGATGCTATCCGATCCCATTCTCCACTCTCAACTATCAACTCTCCACTACAACTGCAATGCTTGCTCAAAACTACGGACATCTGTTGTACAATGCGGTACGTGAAACGCTGGAAACAATGGCGTTCGCGGAGGTGATCCCCTGTTCGATCAAAGTCGGCGACGAAGAATTCACGCAAGCCGATTCCGCCTTGGACGACTTCTCGGTCTCCGAACAGCCGTCGGCCCCAACGCCCGTTGAAACCGGTTGGGGGGCACCCGATACGAACGCCGAAGGAGGTGTTGATAGTTGGGGAACCGCAACTCCGGAAGTCAAGCTGTCTGAAGAATCGTGGGGAACACCGTCGTCGGAACCCGAACCCGATCCATGGGGAACGCCGTCCGCCGCTCCCACGGAACCCGTTGCCGATCCATGGGGCGAACCTTCCGCAAACCTTCCCCCTGAAGACGACAAAACCTGGGGAGAACAAATCTCCGCTCCCGCCGAGGATCCGTGGGGAGACGTCGCCGTCTCCGAAAAAACGGTCGCCGGACTCGAAATAAAACCGAAGGAAATCAACTTCGACGAACTGGTCGACAACCAGGGGGATTGGTGTTGGGCTTGCATGAAAGTCAATTCGCCGGACATCCATTCCATTTGGTTTGTCGTGTCGAAAAATCTGGCCATGGAACTCGCCAGAAACATGTACGCCGGGGAAGATCTTCCGATGGACAGCCCGCTGATCCGCGACATTATCGCCGAGTTGACGAACGTCCTCGGCGGTCGACTCATGCTGCTGCTCGAAGAAATGGGCGGGAAGTTCACGTTGACCGTCCCGGAAATCGGGTTCGGCATGCCGCAAATTCCGGAATCGACATCCCTTGAAACGGTTCTCTGCAAAGTCGTCGTCGACGGCGAATATCCCGTCATCGCTTCGATTTGTTTCAATCAAAAATGAATTGGAACACCGTTTATCACCGCGATTGCCTCGACGGTATGAAGGCACTCCCGACCGGCTCCGTCGAGCTGGTCTTTGCCGATCCGCCGTTCAATATCGGTTACGATTACGACGTCTACCACGACCGCAAGGAAGACGTCGATTATCTCGACTGGTCGAAACAATGGATGAGCGAGGTTCACCGCGTCTTGAAACCGACCGGTACCTTTTGGCTCGCCATCGGCGACGAATACGCCGCCGAACTCAAAGTCTGTGCCACGCGTGAGCTCGGATTCCTCTGTCGAAGCTGGGTCGTCTGGTACTACACGTTCGGCGTCAACTGCAAACGAAAATTCACCCGATCGCATGTTCATCTTTTCCATTTCGTGAAACATAAAACCGATTTCACGTTCAATGATGAACCGATCCGCGTTCCGAGCGCCCGGCAGTTGGTCTACAAGGACAAACGAGCCAATCCGAAGGGGCGGCTTCCCGACGACACCTGGATTCTTCGGCCGCAGGAACTCGAGAACGAGTTCGGTGCCGATTTGGATACCTGGCGGGTTTCCCGGGTTTGCGGGACGTTCAACGAGCGGCAAGGATGGCACGGTTGCCAAATGCCGGAGGCGATTTTACAACGAATCATCGCCGTGTCGAGTCATCCGGGCGATAAAGTGCTCGACCCGTTTCTCGGCAGTGGTACGACGGCGGTCGCCGCGAAAAATTTGGGACGGCAATATCTCGGTTTCGAAATCTCCGAAGAATATTGGACGCAGGCCCAAAAACGGCTCGGTGAAATGGAACAACCTGTGAAGGCAAAGAAAACGTCCGAGAAGTAGCTCAAGACGACGTTAATCCTTGAAAACGTACTCCCTCCCCTCTTCCCCCGGGAGAGGGCTAGGGTGAGGGGCCTTCGACGTGAAAATCGGTGAAAAGAATTGAAGAAACAAAACAGGAGTGACTTGGTTTGACTTGGTGTTTTTCTTTCATTTCACGCACAGAGCCCCTCACCCTAACCCTCTCCCGGGGGAGAGGGGACGATAAATTCAGATTTTCACGAACAACAATCCCCCACCAATCGAAAAACGCTCCCAACGGCGATGGACTTCGAATCATTTTTCAAGACGATCGGCAAAGCGCGGCGCATTGCTTGGATTTTCGGGGTCCTTTACATTCTCGTTTGTCTCGGAATGGGCTGGGAGTTCGACAAGATCAACCAGAAAAACTGGATGGTCGCGGCAGGAACCGGCGGTGTCGTTGCGTTCCTCTGGATCGCTTATCCGTATTTCCGTCGGTTTTGCGATTACCGGCAGGCGCAGCGTGCGGAGCGTCTTCTCGGACACGAAGGACGGGCGCTCGGCATCCGTCGGATCTACACCAACGGCGTTCCGCGAAAGCTGTTGCGGGAACAATTGACGAAACCGGGAATCAAACGCATCCGCATCTTGGCGCACAGCGCGAAAACGTATTTGATCCTGTACGCCGCGGAACTTTGGCCGGAGCTGCTCGCCTCACGAGAACTGACGATTTCCCTGCTGATCGCCCACGAAGGAACGCCGTTTATTGAAGAAGCGGCGCAAATGGAAAACATCTACATGAACCGCGAGGACCCGATTTCGCCGGCGATTCGTGAGGTAAAACAATTCCTCGCCGGAAAAGCGAAAAAAAGCAACCGGAAGGATTTCATCGAAATCCGGCAATACAGTACGCAAATCCGAGCCAATCTCGTCATCGTCGACGACGCCTGGTGCTGTTTCACGCCGCACCTGCCACCGGTCAGTCCGATGAACTCGTTTGCGTTCGAATTGGAAAAAGTCGTCTGGAACGACAAAAAAACCTTGATCGGCGGCTGCATCGACCATTTCGAAGCGATTTGGAACATCGCCGAACCGGTCCAAGACGCAACTTGAGCCGAATTGCGGACTTGCCTCTTCTTTTTCAAGGCGGCCTCACCGAACCGAAAATCAACCGGCTCGACGAAGCTCGCGGACGGTTTCGGTGCGGAATGTTTCCTTGACGAACCGTTCGAACGCCAAAGCTCCCCCCGTTTCCTTTTGCGAACCGACAAAGACGACCCCTTTGTCACTCAACAGTTCCGCCAACGAATTTCGTTGGTTTTCGAGCCAATCCAACGTCGGAGTCGCAACGATCAACAGGTCGACGTTCTGAAGCGTCGACGCCAATTGTTTCGTTGCCCGCACCGGCGAATCGGGAATCAGGCGTGCTTTGACCCCCAACTGGGTCAACATTTTATGCATTTTCCGAACCGACAAGCCGGGACCGTCCGAAATCTCACGCCCTTCGAACGGATCGACGCAGATATAGCTGATCTCGGAGGCCGCCGTGCCGCGGATCGCCAACTTCAACAGGTTCGCCGTCCGCTCCCCCCGCTGAACGCCGAACTCCAAAATTGTTCGCGGTGATTGGCCGCGAATCGATTGATAAATCGCCCGATTTTCCACCGGCTGCGAAAAGTACGCCAAAGAAAGAGCTTGAAAAAAGTTCATCGTCGTTGTCGGGAACGAAGCTCCCGGCTCGTTGGGGTTCGTGAAACGGTATTCCATGAGAATTATCGGTTTTCGGCGGCGTTCTCTTGAATTTCAGGCACCGTTTCGACCGCTTGCCAAACGGCGGATATCGCGTAAAATGAAACGATCCATCAAACTTAACCCATTCGCTAATTTTTAGCATTTCAATGCCATGCAACGTCTCATGCTCAAGTCGAAAATCCATCGGGCAACCCTCACCGGAACCGATCTGGATTACGAGGGGAGCATCACCGTCGACCTCGATCTGCTCGAAGCGGCGGATATTCTCCCGAATGAACAGGTTCATGTTTTGAACCTGAACAACGGCTCCCGAATCGTCACCTATGCGATCGAAGGAGCACGCGGCTCCGGAATCATGCTCCTGAACGGACCGGCGGCCCGCTCCGGATTGCCGGGCGACATTCTTGTCGTGTTGACCTACGCCAACGTCGAGGAATCCGAGTTGGCCGCCTACAAACCGTGCGTCGTTAAAGTCGACTCGAAAAATCGTTTGGTTAAATAAATCGTCGGCGTCTGCGCCGCTCGGCAAAACAAACGGAGATTTTTATGCTGAACCGAATGTTGCTCGTGCTGGTGTTTTTCGGTCTGACCGTTTCGGTGTTCGCGGAGGACGAATACGGTTGGAAGTCGATGTTCAACGGCAAAAACCTCGACGGTTGGTCCGTTCCGCAGTTCGGCGGCGACGGTGAAGTCAAAGCCGAAAACGGCTGCCTCGTGATCGGCCAAGGGGCGATGATCACCGGCGTAAAATACGAAAAGGTCTTCCCGAAGGTCGATTATGAAATTCGGTACGAAGCGAAGCGGACCAAAGGAAGCGACTTCTTTGCCGCGCTGACGTTTCCGTACAACGACTCCTGCTGCACGTTCGTCAACGGCGGTTGGGGGGGCGGAACCGTCGGCTTGAGTTGCGTCGACGGATACGACGCTTCGGAGAACCCGACCAGCACGTTCTACACGTTCGACGACGACCAATGGTATCGCTTCCGGGCTCGTGTCACGGGGAAGGAAATCAAGGTCTGGATCGACGAGGAAACCAAGGAGGGGAAGCGGAAGGAAACCCTGATCGTCGATTTCGAAACGGAAGATCACAAAATTTCGTTGCGCGACGAAACATCGGAATACAAGCCGCTCGGCATCTGCACCTGGTGCAGCGAAGGATTGGTCCGCGACATCGAATACCGCAAGCTCAAACCGGAGGAAGTCGACAAGCCGGTCTTCCCGTACGGAATCGTTTACACCGGCGAATCGGCCAAACGGATCGAAAAATACGCTCCGAACGGTCAAATCGTTTGGAATTATCCCGCGGAACTCGCGAGGGATGTTTCGCTTCTTCCGAACGGTAACATTCTTTTTTGCTTCAACGAGAATTACGATTCGAAAAAGGGCGACGGCGTTTCCGGAGCGGTCGAAGTCACGCCGGACAAGAAAGTCGTTTTCGAATTCAAGACGACCGGCCAGATTTTTTCGTGCCGTCGTTTACCCAACGGCGACACCGTGATCGGCAACGCCAGCCAGGGGAAACTCCAGATCGTCGATTCGAAGGGAAAGCTGAAAAAGGAATTTTCGATCAACAACAAGCCGGGACACAGTTCCATGCGGCACGTTGCGGTCTGTAAGAACGGCGATTTCCTCGTTGCGGAAGAATCCGCCAAAACGGTCCGCCGTTACGATGCCGACGGCAAGCTCATCCGTGAAATCGTGACGCCGTTCACTCCGTTCGGAATCCTCGAACTGGAAAACGGTAACGTGATCGTCAGCGGCAAGAGCGGTATCGTCGAAGTCGATCCGAACGACAAGATCGTTTGGGAATTCAAGGCGAACGATTTTCCCGACCTCGGCGTCCGTTGGTGCACGGGAATGGATTTGCTCCCCAACGGCAACGTTCTTCTCGTCAACGCCGGCGGAAAGGTCAAGCTCTTCGAAATCGCCCGAACGCCGAAGCCGGCGATCATTTGGCGTCTCGATCCGAACCGCGTCAACCTTCCGAGCGGCCATGCCGTCGCAACGGTCCGGTGATGAGGTTCCGCTTGCGTTTTAGCCGCACAGCGTGGATTACCGCCTGAAGGTCCGCTCGACAAAGACGATTTTCGTACCATCCGGAGACCACGGGGACATCCGAAAGGAATCCAGCGTGCCGCGGAACGAAATCAATTCCTTGGATTCCCCCCCTGCGATCGGCATGATACGCATGCCAAGCTCATCCTTGTCGGGGGAATAGGAATCCGATCGATACGCTTCCTTGGGACACGTCAGATACACGACCCGTTTTCCATCCGGCGAAATATGGGGACAGAAACAGTGCCACTCTTCGTGGGTCATCTGTTGCGGGTCGCCGCCTTTTGTCTTCATTTGCCAAAGCTGCATCGTTCCGCTTCGGTCGGAACAAAACCAGATCGCCTCGCCATCCGGCGTGTATTCGGGACCGTCGTCTTTTCCCGGCCCACTGCTCCACCGGGTTTCTTCGCCGTCATCGATCGAAACCGAATAAATTCCTCGCAGAAACTCCTTCGTTTCCGGGTCCCGCTTTCCTGCATACAGGAGCCGTTTTCCGTCCGGCGACCATCCATGCATTTTACCCGGAAACGATGAAATCTGCCGCAAGTCCGAAGGATCACCCGCAGAGAAAAGCAGAATGATTCCTCCCGATTCCTTCTTCCAAGTACCAACGGCAAAGAAATCGGTTGCGCGATACAAAGCAAAGGCGTCCAACCGACTTTCCCCCGCCGGTTTCTCCAATGTTACGGGAATTTTTTCACCGATCGGTAATCGACGAATTTTCCAAAGTGAGCCGAAATAGATACTTTTCCCATCTCCGCTCCACTGAGGCGTCTGGAAACCTTCATCGACGTCGTCGGATAAGGGAACCGCGACGCCAGTGTTGACGTCGAGAAGGGTCAATCGGGAGCCTCGGTACAGACGGATACTTTTAATCTGCTCCGGCGTGAGCTTGACATCACGGTAAATCCTTCCCCGGGAGGGAATATAGGGGCAATCCACCCACGGTTTATTGGCTGTGCTAATACTGTCGCCATGAATTTCGACGAGAGGTATATGGCTGTCGTCCGATGAATCCCATGAATATCCACGCAAGATTTCCTTGCCGGACAGCGCGGCGTCCCAAACAAACGACTTGGGGGTTCGGTCCCACGCTTTGCCGATGACGCAAACATCGGTCGTTCCCCGCCAACCGCGACTTTTGAGTGATTCATCGAAGTACGGCTCGATTTGCGGGTAGAGCTCCGCGTAGTCCTTGGCGACCGGAAGATGATTGTTATGGTCCAAAGCGTACTTCACCAAGGCTACGTGGATGTCGCCGAGCTGATCCTGACAGCGTCCCGTCACATAACCGCCTCCCCAACCGTGAACCCACGCTCCGGTAACGATAAAGGGGGTCAAACCGATCGCAAAGGAAGCCGGCACGGAAATTCCCCAAAGCCAATAGGAAAGACGATGTCCTTTTTCGACCGTCCTTCCGGTGCGGAGAAGAAAAAAGCCCGGTCCGACCAGAAACAGGACGAGTCCGAGCAGATTCCATCCGACGAAAATGGAACCGACTTGAGCAAACGTCCTTCCCCAAAACGCGCCGCAAGGCATTCCCAAACCGGACGGCGGAGCGGTCGAACTGTTCGCGGCAGCGTTACCGAACCAGAAAAAGCCGATGGTGAACAGAACAACCCAAATGAAAGCGGCGAAAATGGAAAAAAGTCTCGACCATTTCAGTGAATGCCGAAGCGGAAGATATGTTCCAATCACGAGCAACAACATGGAAATCGGCCACCACCACAAAAATTCGCCGGGAGGGGTGATGGGAGTCGAAGCGAAATAACCAAAAGCATGCGCCCAAACCGTTTGCGGCTGGAGAATCACCAGGGAAACCACGCACAGGATAAAAAATCCCCAACGATTTCTTGCCGTGTTTTGCATGATTTCGAATAAAAAACGGTGATGGTACTTCACTCGCCTTCGGTCGTTTTAGATTTGCTTCACGATTTCCGCTCCCTTGGCGAAAAGTTTTGCCGCCAAGGCGTTGACTTTCTCGACTTTTTTCAGTGCGGCGGGATAATCGCCGACGACTTCCAAGAGTCGACCCGCGATCTGTTTGCCGGTCGTGTCGTTGATTTCGAACGTCCAATCGTTCATGCCGAGATCGTAATACATTTGCCCCTTGATCGTGTCTTCCGGCTGACGGAGATAAAATGCCGGAGTTCCCATCGCCGTGGCAATGATCGGCGAATGGCATTCGAAACTGATCACCGTGTGCGCCTTGGCGTAAACGGACGCCGCTTCATCGGGCATCCAGTATCCCCGTTTTTGGACGAACGGTTTGACCGATTCGGGGAGCGGATCGATGAGCAGCTCGTCCATGATATCGACCTGGTACGTCATCTCGGGACAGACGAGAACGGGGAGCTTCGTCTTCTCGACCCAAGCGACGATCGCTTCCCGGGCCTTGGCGTGATCCTGTTCCTTGTATTTGTCGTTCGTTTTCTGCTTTTCCGGTTCCTTTTCCATACGGCCGGGATACGGTGTCCAGCGAAGCCGCGGAATCACGCAGAGAAACTTGCGGTCCTCCAATTTTCGTTCCGCTAAAAACCTGTTCGCCGTTTCGTCGTCCCGGGTGTTCAAATCGAATGTTGCGTCGGGAACGAACATTTGCGGCATTCCGGCAATTTCGTGTTTTTCCAGTGTTTT
>JAVBPI010000207.1:0-16850 GCA_031549705.1 Thermoguttaceae bacterium
CACGCAATTCCGGAAACATTTCCCGGTGGACTTCATCAGCGAGGCGCTCGACCAGACTCGCGGTTGGTTTTACAGCCAATTGGCGATCAGCACGATGATTTTCGACGGCAAGTCGGCTCCTTACGGCGGCGTCTTTTCGGACTCCGGCGAACCCTTGCCGATGTCGTATCCGCATCCGTTCAGAAATTGCATCGTTCTCGGCCTGATGCTTGGCGAAGACGGCCAGAAAATGTCGAAGAGCAAACGGAACTATCGGGAACCGAACGAGATTTTCTCGAAATACGGCGCCGACGCGCTCCGCTGGTATTTCTTCGCCAATCAAACGCCGTGGACCTCGATCCGGTACAGCGAAGTCGCAATCAAGGAGAGCATGCCGGAGTTCATCCTGCGGCTCCAAAACGTCGTTTCGTTCTTCGAAGTGTACAGCAAGATCGACGGTTTCAATCCGAAATCGCTCGTCAACCAACAGGTTTACCGCGACGACGACGGCCAATTCAGCCCGTTCTGCCTGGCGTCGGCGGCCAAGGCCGAGATGCCGTACCGTCCGATTCGGGCTCGGCAGCAACTCGACCGTTGGATTCTGAGCGAACTGAACTTGACGGTTCAGGACGTGATCGAATCGATGGACCATTACGACCATTTCATCGCCTGTTCGTCGCTGACGAATTTCGTCGACGCGCTGTCGAATTGGTACGTTCGGCGCTGTCGGGATCGATTCTGGAGTTCGCTGGAAAACGCGTCGCCGCAGCAGCGGAATTCGAAGATCGACGCCTATTGGACGCTCTTCGAGTGCTTGACGATCCTGACGAAGCTGATCGCCCCGTTCACGCCGTTCCTCGCCGAAAGTATTTGGCAACGCCTCACCTCCCCACGAGCCGGGGACTGTGTCCCCGGAGAATCATCAAACGGCGTCATCGAATCCGTTCATCTTGCCGATTACCCGACGCCGGATGCCTCGATCATCAATCGGACGCTCTCCGCCGAGATGGGATTGGTCCGTGATATTGTCTCGCTTGGCCGCGCCGCGCGGAGCAATGCCAAGCTGAAAGTGCGGCAACCGCTCGCCGGAGTCAAGATATTGTTCAACACCGACGCTTCGGCGAAAGCGTTTTGGGACGCCGACTTCATCGAGAACGTCCGCGTGATTCAGGACGAGCTGAACATCAAGAACGTCGAAGTGCTCAGCGAACGGAAGGCGATCGACCAATATGTTTCGTTCAACGTGCTGCCGGACCTGAAGAAGCTTGGTCCGAAACTCGGCAAACAGTTGCCGGATGTCAAGAAAATGCTTGCCGAAGCGGACGGTGCGACGCTCCTCGCCGAGATGGAGAAAGAGAAAAAGATCACGCTGGCAACCACCGCCGGACCGGTCGAATTGACCTCAGACGAAGTCCAAATCCGTTTGCAGGCGAAAGACGGTTGGGCCGCCGCTCAGGATGCGATGTGCGTCGTGGTACTCGCCACGGAATTGACCGACGAACTCCTCGCCGAAGGACGTGCAAGAGAAATCGTGCGATTAATTCAGGACCGCCGCAAGGAAATGAATTGCAACTACACGGACCGGATTTTGGTCGGCATTCAAACGAAATCGGCGGTTCTCGGAACGACATTGCAGCAGTATATCGATTACATCAAGGGAGAAACCCTGGCGACCGATCTGCGCAAGGGCCATCCCGAAGGCGTTCAGGCGATCGACGTGGACGTCGACGGCGAACCGCTCTCCCTCTCGATCAGCGTCGTTGCGTAACTGTTATTGCGAGCCGGGACCTGCGATCCCGACTAAACAAACGAAGACGACATGCAACAATATCGTGAAATATCGCTGTCCGTCTTGATGCTCGCCGTGTTCGCGGTCGGATGTTTTTTCATTCATCCGACCTACCTTCATCATATTTTCCTTCTCTATTGTCTTGTGTGGGCCGTTTGGTGGTTTTCGACAAAAAAGAACCGCTTGATGCGGGGCGTTTTATGTTTTCTCTGCTTTCTGTTTTGGATCATTCTTGACGCGATCACGTTTTTGCCCCCGGATTACTATTCGAAGGAAAATATCGAGAGACGGGAAAACATGAAGAGAGAAATTTTAGACAACGATTCGCCGAGGTGAACCATGTCGACGACATCTGGATTCGGTTACGATTACGTTTTCGAGCTTGCGTCGCAACTGTCGCCGGAAGAGCAGGAACGGCTTGCGCGGGAAATAAGCGGGAGTAGGAAAATCAATCTGGTCGAGTACACGGTTCCCGGCGAACCGATCATTTCGCTTGCCGAAATCGAGAAGATCAAACGTCGGGTCGACGAGCGCCCGCCGCAACGCAGCCCGGAGGCAATCGAGCAAAACCGGCGTGAACTGTTGGAAATCCTTTTGAACGCCCCCGTGATGAGCGATGAAGAATTGCAGGGAATCGAAACCGCCCGAAAGGAGTTGAACGAATGTCGTCTGGCGTCTTTGTAGATTCCTGTCTGTTCATCGACCACATGAGGGCGAAAGACAAGACGAACACCTTTCTTGCCGAAGTGTTGCGTCGGTATGCCGAGCCGTGCATTTCGTCGATCGTCGAATATGAAGTCGAATTGGGAATGACGGAGAACCACCGGGAATTATGGAACAGTATCCTTGAATGTTCGACGGTTTGTCCTTTCGGCCGGTCGGCGGCGTTGATTGCCTGTGAAATCAAACGCCGTTTGAAAATAAAAGGCAGACAAATCGATATTGCCGACCTTTTCATTGCGGCGACGGCAATTGGCGGCGGTTTGCCCTTGGCGACGTTAAACCGCAAACATTTTGAACAAATCGACGGACTGAAACTTGTTGTGCCTGAATAACGTTCACTGTGATGACCTGCCAACAGCCCGAAACCATTGAATCGCTTCAGGAATCGCATCGATGATCGACGTTGCGACAACGGACTCCTGACCGAGTTTTTTAGCGGCAAAATCGCCCGCCAAGCCGTGAAGAAAAACGCCGAGTCGGGCGGCGTCGAATGCTGGAAATCCTTGCGCGAGCAGCGATGCAATAAGTCCGGTCAACACGTCGCCGCTCCCGCCGGTCGCCATGCCGGGGTTTCCCGTCGGGTTGGCGGAAACACGATCGCCGTCCGTAATGATTGTTGCGTGCCCCTTGAGAACCAGCACGACGTTCAACCGTTTCGAAAACTCGACGGCGGCGGCAATCCGTTCGTCGGCGTGTTCTTCGTCGGGAGTCGGTTGGAGCGTGAGCCGTGTGAATTCGCCTGGATGCGGCGTGAAAATCCGGGGAAACTCAACCGGTTCCGTCGGCGAACCGAGCGAATTCAAAGCGTCGGCGTCGACGACGAGGGGCCGTTCGACCCGTTTGACGATTTTTCGAACGAAGGGGTCGAGTCCGGCGGAGCGTCCCAAGCCGGGTCCGAGAAAAAGAGCGGTCGCCGCTTCGCTTTGCCGGATCACGGTTTCCGTTGCGTTGATGGAAATTCGGCCTTGGACGTCGGCGGAAATGGGAACCGTCGTATAATTCGGACAAAAACCGGCGACGGTTTCGAGGATCGGATCGGGAACCGCAAGTCGAACCAATCCGGCGCCGCCGAGGAGCGCCGAGCGTCCCGCCAAGGCGACGGCGCCGCTCATCCCGCGCGATCCGCCGACACCGAACACCGTTCCGAAGGTTCCCTTGTGAGCGTTCGGCGAACGATCCGGAATGGTCGGCAACGACGCCGCGTATCGCGTGATTTCGTGCATGCTGTTAACGGGAACGAATGATTGTTTGCGTCTCCGGGAAATTATACCACGTTCAGCCAATATTCCAACCATGATGGAGCTCCGCGGTGTTCGTGTCCACAATTTGAAGGGGATCGATCTCGATCTTCCTTACGGTAAACTAATCGCCGTTTGCGGCCGCAGCGGCAGCGGAAAGAGCAGTCTTGCGCTGGACACGCTTTTCGCGGAAGGGCAACGTCGATACATTGAAACATTTTCGGCGTACGCCCGGCAATTTCTCGCACGGTGGGAGCGTCCCGACGCCGATCGTCTCGACGGAATCCCTGCGGCAATCGCCGTCCGGGGAACACCGTCGAATCCGTCGAGCCGCTCTACGGTCGGCAGCGCAACGGAAATCGACGATTACCTGCAACTCCTTTTCGCGAAAATCGGAACGATTTATTGTCCCGGTTGCGGCAAGCCGGTCCGTTGCGACACGCCGCAAACGATCCTGAAGCAACTCAAGCAATCTTCGGAAACGAAAATTCAAATCTCGATCGCGCCGCCGCTGGATATTTCCCGCAACATCTTCGAAACGACATGGAAGGAACGCGGTTTCGTTCGGGGATCAATCTTCGGCGAACCGTTCCGCCTTGACGACGGCGGCGTGCCGGACGCTTCGTATCGCCGAATTCTTGAAACAAAATCGAAAGCGAACGCTTCGCTGCTCGACGGCATCGAACAGGGAAGCGATCCGCAACTTTTTTTGACCGTCGACCGCATCGTCGTCGGTCAGACCGAAGACCGTCGGATCGTCGACTCGCTGGAATCCGCGATGCAATACGGCAACGGAAAATGCTTCGTCGGGAACCTCCCTTTTTCGACTCGTCTGAACTGCGAATCGTGTGATATTTCCTTTGACGCGCCGGATCCGAAACTTTTGCGGAACGCGAACCCATCCGGGGATTTACACACCCGTCTCTTGCGTGATGTTGTCCGAGTCGACGGCAAGACGCTTGCCGATATCGACGCAACGAAAATATCCGCAACGAAAATATTCTTCGATTCGCTCCGAATTTCCGAACCGGAAATGTTCGTCGGCGGAATCCCCTTGGAACAAATCAGGAAACGGCTCGGATTTCTCGAACAGGTCGGGCTCGGATACCTGACGCTTTCCCGTCCGATGACGACGCTCGGCAACGGCGAACGGCGGCGGGTCGAACTCACAACGGTACTCGGTTCGAGCCTGGTCGACATGCTTTACGTCTTGGACGAACCGTCGATCGGGTTGCATCCGAAGGACTCGGAAATCTTGTTGCGCTCCGTCAAGTCGCTTCGTGACCGGGGGAACAGCGTCATCGTCGTCGAACACGATGAAGCATTCCTTCATGCCGCGGATCGGATCGTCGAAATCGGCCCCGAAGCGGGAGAAAACGGCGGTCGGATCGTGTTTCAGGGAACGCCTCAAGAATTGCTTGCCGCCCCCGAAAGTCCGACGGGCCGTTTTCTGTCCGAAAAACGGGACCCGAAAAAACCTCCGAAGCGTCGCAAACCGGAATTCGGCTTCATTGAGCTTCGGGGGGGGACGGGAAACAACCTTCAGCGCATCAACGTCTCGTTTCCACTCGGCGTTCTCTGTCTCGTGACGGGGGTCAGCGGAGCCGGCAAAAGCACGCTGGTTCAGGAAACGCTTTATCCCGCCCTCTGCGAACGTCTCGCTAAAAAATCGGAAGTTCCATTACCGTTCGAAAAATTGACCGGCGAGGACCGGATCGACGACGTAATCCTGGTCGACCAGTCGCCGATCGGACGTTCCGGCAGATCGAATCCCGTTACCTACTTGAAGATATTCGACGAAATTCGTAACGTGTTCGCCGAGACTCCCGATGCACGGATTCGCAATTTCACGGCGGGACATTTCAGCTTCAATGTCGCCGGGGGACGATGTGAAACCTGCAAAGGGGACGGTTCCGTCACCGTCGACATGCAATTCCTGCCGGACATGTTCCTCCGCTGTCCCGACTGCAACGGCAAGCGTTACCGTCCGGAAATTCTCGACATTCTCTACCGGGGAAAGAACATCGCCGACGTGCTTGACCTGACCATACGGGAAGCATTTTCATTTTTTCGGGGACAGGCGAAAGTTCAGCAGCGGCTCAAGCGGCTCATGGATGTCGGACTCGATTATTTGCGGCTCGGTCAACCGGCGAACACGCTTTCCGGCGGCGAATCGCAGCGGTTGAAGCTTGCCGCGTTTCTTTCGACCGGCGGCAAGGGACATTGCCTGTTCCTGATGGACGAACCGACGACGGGACTCCATTTCGCGGACGTCGCACAACTGCTGGACTGTTTCGAGTCGCTCCTCGACACGGGACATTCGCTCATCATCGTCGAACACAACACGCAGATGATGCACGCCGCCGATTACATCATCGACCTTGGCCCCGGCGCCGCGGAAAACGGCGGTCGGATCGTCGCTCAAGGAACCCCGGAAGAAGTCGCCGCCAACACCGATTCCGCGACCGGGGCGGCTCTCTCCCTCGTTTAGCCCGTGAACCGAAAGTTCCGACGCCCGATGATGAGTTTCGCGTTGAATCTTTTCTTGAGTTCCCATCGAACGGTACAAAGCGAATAATCGGTTTCGATTCGGAAAGATTTCTCTCGGACGGCGGTCTTGCCCGATGAAGAAACCAGCGGGCAAGTCACGGAAGAAGACGTTCGTCAGGAATCGAGCCCAAATCGGTTGGACAGATATTTTCTTCACCCCCCTTCTTTCGGACTCGCATGAACACAGATTTTTTCGAACAACACTTGAAATCGTTTCCGGCGGTGAAACCGCTTCTCGATCACGAAGACGTCCCGTTTTTCGGCAGTTTGCCCGAATTTTTGCGGTCGTTGCGAAAGATCATCGGGCAGGACGTCGTCTTCATTCGCGCCGGCGGAACATTGCCGAACATCGGCGTCCGTTGCTTTAATATCAAGGTCGAAGGGGGAAAGTCGCCGGGAAATCTCGTCTTGCTTCCGCCGGATAATGAACAAGCGGCGTTGTTGGATGCCGGGGGGCAGGACGAGCTTCTCTCGTCGCTGGCCTTACTGCTTGGCGACGCTTACCGTTGGCAACAGCATTTCCGAAAATACGAAGAGGAACTCGCCTCGCTTGTTCCGGTTCCGTCGATCAAGCCGAACGAACAACAGTATTCGGAGACCCTATTCGACATTTTGAAGGGGGGGGCGAAAATTCTCGACTGCAACGCCGCATCGCTCTACATTTTGGACGAAACGTCGAAAAAGTTGGTCTTGCGTTCCTGTTGGGGAGTTCCTGAAGAGCGTTTGTTGGAAGAACCGCGTGCACTGCACGATTCGCTTGCCGACCTCGAAGCGATGCTCGGTCACGCCGTGATTCTGAACGAGGATTATCTCCTCGATTGTTGGCACAGTCCGGAACCGTTTCCGATGGCGGTCTGCATTCCCGTTTCGTCGCCGATGTCGATCCTTGGAACCCTTTGGTTCTTCGCCGATGTCAGGCGGTCTCTCGATGAAAAAGATGTCAATCTCCTGGAAATCATCGCCGGACGCATCGCCGCCGAACTGGAGCGAGTCGCCGTGCTGCGTGAGTTTTCCCGCAAAACGAAAACGAAAAAAATCGGCTGAGCTTCGATCATGACACGAACGCTTGTGTTGGGAACCAACAATCGGAAAAAGGGGATCGAGCTTGCGGAGCTGTTGGTTCCGTTTGGAATCGCCGTCAAAACGCTCGCCGACTTCGAGAAAAAACTCGATGTTGTCGAGGACGGCAAGACGTTCATCGAGAACGCGCGTAAAAAAGCGTCGGAACAAGCGACATTTCTCGGTGAGTGGGTCCTTGGTGAGGACAGCGGCCTTTCCGTTGAGCCGCTCAAGGGGGAGCCGGGGGTTTACTCGGCTCGGTACGCCGCAACGAGTCCCGACGAAAACGCCGACGACGCCGCGAACAACCGCTTGCTCCTGAAAAAGCTCGGTTCGCTCCCCTTGGAACAGCGGACAGCGTTCTACACCTGTACCGCAGCGCTGGCGGCTCCCGATGGAACAATCCGTTGCGAAGCCGAGGGACACTGCCGCGGCCGTATCCTTTTCGAAGAGGTCGGCTCCAACGGATTCGGATACGATCCGTTGTTCGAAGTCGTCGAATACCATCGAACGTTCGGCGAGTTGAGTCCGGCGATCAAACGTTGCGTCAGTCATCGCGCACGAGCCATGCGGCTCATCCTCCCCCGAATCGCCGAACAGCTCCGCGGCTCGTGATCCCCATCCCCATTTAGCCGGTACTCCGCGCTCTTTAGGGACGTTGCATTTCTCCCGAAACGGTATACAATTCTCTCTGACCATTTATTGTTGATCACCGGGTAAAATATGTTGGGGTCATGCAATCGAAAGATCGTTGGACATCGCGGTTCGGGGTGATCGTCGCCGTGATCGGCAGCGCGGTCGGACTCGGCAATTTTCTTCGTTTTCCCGGCCAAATGGCGTTGTACGGCGGAATCGCGTTCATGATTCCGTATTTCGTCGCGCTGCTCCTGCTCGGCTTGCCGCTCGCCTTGGCGGAATGGACGCTCGGCCGTTACGGCGGCATGCGGGGACACAATTCCGCGCCGGGAATCTTTCGGAGCGTCATCAACAAGCGACGGGTGATGTACACCGGCTCTCTCTTCGTGATGATGCCGGTCGTGATCTTTTCGTACTACATTTTGATCGAGGGATGGTGTCTTCTCTACGCCATCCAATATGCGCGGGGAGTGATGCACCTCGGCAGCGCGGAAGAGTATGGGAAGAATTTCTCCCAACTCGTCGGCATCTCGGAGAATGGAATCGCCTTTCGGAATTTCTGGACGAATCCGAATCTTCTTTGCATGTATTTTTGCTTTGCTTTGAATTTTGTTTTGATTTATCGTGGGATCAGCAAGGGAATCGAAAGGTTCTGCATGCTGGCGCTTCCGGCGCTGTTTCTCTGCTCGTGCATTATTTTCATCCGGGTTGCGACGCTCGGCAATCCGACCGGAACGCCGGGCCAAAGTTTTTGGGACGGTTTGAAATTCGTCTGTAGCACGGCGAGATCGGACAAGACGATATGGCAGCATTTGGCGAGGCCGGAATGTTGGCTCGCCGCCGCCGGACAGGTTTTCTTTTCGCTTTCCGTCGGGTTCGGTTTGGTGTTGACGTATGCGAGTTATCTGAATCACGACGACGAAATCGCGGGCTCCTGTGTCACGGCGGTCGCCGGAAACAGCTTTTGCGAAATCGTGTTCGGCGGATTGATGATCGTTCCCGCCGCGATCATGTTTCTCGGCCCGGCGGCGATTAACAAAGAGACGATCGGAACCTCGTTCGCGCTCGGCTTTCACACGCTGCCGAGTGTTTTCGAACAGATGCCGATGGGACAATTCTTCGGATTCCTTTTTTTTACGTTGCTGTTTCTGGCGGCCGTGACCAGTTCGATTTCGATGCTGCAACCGGCGATTGCGCTGCTTGAGGACGGCCTCGGACTCCGCCGCAACGGCAGTGTCACGCTCCTGATGGTCTTGATGTTCTTCGCGTCGCTTTTCGTCGTTTGGTTTTCCAAAGGATTGACCGCGATGGACACGTTCGACTTTTGGATTACGAATATTTTCGTCTTCCTTTCGGCGGCGTTCCAGATCATTCTTTTCGGATGGGTGCTCGGCATCGACACCGGAATGCTTGAGTTGGAACGGAATGCGACGATTCGGATTCCATGGTTCGTACGGTATCTGATCAAGTACATCGCTCCGTTTTTTCTACTGGTCGTCTTCACGGCGTGGTGCTGGCTGGAATTACCGCACCGAATCGAGGAACTCCGTCAAAATCGAATTGCGCAACTTTCCATCGGGATGATTTTATTGATCGAACTTTTCTTCCTCTGGGTCGTCTCCCGCGCCATCAAACGCTGGAACAAAGCCGAACGTGATCTGCTCCTTCACGAACCACGCGAATGAACTCTCTCTTCGATGCCGATGAACGTGCTAACCGACGGAAAGCGGAACCGCTTGCCGTTCGGATGCGACCGCGCACGCTGGACGACTTCCTCGGCCAGGAACATTTTCTCGGCGAAGGAAAATTGTTGCGACGATTATTGAAAGCGGATCGGCTCGGTTCCGTGATCTTTCACGGCCCGCCGGGCTCCGGCAAAACGACGTTAGCGTACATTTTGGCGGGAGCGAGCCTCAGCACTTTCCGACAGCTCAGCGCGGTTTCCGACGGCGTGAAGCAACTCCGAGAAATTCTCGCCGAAGCGCTCGAGCGGTTGACCGCAAGAAGCCAGAAAACGCTCCTTTTCATCGACGAAATTCATCGGTTCAATAAAGCGCAACAGGATGTCTTGCTCCCCGAAGTCGAGAACGGTGTCGTGATTCTCGTCGGGGCGACGACGGAGAACCCGTTTTTCACGATCAACAACGCGCTGCTCAGCCGGAGTCGGATTTTCCAATTCGAGCCGCTGACACCGGAACATATCGTTGCGCTGCTCCGCCGTGCGGCGACGGATCGGGAACGCGGCCTTGGAAAACATCCGATCCGCTTGCACGACGACGCCTTGCGGTATCTCGCCGAAATCAGCGACGGCGATGCAAGGCGGGCGCTGTCGGCGTTGGAAATCGGCGTTCTTTCCAGCGACGGCTTCGATGCCGAGCACCCGATCGAATTCACGCGGGAACTCGCCGCCGAATCGGTACAAAAAAAGACGGTCGCTTACGATCGTGACGGCGACTCTCATTACGACACGATCTCCGCGCTCATCAAGAGCATTCGGGGAAGCGATCCGGACGCCGCGATTTATTGGCTGGCGAAGATGTTGACCGGCGGCGAAGACGTCCGCTTTCTCGCCCGTCGTTTGGTGATTCTGTCACGCGAAGACGTCGGAAACGCCGACCCCGCCGCGCTGCCGCTCGCCGTCGCAACGGCTCATGCCTGCGAATTGGTCGGCCTGCCGGAATGTGAATTGAATCTTGCGCAAACCGTGGCGTATCTAGCGTGCGCCCCGAAATCGAACGCCGCGACATTGGCGATTATGGAAGCGAAGAAAGACGTTCGTGAAGGGGCGTTGATTCCCGTGCCGCGACACCTTCGGGATTCGCATTACAAGGGTTCCGCATCGCTCGGCAACGTCGGCTATCAATACGCCCACGACGCCGAAGACGCGATTGTCGCCCAAGAATATCTCGGTGTCGATAAGGAGTATTACCGTCCGAATCCTCGCGGTTTCGAAGCCGAGATCCAAAAACGGCTCGATATCATCCGCGAGAAATTGAAAATAAAGCCGTTCTGAGAATCTCCGACCGTTTACTTCTTTTCCGCAACCTTGACATTCCGGAACAAAAATGGATTGGTACTGATGATCCACGGCTTGCTGCTCTTGATGGTCAGGCTCTTGATCTCGACTTCCTTGGTGATCACGTACGGAAACTTCTCAACATACGTTTCGTCTTTGAAAGCATTGTTGAACGAGCCGAAAATCTTCGGCCCTTTGTAATTGTTCGGCGGGTTGACGTCGTTGATGACAAGCCCGTCGATCGTGAGTTTCCTCGGCATGAAGCACGGATACCCGAAGTCGTGCTGCCCCGAATTTCCGCCGGTGAGAATGTAAGCGTCGGATTTTTCACCGTTGCGTGGAACATATTCGCAGTTGCGGATGATGATCTCCCCTTCGAACGTGCTGCCGTAATCGCCACGCAAATTGATGAAATTCGCGTGGCAGACCTTGGTGTTCTCGACGAGAAACACGCCGCTCCCGATCAGGTTGATCCCTTGATGTCCGAGGACCGAATTCCGGATCGTGGCGTTGGCGACCCCCATGTGAGCGTCGAAGCGGGAAAATTCTACGGTATCGTACGTAATGTTTTTGGAATAGTTCGAACCGAGAATCCCCCATAATTTCGTGTCATGAATGTCGTTGAGCTGCTTGCAGTTCTTAAACGTCACGTTGACGGACCTGTTGACCGCGATGTCATACGAACCCATCGAAACCGGCTTGTCGGCGCTGCCGATGGTACTGTAGATTTTATGTCCCGACAATTTCGTGTTCCGCACGGTGACGTCGGAACAATTCGAAACAGAAATGAATCCCTGGTAAGGGGCGCCGTGGTCGAGTTCCCCGGTAATGTCATGGGATACGCCGTCGATCAGCGTATTGGAGCGAGAAATGCCGATGCCGCGGCCGTAGTAGGTGTATTTCGATTCGGCCTGGTTGGCGATGGTCGTGAACCGGCCGCCGCGCACCGTCAGCGTTTCGTCATCGATCGGGTAAGCGGTCATCGATGAAATATTGTCGAAGTCCCAAAGGATCGGGGTTTTCCCGTCGACGTTGCCGTCGTTGTCGACGACGAACACATCCGTTTGATCAGCTCCGTTGTTTTGGTTCAGTCCGTAACGGATATACCGCTTGGTCGTCTTGTCGGTCACGGCGATGAACGCTCCGTGCGGCAGCGTCCAATCGATTTTCTTTTGGTTTTTTCGAAGCGTTTTGATCTCCTTGAGCTGGGTCGCCGGAAGTTTCGAAGTGATGTTGAAAACATTCCCGCCACGATTTTTGACGTCGAGTTTCGAGTCGTCGATGATGAACTTGGCGTCTCCCCAATCGGTGTCGGTCCGAACCTGAGCGGTCTTGTTCACCCCCCCGATGTAATACGTCGCCCCCTTGTCGGCTTGAACTTTCAGCCCGGCTTCGTTGGCGGCGGTATGAGTCTTGATGATTGCGTCGAGGTCGTCGGCAACGCCGTCTCCCACGGCCCCGTATTCACTGTAACGGACCGTTTTAGCGGAATGTTGATCGGCCGTTACCGATTGGACGAAAAGAAGAAATATTATCGCAACGAAAATTAATGAAACGCGTGATTTCATGGTAAATGGGTGGTGCGAAGTTGATTTGTTGTTAGGTTGCGTGGACGACCGACGATTTTACCCGATTTGACGCTCGGCGCCGAGACGTTGCCGAAAGGTTTTGGGAAGTCGGATCAAAGCGTTCATTTGCAACGACGGCGGCCGAAAAACCGAGCTCGGTCGACAACCCTTTCTCACCGCTCTGCAATTCCGTTCACGGCGTTTGAGTTGTCGAACGTATTAATTGGTGTTGGTGAAATGAGAAAAAAGGTGTACTACATGTCGCATGGACGCCAAGGACAAGCGAATCGCCGAAAAAAGAAGAGAGACCGCCTTGACAGAAAAGTATCTTTCAGGGACGATCGCTTGCTTTTCGAACGATATCGACCTTTGTGAAAACGAGCGAGGCAACGCGGAGCGGATTTTTCGAGGGCGAAGCCAAGCGTCTCGACGGCTTGTCCTAAATGTCGGTGCGGTTCTTCGACGATTTTTTCGCTTTTTGTAGCGCGTCAAAGACGCCCCCCGTTTCGACCGGTTTTTCCGGTTCTTTCGGTTTTTCCGGCTGCGGTTCCGAAGTACTTGTCAAGGACGGAGATGATTCCGCCGTGTCGATCGTCTTTTTTCGTTCTTTTCGAAGCGCAAGCTGCCGAAAGAGTGAAACGCCCTTGTCAGCGGAGACGTCTTTCGCCGCAGTCGCTGCCCGCTCCCGCTCCGGAATGGTTCGAACACCCTGAACTTTTGATACGAATCGCTTTGCCCATGCTGAAATCCAACCGGTTCGGCGTTGAAAAATCTCCAGGACGAGCAGGAAAATCGACATGTAGAGCAACCACGGCGAGAGGTCGAACAGCCGTGGAACCTTCGGGATTTCCCGCCAGATACCGGGAATCTCGATCCGTTCGACGCCACCGGTCGTTGCCGCGAGATGTTTGAGCGCATCCTTTCCCTTACCGGGACCGGCGGGCCGGAATTCCGGCGAGTACGGCAAGCAGACCGGCGCGAGTTGGAACGGTTTCGTTTCCCCTTGATCTTCGAGAACGACCGTCGCCTGCACCGTTTCACTTCCGGTGAGCGGTACCGTAACGCCAAGCAATTCCGGTTCCAGCCAACGCATCGGGAGCTTTTCGGCGACGACACCGAGTCCCGGCGTCTGCTTCAGCACTGTGACCAGCGGCAACGTTTCGAGCGACGCCGCTTCCCGTTCCGGATCGAGATGAAGTCGAATCTGACAGCTTCCGTCGTCGAGATGTTGCGTGAGCATCATGTTGTTCGGGAGCGTTTCCATGCGTCCGGCGGTCCAGCGGCCCATGCTGGCAAGCATCGACGTGTATCGATCCCACGTCGCCATCGGACCGGTGAATTTGCCGTCGACCTGCCCGGTATAGCAGAGGACGCGGCCGATCCCCGCCTGCCACGACGCAACGATAGGGGCCTTGTATTCGTCATCGGTAATCGCCGATGGGAGCGCCCCCGGCTTGGCGTAGCAGAGGTTATATCCACCCAGTTTCGGCGGATTTGAAAACGCCTGCCCGGAAAGCGTCGCCATGCCGCCGGTGAAATGGAACGCGGTTTTGTCCTCGATGAACGTGCTCCGCGAAATCGTGAACGTGTCCTGAGCGAAAAGCCGCGGCAAGTCGTTCGGCTGCTCCGTGAAATAGATGCTCCCGCCGCCAACCTTCGCGATATCCTTGCAAAGCTGGGCCGTAACGCCGTGTTCCGTACCGAGCGCAATCACGCTGCATGTCATCCCGGCGCGTTTGCAAGTCGTCAGGAGGTTCACATAATCCCCCGGCTCTTCGGTATCGTCGGCGTCCGTGAAGAGAATGATGTGCTTCGTCTGCGCTTCCGCTTTCGAAAGCTGTTTTGTCGTTTCGAGCAGCCCGGTGTAGACGAAAATTCCACCGCCGCCGGGCCCGACTCGGAGAATCGTGTTGCGGTCTCCTTTCGGGTTCGTATTCTTCTTGAGCGGAAGCACCGGAATCGGCCGCGTGTCGCAGGTCAACACAAGCACTTCGTCCATCGGAGTGAGCACGTTGAGCACCTCGGCGGCTCCGAGATTCGCGAGGTCCATTTTGATTTTGCCGCCGGGAACCTCCATTCCCATCGAACCGGAACAGTCCGTCAGCACGCCGACGGCAACCGCCAATTTGCGATGTTCTTTACGGAGTTCCATCGAAACCGGAAGCACGGCGTCGAGCGGCGACTGGTAATATCCGCCGAGCGCAAAAGCGTTCTTACCGCCGGTCAGCATGAAACCGGAGCCGGTTTCCTTGATCCACTGGGCGATCAGTTCCATGCCGTAGGTTCCGATCTGCGATGATGGAGCGTTTTCAACAATGATCGCGGAATATCGGCTCAGGAGCGGGAGTCCCCAAGTCAAGCCGGCACCGGACGAAACTTCGGTTTCGACTCCGGCGTTCCGCAACACTTCGGCGAGCTGTGATGGGACGGTTCCGCTCCCCCCTTCTTTCCGTTGCGCGATCAGGAGCACCGGTTTTGCCCCTTCGACGCCGATCAGTTTGCGGGCGATGTTGTTCTCCGGAATCGGGTCTTCGCCGGTTCCCTTGACACGGAACGTCGTTTCCAACGCACCGGGGGTTCCCGCCTTGAGAAGGAATTCAAGTCGGTTCGCTCCTTGGCCCATCGTCCGCTTTCCGGAGCCGACGACTTGGCCGTTCCGCAAGAGTTCGTATTCGACGTCCTGCGAGGTCGGAACCTGCACCCAAGCAACGATCTTGAACACTTCATCGGGGAGAACGCGGTCCGGCGACTCGATGGAGAGAGCCGCGACATCGCCGACAGCGGGACGTTCCATGATCCGATAGTCGACGGCAACGCCGCGCTGCACGAGATGGGAAACGAGCCGCGTCGGGTTCTCGCCGGTCCAACGGCCGTCGGAAAGGACGAGGATTCGTCCCTTGTCGCCGACGGGAATCAGCGAGAGCGCGCTTTCGAGCGCCCCGGTCAAATCGGAAGCGTCGGGATGCGACTCGCCGACGAACTCCGCAAATTTTCCGGCAGCACCACCGCTGGGGAGCCGTTCCGGATACGATTTTTCGGCGAACGAAACGACGCCGAGCCGATCCTCCTTACCGATGCTGTCGAGGAGCAGATTGACCGCATGTTTTTGAGCGTCCCGGGAATCGCTCGGCATGGAACGGCTCCGGTCGGCGACGACGATAATCGTTCCGCTACGAGTCGGAAGTTTGATTGACGGCCCAACCATCGCCAGGACGATCAGCAGGAACGCAAGCAAGCGCAACCCCGTCAGCAACCGCGACGGAATACGCCAATAATAGAGGACGCACGCCAACGGAATCAACAGGAGAAACCAAATCGGTTGCTGAAAAATCATGATAAAAACGCGGTCGGAATACCGCTTGCGTTTTAGCCGCGCAGCGCAATATCAATCTCTGAAATCGTGGAGTACCGGCTAAATGGGAAAGTTATCGAGTCCGTTTCAAGTCGAGCATATCCCCCGGTTTGACGTCGAACTCTTCGAGCCAATCGAGCGACCGTTTCAGCTCGTTCGGCGCGGCGTCGTGATTGTTGCGGCCGATACTCAGCTTCGCTCCTTTTTTGAGGGCGAGTTCGACAAACTTTTTGTTCGGAAACTTCGTGCCGGATTGAATTTCGAGGGCGACGTTTTTCTTGACGGCGGCATCGATCAGCTTTTCCATCCGCTCGTCGGTCCAGAAATCGTCATACCGATGCACGATTTTGTTCGGCAAATAAGTCGGATTTGCCAAGATCGTAATCGGTTCGTTCACAACCGTCATGCAATGTTCGAAATACCGCTCCAGCCAAGCGTTTTCGTCCGGAATTTCGTAATCCTTTTCGAGCCAGAGTTTTTGACCGTCAAGAATCATCGTATCGGCGAGGACGAAATCGAGCTTCGCGGAAAGATCCGGATCGATCACTTTGAACCAATCGCGGTCGTTCACCTGGATTCCGACCAACAATTCAGGGAATTTTCGTGCATCTTCGATGAACGCCTTGAGTTTATCGTTGTCGGAAAGCGGCCAACCCTTGCCGACGTTCTCCAGCACGCCGCTTCGGACGCCGGTTTTCTTTGACCAATCGGCCGCCTTCTCCGGTATCATGCCGCCGCGAATGTGGATATGATAATCGGTCAACGGAATCCCCTTCGCCTTCAAGCGCGCGACTTGTGCGAGCATTTCCTTGGACGGATTTATATCACTTCGGTCGATGGGGGATGCGTCTTGTGCCGAGGCGATCGACGCACAAATAAACATTACAATAAGAATCAGCGTATTTAACATGATAGGCTCAGGAGTAGATCGCCCCGCGCT
>JAVBPI010000046.1:0-8599 GCA_031549705.1 Thermoguttaceae bacterium
CGGGACCGGGGCAGACGCCACACTCCGTTCCATCGAGTCCGGGACCGCCCCCTCCCAAGCAAGCAACCTTTTTCGACGAAGTTTCGGAGAATTAAAGGGAATTGCACTCACAAAACCGGGGACGGAATTCCGTCTTCGGATTGAAAACCATGAAGTATATCGAAGGAATTCGTGTTAAAAATTACAGGGTGTTGCGCGACGTGTCGCTCGGTTCGATTTTGGAGCCGCCGGAAACGTCGGACGTCAGCGTCGGCAACGGGTTTCAACGCGGTGACGTCCTGACGCCGTTGACCGTCGTGATTGGTCGAAACGGTTTCGGCAAAAGCACGCTGTTCGACGCTTTCGGCTTCATCGTGGACTCCTTGCGGAGCGGCGTGGAGCAGGCGTGTAATCTTCGCGGCGGATTCGATCGGATCGTCTCGCAGGGCTCGGACCGAATCCTGCAGTTCGAGATCAAATATGCCGATATCCTGTACACGTTGTGTGTCGCCGCCGACGATTACAATGTTCCGTACGTTTATGCGGAAACACTGACGCACGTCAAGCCGTCGCTCGAAACCTCCACGATGAACTTCTTTGCCCGTGCCGGCGAAGGGAAAATCGTTCGCTCCAACGCCGAATCGGTCGGCGATATCCAACTTGCAGACAAGCGTCGCCTGGTCCTCTCGACCCTTGGAAATCTGTCGCAGTATCCGGACATCGTTTCGTTTCGCCAATTTTTGGACAGTTGGTATTTGAGTTTTTTCTCGCCGGACGCCGCACGAAGAACCCCGTCGTCGGGACCGCAGAAACATCTTTCAAGCAGCGGCGGCAACTTGGCGAACGTCGTCCAATTCATGGAACGCGAACATCCGGATCGGCTTCAAGGCATGTTGAATCGGGTTGCGAAACGGATCTTGGGTGTTTCGAAAATTTCGACCCGCACCACCGAAGACGGTCGATTGCTCCTCTGCTTTTTCGAACGGGGGCTCGAAAAGCCGCTCTACGCCGACCAAATGTCGGACGGAACCTTGAAATTGGTCGCCTATATGCTCCTGTTGGAAGACCCGTCGCCGCCGCCGTTCGTTTGTTTCGAAGAACCGGAAAACGGGCTCTATCACAAACTGTTGGGCGCGTTCGTCGACGAAATTCGCAATCGGTGCGGCACGCCGACGGGAGCGCAGTTTTTCATCACGACCCACCAGCCGTATCTGGTTGACGCTTTGTCGCCGAATGAGGTTTGGATCCTCGAAAAGGGGAAGGACGGTTTCGCCTCGGTACGCCGCGCCAGCGACGATCCGGTCGTTCGTGGCATGGTCGAAGGGGGCCTTCCGCTCGGGGCTCTTTGGTACAGCGAATACCTCGACGGTCTGGATTGAACGGTTCCTCTCCGTTTGCCCACGAACCGAAGGTTCCGGCGTCTAGCGACTTTCAGTGGATATCGGCTTGAGCGTTCGGATATCGGGAACCGCTCCAAGTCGGAATGGAAGATTTTCGACCGCTTCCCGATTGTCCGCCAGATAGAGCCGAACGCGGACAGACCAATGAATTTTGATCAACGCCCCCTGATAGGAAAGCGGACTTCTCGGCAGCACGGTACTGAATCGGCCAGGTCGGCGCGGATCGATCCAATCTCCCTTGTCGACGGAGAGCCGCCAAAAAGCGTGAACGCCGAGGTCTTCGCTCCCTTTTCCTTCCGTGTGCCACACGACGGATATTTCGACCGCCTGAATTTCATTGGCGACGGCGATGTCGAATCGATAGCTTCCGGCAAGCGTTTCGCCGGGAAAATACTGCCGGTTTCCGTGCCCGTCCAGCGTAATGATGATTCGGGGATCTTTAGCGGTTTCGCTCATAAACCTCCCCCTTCCATCGTCAGGTCGTTATGCATCAGCGGATCGACGACGATCGGACACTCACGCCGGATCTCGTTCCAACCGACGAGTTTGGCGAACACATCGATTTTCCAGAGAATCTCATTGTTCTCCTGCCGAAAAGAGTGCATCGCGCCGAGCGGCAATTGCAGAAAGAATTCCTGTTCCAACGGAGCGTCCGCCGTCGTTTCGAAATCAGTTCGGGAAAACAGCGTCTGCCGAAACACCTCTTTCCGACTTGTGATCGTGTCGGTTCCCTGGTGAAAGCGGGCGATTTCCTCGCAAACCACGGCGATCGTCAGTTCTTGAAATCGAATGACGCCTGATTGGAGCAGCAGCATCCGATATCGGCGACCGGGATAAATCGGGTGGTCGGAGATTTCAAGCACCGTCGGTCGGAATCCGAACGCCAGCAGTACTTGGTGAATCACCGCGGCAAACAAAATGATTCCGACTCCGCAAAATACGGCACGAAGAATAATGCCAAAAACGTGGTCGGACCAATGTTCGACCGGATTGAAAAAGGAGTGGACCATCACGCTCCAGGCAACGATGTTCCATGCCAAGCCGAAAAGCGTCAACCCGATCAACGGAAACAACGGTTGGCTGTCGGTCGGCAGTCGAAGCGCGAGATGAGTGCCGGGACTTTCGCTGATCGCCTTGATATCCGGGACCGTCGGACATTTCGAGCGTTTAACCGATTCGCCCAACCATTGGAGCGGAGAAACGTTTTTCGACGTTCTTTGCGCAACTCGCCGTTCGTCCGAGAGATAATCCTGCCGCAACGACCTTGCCAACCCGACCGTTCCCAACACCGCCAGGCAGCAGGAGAGAGCGAGAAAGAACCATCCCCAAATCGGAATCGTCCATTGAACGATCCCCTTTGTCGGATCCTCCAAAAAATACCAACACCGTCGCTCTTTTCCGACGACGTACGGAGCAATTGCTTTTTCGGCGTTTTTCCGTTGTGAGACGAACCCGCCGCGTCCCTGCAATGTTTTGATGTCGAAGGTCCAAAGTTCGTGCTTGTTGCCGCCAACAGTGTATTCAATACGAACTTCCGGACGGTAAACGGTCAAACCGTCCCGTTCTTCGGATTCGATGCGTGTTTCGAGAACGGTTCCGGAGACCGGCGCAAACTCTTGGTAAAGATTGAGTTGTGGAATCGCCCACGTCGTCAGTTGGATGCCGAGAAACGACAGCGAGCCGAAGAGGATAAACGAATAAACGAACGCCTCGCCCCAACGACGTTGGCGCAACCATCCGAAGAACGAAAATGGAAAGCGAAAACCGTTCACGAACAACACATTTGCTGGGGCTTTCTTGGTAGCCGGAAGCGAAGCGGTACTCCGCGAGAGCGCCCGGTTGACATGTCGGCCCACAAAGGCAGAAACCGGGTGCTACGGGAATCCCCTTCGCTTCCGGCTACCATCATCAGCTGGCGGCTCGCGGCTGTCGGTCCGTTCGATAAAAACCGAGCTTTTCCAACGACTGGTAAACTTCTTCAAGCGTTTTTTCGCCGAAATTGGAAATCGTCAACAGATCTTCCCGCTTGCAGGCAAGCAGATCGCCAACGGTGCAAATGCCTTGTTCGTCGAGGCAGTTGGTCGTTCGGACCGACAGCCCCATTTCGGCGGTGCTCATTTCCAACTTCTTCTCGAGCGCTCGCTGTTCGACATACGATTTATTGAGCGGTATACGAGTTCCCATGGACAAATCCTCCTTGAAAAAACGGACGAATCGATTGCGGACGAATGACGCCGGAGACGCTAACGCGGTGTTGAAGCGGCATGAACCGTTCCTGCGGATGCATGTCCTGAAAGAAAAAACTTGTCTACGGCAAAAACCGCAACAATGCCGAGCAGGAAAGTGATGAGCAAGACCGACCATTGCCGTACGGAAAGGCCGTTCTTTTCAACCGGGGACGATTGATTTTGTTTGGTCATGAAAGTGAAAAACCGAAATCGTTTGAACCCAAACGGCAGAAGTCGAAACCAGGTATCCCGAAGAATTCAAACTTGAAACGGAACATTGTTCGACGACCGGTTCGACACCGATCTCGAGCAACACGATTGATAGATTTTAGCAGAAGAAAGGCCGATCTCCAACCCTGAATTTGTGGTTTTTTTACCAAAAACGGCGGGAAAACCGGCTTGCGGCTTTTAATGCTCTTCTTCGAGGCACTGTTTTTGATAGGCCGTGAAATTGAGCAGCTTCGCAAGTTCTTCCGGGTTGCTCATTTTAACCTTGACGAGCCAGCCCGCGCCGAAAGGATCGGACGCCAACGAGTCGAGATTGTCGGCGATTTCCGAATTGACTTCGACAATTTCACCGGAGACGGGGGAAAGAAGTTCGCTGACGGCTTTGACCGATTCGACTTCGCCGAACATTTCACCGGCTTCCACCGACTTGCCGACAGCCGGCAGATCGATGAAAACCAAGTCGGTCAACGCTTTGACGGCGAAATCCGTGATGCCGATGGTTGCGATGTCGCCGGAAACGGCGGCCCATTCGTGAGAAGGGGCGTATTTCAATGAATTCGGGTCCATGGTGATTCCGTAAATTATGTCGTTAAGTTCGGTGGTTGCACCGGCTCTTTGAATACGAGGATAACCGATTTTATTTCTTTTTCAAGGTTCCGATGAAATCCGTCCAAAGATCGTCAACCGTTTTGCCGGTCGTTTTCTGAAAAAACTCGTCGGAATATGTTCCGGCACGGGAGTCAGCGTTCAGTTTCGTGATGAAATCCGTCTCGTGGGTTCGGACAATCCAATCGAAAAAAGCGGCCGTCGTTCGGTAACTGTCCGTGTACTTTGCCCGCTCCGGATTCACCCGACACATTTTCTCGCCGTTCTTTTCGTAAACGAAAAAGCGAATGTAGTCGGCGATTCCTTCGGTAACCCAACCGGGAACTCGATGCTTGTACGCTTGAACGACATGGATCAACTCATGAATCACCATGCCGATATCGTCCGGACGTTTGGCGATCCAATCGGCGGAAATCGTGATCGTGTCTCCGGATGTATGAGCGACGCCGTCCATTTTTTTGAAACGAATCGTTGCTTTCGTCGCCGGCTGGAATCCGTCGCTGTCGAGCAGGTCGACAAGTTTGGGATACCATTTTTCGGCTTCCTTCACGGCTTTTTCGCCCCACATGCGGGTTTCAGGAACTTCGGAACAATCGAGCGCAATCTTGATGGTTGCCGGAATTGCTCGCTTGGGAACGGCTTGAGCGGAGACGTCGGTCGGAAGCGTCGGCGTTTCTTCGCCGAGAGCAAACGGAGCGAATAGCATCAAAGCGAAACAAATGAGTCCGAATCTCATGATGACCTGATCATTGGGTGGAAGAATCTCATCTGCCCGATGCGCCGCTTCGGCTAAACGGGGAAACTAATCTTTCCGTTTATAGAACGGCATCGGTACGACGACGGCAGGGCTCTGTTTTCCCCGGATGTCGACGGACAATTCCTGTCCCGGCTGCGAGAATTCCGGGGGAACAAATCCCATGGCGATCGGTTTTTGGAGCGTCGGGGCGAATGTTCCGCTCGACACCCAACCGACTTTTTGCCCTCCGACGAAAATCTCGCACCCCTCTCGTGCCGGACGTTTTTCCCGCATTTCGAGGCCGATTCGGGTTTGGGGGAGTGGTTCGCCTTTGATTTTCTTGAGAGCGTCCCGACCAGGAAAGTCCGGACCGTCCAAATGCAGGGCGTATTCCAATCCGACCTCGAACGGATTGATTTCGTCGCTCATTTCGTGTCCGTAGAGAGGCAACGACGCTTCCAACCGCAACGTATCCCGAGCGCCCAATCCGGTCGGCTTGGCTCCCAACGGTACGCCGGCTTGCATGAACGAATCGACCATTTGCTCGGCGACGAACGATTCCATGCAGACTTCGAAGCCGTCTTCGCCGGTGTAGCCGGTTCGGGTCACCATGCACCAACGTCCGCCGTTGGTGAACGACGTTTCCAAGCCATTGTAGTACTTGATCGGTGAAAGGTCGGCGAAAATGAACGGTTGTAATAATTCCACCGATTTTGGTCCCTGGACGGCGACCATCGCCCATTCCGAAGTCACGTCGATCATGTTGACTTCGTTTCCCGGTGCATCGGCGATTTCCGGCGTCAGGTGTTGCCTGAAAACGGCGACGTCTTTGCCCCGATTCGAAGCGTTCACCACGACGAAATAGTACTGTCCCCCGCCGCTGTCCCGATTGAGCAGTCCAACCAACAGATCGTCGACGATTCCGCCGGACTCGTTGGTCAACAGCGAATAGCGAATCTGTCCCGGCTTGATGGACGCAACGTTTCGGGTGAGCACGGAATCCAGAAAACGACAGGCTCCCGGCCCTTCAAAAATCAGGCGTCCCATGTGGGAAACGTCGGTAAGTCCAACCGCCGTGCGAGTCGCTTCGTGTTCCTGGATGACCGAGGAGTACTGAACCGGCATCTCCCAACCTCCGAACTCGACCATTCGAGCTCCTTGGGCGACATGCCAATCAAACAGGGGGGTGCGCAACAATCCCGCCATAAAACGTTCCCAACGAGAAAAAATGACGTGGCTTTTGTGATATAACGTACCAACAAGTAGATCCGGGGACTGCGCAAGTACGCTTCGTCCCCGGTTCTTGGAAACGACTATTTGCCCATTTCTTTGAGGGCTTTGAAACAAAGTTCGATGCGCTCGAAGCTGTCGGCGGTCTTTTCGTCCTCGACGACGTACCATTCGGTGCCGCCGACCGTTTCGCAAAGTTCGAAGGCTCGTTTCCAATCGACATCGCCTTGGCCGATGACGTTCGGACCGGTTTCCTTCAAGTGAACCGCCTTCGAGCGACCTTTGAACTTTTCGATCATGGCGTACGGATCGCCTCCGCCCATCTGGTAGTTGCCGAGATCCATTTCCATGAGGACGTCCGGCGTTGTTTCGTTGAAGAACCGTTCCCACGCCGGAACGTCGTCGATCAGTTTAGCATCTCCGGCGTGAGCATGATAACCGATGAACAAGTCAACCGCCTTCAATCGTTCGGCCAATTTGTTGAACTCATCCGCCATCGCTTTGTTCGTCTCGATGTTGTGCAGTTCCTTGTCGATGCCGCCCGGCACGATGATGTACTTCGTTCCCAGCGCCTTGTGAATTGCAACCGTCTGGTCGAAATTGTCGCCGCGAAGAGCGCCGATTCCCGTGTGGGTTCCGCTGCATTTCAACCCGACATCGTCCAACATCTTACGGATATCCTTCGGGTCTTTTCCGTAATAACCGGCAAATTCAACACCTTGGTATCCGATGGCCGCGATTTTTTTCAAAGCACCGGCCAAATCTTGTTCCGCTGCTTTGCGAACCGAATACACTTGCACCGAAAGCGGAATCTTTTTCTTTTCATCGGCAAACGAAAGCGAAGAGAACGAAGCCGCCGCCAACGTCGACAACGCGGCGGATTTCAGGAACATACGGCGTTTCATGGATTACTCCTTTTCAAGAAAAGACGAAAGTATTTTGATTACATAATGACTATTATGGCGAAATTTTCTGTTTTAGGGAATATCCCGAAAAAATTTTTTGCGTGTGACTTGTTCGACTCGACAAACACAATCAAAAGCACAAAATAAAAAGAATGGGTAAACAAGACAAACGAGGAGCTCCGATGTAAATGAAGGATCATACCCATCCCTATGCAATTTGTTGCCAGCAAAGTGATAAGCCATGAAAATCGGTAGAAACCTTTTTTTCAAGTTGTTCGTGTTCGCTGCCGTTCTCGTTGTCGTGCTCCATTTATACTGGGGACGACAACTCAACGGGCTTTCACGGTCGATTCTCCAGGAATCCGAGGCCGGTCTGAAGAGCGTCCAAACGAAGGTCGGTGAGACGTCGCAAGCGTTTAAACAGTCGCTCCTCGAACAGGACAAAAAGAGCGAAGAACTATTGCGACAACGGATGATTTCGGAGCAAAAACTTCTCGCCGACGTTGCTGTCGGCCGCATCCAGAACGAGATGCAGAACATTCTTGCCGGTGTTCAGAGTTATGCCGATTCGCTCTCGATCCAAAAAGCGACTTCGGTACGTCGTGGACGGGAAAACGGGAACAGTTCGCTCCTGATTATTCCGGCTCCGAAACAATACTATTATCAACAGACGAGCCTTCGATCTCTTCGGAAGAAGGTTTGCGACGATCGGCCTGCGGTGCAACGCTCCGAAACCACGATCACCGTTCCCACAATTCGTCGGGTCGAGACGGTCTCCATGCTCGAACAGGTTGGCGACGAAACGCTCCGAGAGCCGCTGCCGTTGGTGATTCCCTCGGAACTTCCCCAATACAACCTTGAACTACCGGTTGCGGAAAACGTCCTTGAGCGAATCGACAAGGAGCTTCTGCAAGTCGTGCTGACCGCTCCGGTTCGTCCTGCCGCCGACGAAGAACTGACCCGCTGTCCGGAAGATGAACAATCCGCCGATGAGTCAGTAAAGCAAGCGGAAGCCGAAGCCGCCGCGAAAAAGGCCGCCGAAGAAGCTGCTGCCAAGAAGAAAGCGGAAGCCGAAGCCGCCGCGAAAAATGCCGCCGAAGAAGCCGCTGCCAAGAAGAAAGCGGAAGAAGAAGCCGCCGCGAAAAAAGCCGCCGAGGAAGCCGCTGCCAAGAAGAAAGCGGAAGAAGAAGCAGCAGCCGTGAAACGCCTCCAAGAGAGCGACGCAATCGCTAAAGATCAGAAGAGCGACGAGGAGGGAAAGAGAGGAGGGCCTGGAGATGCGCTGAA
>JAVBPI010000154.1:0-4690 GCA_031549705.1 Thermoguttaceae bacterium
CGACCAGTTCGAATTCCGCCTCGACGGAATCTCCCGCTTCCAATTTCGTAACGCCGGGAGGGGGAACGATATCGACCAGCGACGTCGGCGTACCGCGAACCTTGGCGCCCCTTTCGACCATCCACGGCAACGTCGTTTTTCCGTCGAGGGTCGCAACCCAACGACGAACGACGATCCCGCGGTTCGCCCACGCTCCAACACCGGTTTTGTCGCGGCTTGCGCCGTCGTGCATCGAAATCCATGGAATCTGTCCGTTAAGTTCCTGCGGCTCCGTTCGATTCACGGCGTTTTCTTGGTTCGCCCCGTCTCCGCCCCATTTCGTGTCCCATTCCTTGATGAGACCCGACTCGTTGCCGACCGCGAACTTTTTCTCGCCGGTATAACTGTAATGATCTGCTCCCGCTTGAAAAAGAACGAGTCGTTTGAAGTCGACCCGTTCCTTGACCGTATATTTGACACGGAATATCCCGCGCGTGCAATCGTCGGTCCGGTACAGCGATGCGACAACGGTCTGGTCGATCTTGCCGTCGGCGGTTTTTCCTGTGTACACGGTTTCCGTGAGACAGGGACCGGACGCGATTCTGTACGTTTTCATCGGACCGTTCGGAATTCGTTTGCCGTCGGAGCCTTGCAGCACGAGAAAATCAGCACCGCCGACGTTGTTGGTCCAGCCCCATTTTTTCTTGTCCGGGGCGTCCATCGCCCAAACCATCAGGGGGCGAAAGTCGAGCACGGCGGCTTTTCCTTGCGCTTTGTCCGGTTCGAAGCAAATCGATTCCCCCCAACTTCCGAGAGCAGCTTCCTCCCAAAGTTGATTGCTCCCCCAACCGATCAGCGAGAGTTGGGCGTGAGACGCGGCGGGAACGCCTCCCCAATAATCGTACACGATCGACAGTTCGAAGTCGGTTTCGGAAGTCGGCGGCAATCGGAGCATCGTGATTCCACGGAACCAGATTCCCGCCAAGGGATCCTTGCCCCCTTCTTCGCCGTGCCAATTCTTGCTGAGTTGTACGGGAATTCCCAGCGGCAAACCGTCCTTGTCACGAATGATCGCCGAGATTCCGGTGATTCCGACGCCGGTGGGGGTGTTTTTGAACGCTTTCGACGATTTTCGAAACACGATCGGAACCGCCGCCTCGTTCCGGGTGTTCTTGACATTGATCTTGATTCGTTCCATCAGGTCGTCGGGACGGTTTGCCTTCGGCGAACGCTGCCGCACCACATCGTCGAGATCGACGTAATGGGCGTAACATGTCCAATCGTAACCGGTCTTGACCGGTTTGCCGGTCGCGGTGTCGATCGCTTCGATTTTGACGGCGTTCGACGTGTCCGGTTGGTTGGAAAGTTCGCAACGAACACTTTTGCGGACCCCGATCTTGTCGAAGCTGTGCGGCGTCGAACTCGTCCGATTGATCGATTTGTCTTTCTTTTTGTACGAAATTTGAAGGTGCCCCAATTTCCACGGTTTTTGTTCTTCCGCCCCTTCTTTCGGCTCCAGGGCGGTTTGCTCGACTTCGAACGTCATGACCTGGCGGTTCGGCCAAGCGAGGATTTCGAAACGTCCGACACCGTCCTCGAGGAAGTTGCCGAGGTCGTTTTTGAAACGGATTCCCTGGATGTCGAACCGTTGCACGAACCGACCGCTTTCGATCACACGGCAGGCGGAAACGTCCTTTTCCGTAACGCCGCTCCGGTCGGCGTAATATTTCTTGCCGCGAACGATCAACGAGAGTTCCAGGTCGGCTTCTCCTGCCGCCTGGAACAACGAGTTGTTCGTTTCGAACAACGCCGACGAATACGTTCCGGGCTCTTCGAAAAATCCCTGGCGAACCATTTCCAGCGACTCGACGTCCAGCACGAACGCATGGAATCCGGTCTGAAGGCAACGCAACCGTCGGCTTTTCTTCGCTTCTTCGACGGCTTGATTGGGAGTGCGCGGATAATCCATTTCCGTGCGACCTTCGAGGCCGTTCGCCCACCAGAGGAGCGAAAAGTCGGAGACTCGCGGTTGACAATAGGACGGCGCAACGTTTTCCAACTTCTGCGCCGAAGCAAGCGACGCCGACAACACCAACGCGGCGGCAACGACAATTCTCATCGAACGTAATATCATAAAAAGTTCCTCCTCCAACGAGCCGGGACCTTCGGTCCCGACGTTGCCGCAAGACACCAAAATTAAAACGCCGACTTCGGAACATTCATGCTTTCGGCATGTTTTTTCGCTTCGGCGAACGTCGGAAGCTTTACGGGAAGCTGAACTGGGCTTTGGGCGACGACGAATTCGAAGGCGGGCTGCTTCCCGGCATCCAAACGGTAGAATTGGTCCTTCGGGTCGAACTGAATTTTAACGAGTTGGTTCTCGCTGAACGTTTCGAGTTTTTCGTCGTCTTCCAGCGAATAGGTCAGCATCAGATTTTTGACGACGCCGCCGGCAGGATCGCCGAACAGGAAATTTCCCGCGCGGATATCAAGCGTGTCGCCGATAATCAGGTCCCGAACGGTTTCCGTAACATCGGCCCAACGGTCGGTCCCACCGTATTCGGCGAGAATCACTTTCAGTTCTTTTCGGGGTTTGGGCGATGTGAGCGTTCCCTTGTCGTTCCAGCCGAGCAGGATTTTGCCTGCCCTTCCTTCGAAGGTTGCCCGATTTCCCGAAGCGGTGAGTTTCGGCAGGCGGTTTTCCTTCGGAAATTGGAGCCCGATCAGGACGTCGCCGGATTCCAGAAGCGGCGACTCAACGCGGCAAACGATGCTCCTCGATGCCGGATCGACGCAGGAAAGAAGGACGACTTCCGCGTCTTTGCATTGATACTTTTCCTCCGTCATCGCCGGTTTCGCGGTTGCCGCACCGACGACAAACTTCAGTTCGGCGCCGCTCTTATCGAGCAGTCGGATACGGACTTTTCCGAAAAGATCGGCCCCTTCCGGAGCCGCTTTTTCGGCGGCGTTCAGCGTGCTGACAAGCAGGAGAAACGGCAACAGGAGAACCAATCGCGGCATGATCTGAGTTCCTTTCGTGGGCAGGTGAAACGGGAAAAATCTGATGGCGATTATACCGTTTCCACCGAAAAAGTATACCAATCGAGCAAAGAACCCGATACGACACTTGCGTTTTAGCCGCGCAGCGCGATAAGAAGACCTATTGCAGCAACGAAGCGGCGTAGGAGGCGTTCTGGTTGATGATCCCCAGCGCCGATTTGCCCGCCTGGAAAAGAATTTGGTCCCGCATCAGGTTCGAGGCCGCCAAAGCGTAGTCGGTGTTCGAAATCGACCCCTCCGCCGCAGTGATTTGGACGAGATAGTCCTGCAAGAAGTCGATGTTCGTGTCGAGGGTGTATTTCTGCGTCGCTCCGATGGAACCTCGTTGGGTTGCAATTTGCGAAATCGCGGACGAAAGAATATTGTCGGCCAACCCGGGATTCGACGCCAATGCCGCCGAGCCGCCGCTCCGAAGGTCGTTGAGCGTTCCAGACGTGTTGCCGACGCTGGTCGTTCGTGTACTTTCGATCGGGACGTTCACCTGCTGACTCGAAACGACGTCCTGCCCGAGTTGGAACGTCGCGCCGCCATTTGCCGCCGAGAGGGAGCCGTCCAAAAGCGGTTTCCCGAGCCAATTCGTCATTCCGGAGAACCGGTCGATCGAATTGAGAATCTCGTTCATCTGAATCTGATTCGCCTGAATCTGTTCAGCGCTCATCGCTCCGGTGTTCGCCGCTTCGACTGCAAGCCCTTTGGCGTCGTTCAGCAGATTGCTAATTTGCCGCATCCCGGATTCCGCGACGTTCAGCATCAGGTTCGCCCGTTCCGTATTCTTGATCGCCGCGTTTGTCGCCGTGATCTCCGCGCGCATCAACGTCGAGCCGATCAGTCCGGCCGGATCGTCCTTGGCGGAGTTGATCCGATAGCCGGTCGACATCTGTGTCAGCGTATTCGCAATGCTTTTCTGCGTGCGCTGCAGTTGGAACTGCGCCGCCAGCGAATTCGCATTGGAGGCGATCGTAAGTCCGGACATTGTTGTTGAAAATCAAGAGAAGGATGGCATCTATCCCATCTTAACACACGAAAGTCCGGAATTCAAGAAAAAAATCGATGATTCCGCAAATTCTACCGCAATCGCAATCGGCAACGAACGCAGCTCGATAGGAATTCGCGAGTCAGCGGATTGTTGAACAACTTGATTCCACGAATCGGCAGCGTTTCGAAGGTTTCGATGGCGAACGGACTTTGGAGCACGAACTTTTTGAATCGGCGAATCGAGATTTGGTTCAGTCCGCCGGCAGTTTCACGGAATCGGGTTGCGCCGTCGCTGCGGTATTTCTTTCGCCATTCGATTTGCGCCCATTTGGTGAAAATCAGGTGCGACCATGGAAAGACGGAAAAAAGGTGTCCGCCGTACGGATGGTACCATGTTGGGCCGAAAGAAATCCAGGCGATGCCGTTCGGTTTCAGGCAGCCCGCCATGAGATTCAGGATTGCCGCCGGATCGTCGAAATGTTCGAAAGCGTCGATGGAGATCACGAGATCGGCGGGAACGGTGGAAGCAGTTTGAAAACGGCAACGGTCGGAGACGTCGTACCGTTCGGCAAGTTTGCGGGCGGTTTCGTGAGCCGTCGTTTGGATTTCGAGACCGATTCCTTCCGCGGCGCCGCGCAACACCAGTTCGACAACATCGCGTCCGGTCCCGCAGCCG
>JAVBPI010000190.1:0-5347 GCA_031549705.1 Thermoguttaceae bacterium
AAATCGCTTTGAGGTCCTCGTCCGGCGTTCCGGTCGGCTTGATGTCGAACTTATCGATCAGCACCTGGAGCACGTCCGGCGTCAGGAACGCGGGGAGACTCGGTCCGAGCCGCATCCCCTTGACGTCCAGCGACAGCAGCGTGAGCAGAATCGCGACCGCTTTCTGTTCGTACCAACTCAGGACGATCGAGAGCGGCAAGTCGTTCACGCCGCAGTTGAACACGCCGGCAAGCGCAACGGCGACACGAATCGCGGAGTAAGCGTCGTTGCATTGTCCCATGTCGAGCAATCGCGGTAACGGGCCGAGTTTTCCGAAGTCGAGCTTGTTGAAACGAAATTTACCGCAGGCAAGCGTCAGGATCACGCAATCGGACGGAACCTTTTCGGCGAATTCCGTGTAATAATTCCGGCCCGGCTTCGCGCCGTCGCAACCGCCGATCAAGAAGATATGCTTTAAAGCTCCGCTCTTCACGGCGTCGACGACGACGTTCGCAACGCTGAGCACGGTATCCGCCGCGAAACCGATCGTGATCTTGTGCTCCGGTTCGTCCGCCGCAAATCCCGGCAGCGAAAGGGCTTTCTGGATTACCGGACCGAAATCCTTCTTGCCGCTCGGATCAGACGGAATCGACACGCAGCCCGGCCAGGCGACGAGTCCCGTCGTGAAAACGTTCGCTTTGTACGAATCCTTCGGCTCCTGAATGCAGTTCGTCGTGAAGAGAATCGCGCCGGGGAAACCGTCGAATTCCTTCTTTTGATTCTGCCAAGCGGAACCGATGTTGCCGACGAGATGTTTGAACTTCTTCAACCCGGGATACGCCAGCGCCGGGAGCATTTCGCCGTGCGTGTAGACGTTGATCCCCTTTCCTTCCGTTTGAACGAGCAGTTCGTAAAGGTCCTTCAAATCGTGTCCGGAAACGACGATACACTTGCCCGCTTTCGCCGTCGTGTTCACTTCGGTCGGTTCCGGTTTTCCGTACGCTTCCGTGTTCGCGGCATCGAGAAGTTCCATCGCCCGATAATTGATCTTGCCGACGTGAAGCGCTTCGCCGAGCAGTTCGTTGATATCCGTCGGATTTTTGGACAGAAAATCCAGAACGCGGTGATATTCCATCTGGTGTTCCCTGTCGGTCTTGCCGAGCGCCTTGGCGTGGTGCGTGTACGCCGCGGCTCCCTTCAATCCGTACAGAATCAGGTTCTGGAGCCCCGCGACCGTGTCGCCGTATTTCGTTTTCTGGGCGTCGACCGCATAGAGTTCCGATTCGCCGAGAAGTTTGTTCAGCTCGACGCCGGAAAGTTTTTCGCCGGTCTGTTCTTTCGCTTCGAGGATCATTTTGGCGATCTTTTCCTCGTCGAAATTGACGTTCGTAACCGTCGTGAACAGGGCGTCGAGCACCATCGAGTCGAGGAAGTCGCTCTGCTCCCCTTTCGCTTTCATTTGGACCGCTTTGGAGCCGAGTTTTTTACACTCCGCGACCAACAGATCCTGAAGTTTGGCAACGCGGTCCGTCTTGCCGCAGACGCCGAGATAGTTGCAACCGGTTCCTTTGGCCGTTTGCTCACATTGATAACAGAACATGCTCATGGGTTGGCTCCTTTGGAAAAAGTTAAAGATTTCGCGCTGTGCGGCTAAAACGCAAGCGTGGATCATTGTTGGATGTCGTCGATCAGGGTTTGGATTGTGATTTTACGGAATTCGTCGGCGACTATTTGTTCGATTCCGAGAATTCGTCGACGCAACGGACAACCGCAACGGTTCGGACACGGTTTTTTGCCCGACTTGCAATCGCTCATTTCGAGGGGCCCCTGAAACAGTTCCATGATTTCGCCCACGGTAATTGTCGACGGTTCGCGGACGAGTCGAACTCCCCCTTGAGCTCCTTCGGTTGCCGTCAAGTATCCATTTTTGATCAGCGTTGAAAAGACTCGCCGAAGAAAAAAGCACGAAATTCCAAGTTCTTTCGAAGCAATCGTCGACGAAACCGGCGTCTGGTCCTTTCTCTGGGCCAAATACAGCAGCGTTCGGATCGCGTAGTCGGAATCTTTGCGGAATAGTTTCATGGTCTCACCTCAATTGCCACTATATTAGTCTTAGTTGTAAAACAATCAAGAGGGATTCCGAAAATTTTTCGCGAATCTCGAAAAAGAACGCAAAACGCTTGCGTTTTAGCCGCGCAGCGCGATATTCAAAAATCAAACAAATCGGGTATAATATCGGGATTGCGGTCTCAAACCATCCGGAGTCAAGGACACGACGAAATGAAAACAATCCCAATAAACCTTCGAATTTTCGGGGCGATTGCCGTCGTCTTTCTTTGTTGGAGCATCGCTTCGGAAGCGCAGGAGTTGATCAATCCACGCGAACTGGCGGGGGGAATCGTTCCGGGAACGCCGAGAATCACGTTGTTGAAAACCCCGTGGGGGAAAGACGTTACGGCGACGAACATTCATCCGGAGTATCCGAGACCGATGATGGTCCGTGAACACTGGGCGAACCTGAACGGCCTTTGGGAGATCAAGGAGGGAAATCGGCCCCCTTCGGAACCGTTCAAGGAAAAAATTCTCGTTCCGTTTCCGGTTGAGTCGTTGCTCTCGGGAATTACGCGGTCGATGGAGACGATGATTTACCGTCGGGTTTTCACGATTCCCGATTCCTGGCCGAAAGAGAGTCGTATTCTGCTTCAATTCGGAGCGGTCGACTGGTCGGCGACGGTTCTGGTCAACGGACGTCGGATCGGAGCCCATCTCGGTGGATACGATCCCTTTTCGTTCGACATCACGGACGCCGTCAAGACCAGCGAACCAAACGAATTGATTGTGCATGTTCACGACCCGACGAATCGAGGCGAGCAACCGCGCGGCAAGCAGACGTCGACACCGTCGGGAACATGGTACACTTCCGTCAGCGGAATTTGGCAGACCGTTTGGTTGGAACCAGTTCCAAAAGAATACATCCGAGACGTTTCCTTGTCGGGAAACATCGATACGGGGGAAATCACGATCCTTGCCGACGTTTCGAAGCCTCGCAGGAATCTTTTTCTCATTGCGGAATTGTTCAACGGCGAAAAGAGAATCGCAACCGCTTACGGAGGTTCCGACGGGCCGCTCCTGCTGAAGATTCCGAAAGAATCACTGCAACTCTGGTTTCCCGATTCGCCGAATCTTTACCAAATCCGGGTCAAACTGCTCGACAAGGAATCGCCGGTCGACCAAATCGAAACGTATTACGGGCTCCGAAAAATCGACTTGACTCGGGACGCCGAAGGTCGGATTCGAATTCGACTCAACAATAAACCGACGTTTTTGCTCGGCGTGCTCGATCAGGGATACTGGCCGGACGGGCTTTACACCGCGCCGTCGGACCAAGCGATCCAATCGAACATTCAGATTGCGAAATCGCTCGGCTTCAACATGATTCGGAAGCACGTCAAGGTCGAGCCGCAACGCTGGTATTACTGGGCGGATCGCCTCGGAATGCTGGTTTGGCAGGAGATGCCGAGCGCCGAAAATCGGACGCCGGAATCGCAACGGCAGTTCGAATGGGAGCTGCGCCGGATGGTTCAAAACCTTTCGAATCATCCATCCGTGGTTGTCTGGACGCTTTTCAACGAAGGTTGGGGACAACACAGGACCGAAGACCTCACGGAGATAATGCTTCGGCTCGACCCGTCGCGGCTGGTGAACAGCGCAAGCGGCTGGAAGGATTTAAACGTCGGGCAAATCAACGACCAGCACAAATTTCCGGGACCGGAAGCGCCGAAATCGGACGGCAAGCGAGCGTCGATCATCGGATCGTTCGGCGGTCTGACGTTGGTCCCGCCGAAAGCGAATCTCTGGACCACGGAAACGTGGGGATACCAACACGTTCCGGATTCCGCGACGCTCTTGAGCAGATTCCGAACGATGAACGAAGATCTTCGTCGCCTGGCGAAAACGGAAGGTCTTTGCGGAGCCGTATTTCATCAATTAACCGACGTTGAGTCGGAATGCAACGGCTTGGTCAGCTTCGACCGGGTCGTCCTGAAGGTTCCGCCGGAAACCGTCGAAGGAATCAGCCGGGACACGATCAAGGCCGGAAGTGCAGATTGATTGCGGACAACCGTTCATGTTATATTGTTGCAGAAACCATTTAGCCGGTACTCCGTGTATTTGAAACTATTTATTGAAAAGGAAATTGCCTTGAAAAAAAACGGATTCCAGTGCATCTCGATTCTCTCCTTTCTCGGATTTTCCGTTATCGTTATCGCCATCACCGTCTTCATGACGTTGAAAAACACGAGCGATTTGATGGAGGTCCTTGAGGACAGCGTCCAATCGCAGTTGATTTCCATTTCCGTCGCGGCGAGGGAATTGCTCGACGTCGACAAGTTCGATTCCTATCAAAGCGTGAAAGACATCGAAAACGACATCGAAGCCTATCGGCGAACCCTTGGGGATTTGCGTTCCTTGCGGAATCAGGTCGGCGCCAAATACATCTACGCACTGAAGCCGATCGGCGACAAATACGTTCTTCTTTTCGATACCGACGAAGATGTGGAGGACACCCGGTTCAAGGAATACACGTTATCTCCGGTGTATGAACGAGCTTTTCGCGGTGAAGATTCCGCCGGCATCATGAACGTGATCGACGAATACGGCAGTTTCAACACGGGAGCGGTTCCCATTCGCAAAGAGGGCAAAGTCGTCGGCATCATCTGTACGGACATCGAAGACACGTATATCCAGAAAAGCAACGACGCCTCGTTCCGAAACGCCGTCACGTTGATCGGCACGTTGATTGTTACGATGGGCGTGATGACCGTCATCGTAGCGTTGCTGTTGCATCGAGTTCGAAAAATGCGGGATACGTTGTTCCGAATGGTGAATTACGACGTTCTGACGGAATTGCCGAATCGACAATTTCTGATGACTTATCTGCCGGAAATCGCGGAGAAATCGTTGAAAAAACGGACTTCGTTCGCGTTTTTGCTGATCGATCTCGACAACTTCAAAACGGTCAACGATCACGCCGGTCATGACGCAGGCGACGAACTTCTGCGTCATATCGGCGCCTACCTGAACGGCGTCCATGCGAACGCCAAATCATTCCGTCCGCCGGCCGGAATCCTAAACGTTTCCGCTCGCATCGGGGGGGACGAATTCGTGCAAATCGTTCCCGGTGTCGGGACGGAGGATGAAGCTCAAGCGGTGGCGCAAAAGGTGCTTGACAATTTCAGTTCGCAAACGCTTGACCGCTATATCGAGAAGTACAAGGTGGGTTTGAGTATCGGCGTGGCGTTATTTCCTTATCATACGGAGAACTACAATGTTCTCATCAAATATGCCGATATTGCCATGTACCACGCCA